>JAUCGK010000011.1 GCA_030378085.1 Candidatus Parabeggiatoa sp. HSG14
GTTTGGAACTCCCAAACCTGAAGGTTTGGACTCCAAAATACATTAAAAGTGTTACCTTGAATTGAACCATACCCATATTTTTATCATTTAAGAAATATTTCTTTAAAGGAGAATTTTAAATGAATTATTTACACCGTTGGATAATAGTTGGCATTATCAGTGTTGGCATTTGTGGAACAAGTTGGGCTGCAACAGTTGTTGAACGTCGCGATACTCAGGGTAATAAGCAAAAACTTACCATGAATGAGCAACAAGCCCGCTTAGAAAGCCCAAAAACTCTTAACTTTTATACGCTGATAAACCTAGAAGAAGAGAAAGTGTATTTGGTTAATGACAAGAAAAAACGTATTGTTAAAATGGATATCATTGGCAAACCACCCAAGCCGCCGAAAAATATGCCTCTACCACGAAATATGCCCAAACCACCATGGGGGAAATTCATGAGGGCACAATTAATTCAAAAAGGGAAAGGCCCCATAATTGCTGGATATTTTACCAAGCGTTATGAGATTAGAGCCTATGGCAAGGCACAGGGTAACAAATGGGATAAGGTGTGTTCCGACAATTATTTTTCTAAACGGGCTTTTGAAATTGTAGGGTTCAAGAAATTTCTTGAGGCTATGTACCAGATGTCAAACTCTCGAAAGCCCAACATTAAAGGAATGCCTATTCACCCTTGTCAACAAGCCCACGATGAACTGGAAATTGAGTCTAGGAAATTTGGTATTCCGATGAAAAGTGTCATTAAAGGAAATAATAGAAATGACAAAGTACGGCACGAAATTGTTAATATCAAAACAGATGTTAAGGTTTCCACCGATTTCTTCGTCTTGCCTGAACACTATAAAATGATAACCGAGCAAGAAATGATAAAAGAGCAACAGGCTGCCATGAAAAAGTGGAGAGAAGAATCCAGACAACGTGATGACTACCGTCAAATGCCTCAAAGAGGTTATGGGCAACCCGATGATCGCCGTGATATGCCACCACCTGGGAGATATGAACAACCTAATGATTACCGTTATCCACCTCGATAAATAAGAAGGTGGGACTAAAGTCTACACCCTAATTGAGCTAAACTCTACGGGTTAAATAGCCAGTTAGGGCTTTAACCTCATGCTTTTTGATAATTGTTCCCAAGTTTTACTCTCATCGTTATACATAAATTGAAATGTAGGGTGGGTAGAGGTACGAAACCCACCGATTTTCCAAGATGGTGGGTTGAACGTTCCGTTACTTCGTTGCGCTCCCGCTCTACCCACCCTACGAAATATTTTTTGATAATTGTTCCCAAGTTTTACTTGGGAACACAATGTATCAGAAGCTTTGCTTCGAGTTTTGCCAAGCAAAGCTTGGCAGACAGTGCGTTCCCAAATAAAATTTGGGAACGATATTAAACTTTTGGTCAAGGGATAAATCCCCAAACTGTGCAGTGCGTGACATCAGTTATTTACTTTCATAGATTTCTAATGGCAAATCATCAGGGTCTTTGAAAAAAGTAAAATGTTGTCCTGTAATTTCATCTACTTTGATTTCTTCTACTATTATTCCCTTTGAGTTTAAATAAATAACTGTTTCCTCAATATCATCAACTGCAAAAGCTAAATGCCTCAGACCACAGGCTTCTGGCTTATTGACGCGATGTGGTGGGTTTGGAAATGAAAAAAGTTCAATAACATCATCGTTACTGACCTTTAAATCTAATTTATAAGACTGCCTATCAGATCGAAAGGTTTCTTGAATAATAGAAAATCCTAGAATGTCTACATAAAAATGCTTTGATTTTTCATAATCAGAACAAATAAGAGCGATATGATGAAATCCTTTTGTTTTCATAGATATTTAACCCTATAGTTTGTCAGATAAATATTTTGGCCTAAATACCTAACAGGTTTCTAAAACCTGTCAGGTATGATAGCTTTGATTTTTCTGAACGTCTATATAATCCTACAAAATGATCGAATTTTTGTTATCGTTTCCAAATAAAATTTTATTTGGGAACGATAAAAATCCCGAACACTTATGACTCAACTACCCTTAAGGAGAAAATTATGAAAAAAATTGCAACAATTGCCACTTTACTCACTCTTTTATTGAGTCAAACAATATTCGCTTATAACACTCATCTTTCACTCATTGCCTCAGATGGTACGAGTCTTGAGTTGCATAAGTTGGAGTCAAAGGTAGTGCTGGATGGATTTTTAGCCTTCACTGAACTAAAAATGGTTTTCCATAACCCAGAAAACCGACAACGCGAAGGCCGTTTTCAGATTATCCTACCAGATAATGCTGCCATTAATCGTTTTGCCGTGGAAATTGGAGGGCAACTTCAAGAGGGCGAAATTGTAGAAACACAACTCGCTCATCGTGCTTATGAGGATTTTTCGCATCAAAATCAAGACTCTGCTTTATTAGAAATGAATAGCAGTAACCGTTTTAATGCGCGAATTTTTCCCATTGAACCTAACTCTGAAAAATTACTCATTCTCTCTTATTCGCAACGTTTGGATGATCGGGGGAGCGAATATATTTTGCCCTTAAAAGGATTGCCAGAACTAAAAAATTTATCTATCAAGGTTTTTTATGATAACAAGCGTTCCAATACCCTTCAAGTTGGCAAGTTAACTGGTACAGTGTCAAAGCGTGAAATTCTCGCCATTGAAAAACAGAATTATCAACCTCTTGAAGATTTTAGAATGCCTTATCATTTAGGAACAGATCCCCTTGCGATGCAAAATGGGCCAATAATGATAGCACGCATTGTCCCTTTCACTGAAAGGGTGAAACAACACTTTGATAAACTTATCATTTTAATTGATACTTCAGCATCACAAGCCCCCTATTTGTCAAACACTCTCAAACGACTTGAAACACTTTTGCTTCAATTAAAAATAGAAACATTACTTCTCTATACCTTTGACCAAACTATTGAAAAAGTCGGTAACGCTGATAATTTCGCTGCACAGCAAGTCTTAATCCACAAACTTAAGGGGTACAATGCTCTTGGTGCATCGCATTTTGATGTTGCAATAGCTGCTTTAAAATCTTTAAAGCTTGAAAAAGCAAGACTTTTATTGATTTCTGATGCTGTTATTACAGCAGGTGAAACTTCAGCATCAGCACTTACAACACAATTGAAAACGATTGATTGGTTAGAACGAGTCGATATTTTGATTCCCTCTTTTTATAGTGATCAACAAGTTGCTCGTCATATAGCTAAGGCTGGTAAATCTACAGGTATGGTTGCACCACTGATGCTCAGCGATACCGATATTATTCATAAACTCACAAGTTCCGTTTATGCTGATATATCTATCACCGTGCCTGATTCAACATGGTATTGGCCAGAAAAAGTGGAAACCTTACAAAATAATGAGCCACTCATTGTGTTTACAGAAACTCCTAATCATCCTCTTTCTGGGCATTCTTTTTTAAATGAAAAGCCGATTCGTATTAATGTAGGAGAGAAGGCATTTTCTGTAATGGGTCAATCTACTCATCCTATTCTGCTCAAACGTGAATGGATGCGGGCGCGTATCGACAAATTATTGGCAACAGAAGAACAAGCCCAAGACAAATATCTAAAAAATGCTATCCATAACGAAATTATAAAATTATCCGTCAAAGAACGGGTGCTATCTCCCTATACTTCGTTGCTTATTTTAAAAACAGAAGACGAGTATCAACGTTATAACATTGCTCGTAAAGGATTGGGAGAAATTTTGACAATTGGTATGGATGGTATCACAGTTATAAAAAGGCCTGACATTGAAAAACCACTGCTCACTCTTGAACTTGTAAAAACACCATCGTCTCCCGTGATTGACGAACAAGTTGATAAAAAAGAAAGAGTGATACCTGAAATAGCACAATCACTTAAAGTGCCTTTTACAAAGGAAAAAAAGGACAACTCAGAAGAATTACCAAAAGCAGAATTGATAGTGATAGAAAAGTCGGCTGACACTCCTAAAGTAATAGATAAAGTAATAGATGAAGTTGGAACTGCAACAACTGAAGCAGAATCAATAGTCATAGAAAAACCGGTTAAGACAATAGATGAAGTTGGAACTAGAACGACTGAAAGTACTCAAATGAATGAACTGAGTGTAGAATCGCCACTGGCATTTAATCTTGATGATTTAGATAACATGAGTGGACTCAAAAAAGCACTTTATACGGCAGCTGAGAAAAAAATTCCAGCTGAATATGTGCCCTTGACTGATCCAGGTTCTACTCATGAGTTAGCGGAAGATATGCTATCAATAGATTTAATGGCTGGCTCTGAGACTATTATGACTGAAAAATTACCCATAGCCAATAAATCCGATCCTGAAACGCTTGATATTATGATGCGTGAAAAAGTGGAGAAACCATTATGGGGTCAACAAACAAATCACAGAAATTCGATACCTCTATATAAAGTAGAGGTTCAAACACATCAGGAGGCTTATCGCAATTTTGGCGGAAAGTTTGTTGAGGAAACGTCCACTGACAAACAAAGTCCAAAAATGTCAGAAAAAACTGAAACTGCTACTGAGAATGAGCCAGTCATTGATGAAGGTTTGGCTGAGCGCATTTTAAAGGTTGCACGTAATGTGATTGGTTTGAATACAGAAAAAACCGCAGAAAATGCTTACCCATTGGTTAAGAAAAACCAACAAGTTTCACCTTGGATAGGTGATTATGCAAAGTTCCGATCTGTACTTGATAATAATAATCTCAAGGCAGCGGGGCAGTTAGCCCAACAATGGCGACAAAAGGATTTAAATGACCTGATGGCACTTATTGCGTTGGGAGAATGGTATGAAAAAATGGGAGATACAACTCAAGCTGCGCGTGCTTATGGATCGTTGATAGATTATTTTCCAGCTCGTGCTGATATTCGTCGTTGGGCATCGGAACGGTTATTATCAATAAAATCAGAAATTTGGCTGAGTATTGATAGTCTAAAAAAAGCCATACAACAACGTCCCAATCATCTTTCAGGACATTATTTACTCGCTATCGCTTATTGGGAAGTGAGACAGTATAAAAAAGCGGTAGAAACATTACAAGAGGCTCAACAAATCGACTTTTCAAACTATGTGAAAAGCAAGCAGATTTTGGTAGAAACATTAGCTTTAATGCTCAGTAGTTTACAACAACAGCAACTCTTGGAACCTCTTTTTCCAGGTAAAACTTTTGATTGGGAGAATGTGACTCAACGCCAATTGCATTTTGTACTGATATGGGAAACGGATGCCAATGATGTTGATCTTCATATCTATGACAACCAAAAACATCATGCTTTTTACCGCAAAGATTTACCAACAGGTGGTGTGTTATATGCTGATATTACAACGGGTTATGGTCATGAATATTTTAGTATTTCAGCACCTAAAGCATTTCCTTATAATATTCAAGCACATTACAATAATATGGGGCCAATGGGTTATAGCATGGGTGTTGTTCATTTGCTTGATTTTAAACCTAAAGAAGGGCTGCAATCAGAATTTCGGCCTTTTGTCGTGATGAAAGATAATATTTTCGTGGAATTAGGAGAAGTCAATAAATAAGAATCTCCTTCCTTTGAAAAAAAGAGAAAAGCCAGACCTGCCAGGTTTTCAAAACCTGGCAGGTCTTAAATCCGAAAACTTGAACGTTTGGAGTATAAACAGGTATTTTCCTTCCTTTGAAAAAAAAGAAAAAAGCCAGACCTGCCAGGTTTTCAAAACCTGGCAGGTCTTAAAACCAAAAGCAAAGGGAGGTTATTCGGTATTTTATCTTTAAAGATTTATGCTTCTTACAAACATCAAATAACAAACCACATTAAACCCACCAATGGACGCAATCATGATCTCAACACTTGGCTCGGCAATTGTCACCGCGCTCCAGCCCGTTTTAGAAAGTGCAGCGGGCGCATTTCTTGGCAATCGCTTTAGTGAACAAAATGGCATTCGCGCTGAGCAAAGAAAAGCCGCTGAACAAGCCATCAATGATGCTTTTGAAGAATGGATTATCGCCATACTCAACAATTTAAAAGCACAAGAATATGAGGAAAAAGACTTACGACAGTTCTTTACCGACTATAAAGACGCTGTGGAAAAATTTCTGAATGACTCTGAAGTTATTAAGGAATTACTTAAACCGTTTTTTGCCACCACGACAAAATATAAAATCAATGACAAGTTGTTAACGCGACGGTGGACAGCTTTGAAATTGCGTTCATTGCCTGAAGAATTTGAAATAACCAGTGTTAGCAGGGCTTATTTGCACCGCGTTAAAAATGCTGGGATTGTCACGTCTGAATTACGGGAGTTATTCCGTTCTCAAATGGAACGAGAACGCACCGATTATCTTGAAGCCATTCGCGGCGTATGGCCAGATTTTGATTTGGATAATTATGCCGAGCGCGTCAAAATTCGTTATCGGGTATTGGATTTATCCGCGCTTACGCCACCGTCACGGGATGATGTTGATGATGGACGCATTTTATTGAAGGATGTTTTTGTGCCTCAAATGGTACGGGAAAGTCGTCCACCGCGGGAATTGCCCAGGGAAATTTTAGATAGGTTGCATGATAAAGGGGAGTTGAATCGTGATGAACTCCCAGAAGAATTTCATGCGGCTGAGTTTAAGCGGTTGCAAGAAAGTTGGACACAGGCGCAACCAGAGTCGGTATTGACGGCGGTGGCTAAACCGGAGAATAACCGTTTGATTTTGTTGGGTGATCCGGGTTCGGGTAAATCAACGTTGGCGCGGTATTTATTATTGAGTGTGTTGGCTGAAACGACTGAGGTTTTTAAAACGGAGGTTTTTGCGGGGCATTTACCGTTGTTGATAGAACTCCGCAATTATATGGGCGAGGTTTTAGGCAATAATTGTGCCGGTTTTTTAGAATATTTTCATCATTTAGGTAAGACACAAGGTTATACGCTTAATCATTTAGAACTCAAAGAGCAACTGAAAACGCGGCCATCTTTGATTATCTTTGATGGTTTGGATGAGATTTTTGATCCCAATGAACGGGAGAAAATCACTCAAGAAATTATTGGTTTTGCGCTGGAGTATCAGGATAAAGCCAGAGTGTTGGTAACTTCTCGGATTATCGGTTATCAAGGTAAGGCGTTACAAGCGGCAGATTTCTGTGAATATACGTTGCAGGATTTAGAGCCAGAACAAATCAAGACGTTTGCGCGGGGTTGGTTTGATTTGGTGTTTCGGGATAAACCGGAGGAAGCGGCTTCTCGTTATCAACGGATTGAGACGGCATTGCAACATTCACCAGCGATTAAACAGTTGGCGGGTAATCCTTTATTGTTAACCATGATTGCGATTATTGCCAAGCATCAGGAGTTACCGAGGGAACGCGCTCAACTGTATGCACATGCAACTAAGGTGTTGTGTCATCATTGGGATGTGACGGGGCATAAGATTTCGGTAAAAGAAACGCCAGCCGATTTTATGCGAGAAGATGATAAATTGGAATTATTGCGAAAAATTGCCTGGCGGATGCAAGCCAGTGAAAAAGGTTTAGCCGGTAATTTCATTTTGAGCGATGATTTGCATGATGAAATTGCACACTATTTGAGAAATCGTTGGGGATCAACTGAAGTTGAAATTGGACAGATTAGGTATGCGATGGTTAATCAGTTACGGGAGCGCAATTTTATATTGTGTTTGTATGGGGCGCAGTTGTATGGATTTGTGCATCGGACGTTTTTAGAATACTTTTGTGCGGCGGAAATTGTATATCAATTTGAAAAGCAACAGACGCTTTCTCTTGAACAACTAAAAACGGATATTTTTTTAGCGCATTTTCGGGATGAAACTTGGCATGAAGTTTTGCGGCTGATTTGTGGGATGATAGAACCTCACTTTACTGGGGAATTGGTGGAATTTCTTGTTTCACATGCAAAAATAGAAGTCAAAGATGACTTTTTTAAAAAGTGGGAATCTAATCCGTTAAAAGAATTGGTATTTACTCAAACATGTTTTAATGAAACTGGTAAACAAATAAAATCAACGGCAAAACTTTTACACTCAAAATTTCAAGATTTTGTAGCTCATGATGATTGGAGTGTCCGCATTGCGGCATTTGACTCTTTAGCTGAACACTATAAAGACAATCCAGAAACTTATTCTTTGCTCGTGCAACTTGTTAAGGACAACAAGGATATACAGGTCCCCCGTGCGGCAGTTGACTCTTTAGCGAAACATTATAAAGACAATAGTAAAACTTATTCTTTGCTCGTGCGATTTGTTAAGGACAACAAGGATGAAGAAATCCGCAGTGCTGCCGTTAAATCTTTAGCGAAACACTATAAAGACAATCGTGAAACTTATTCTTTGCTACAGCAAGTTGTTAAGGACGACAAGAATGAATATGTCCGCCGTGCGGTAGTTTACTCTTTAACTGAACACTATAAAGACAATCCAGAAACTTATTCTTTGCTCGTGCAGGTTGTTAAGAACGACAAGCATGAACATATCCGCCGTGTTGCCGTTAAATCTTTAGCTGAACACTATAAAGACAATAGTGAAACTTATTCTTTGCTAGTACAATTTGTTAAGGACGACAAGCATGAAGATGTCCGCATTGCGGCAGTTGATTCTTTAGCTGAACACTATAAAGACAATCCAGAAACTTATTTTTTGCTAGTGCAAGTTGTTAAGGACAACAAGGATGAAGATATCCGCAGTACGACAGTTTCTTCTTTAGCTCAACACTATAAAGACAATCGTGAAACTTATTCTTTGCTACAGCAATTTTTTAAGGACGACAAGCATGAAGATGTCCGCCGTGCTGCCGTTAAATCTTTAGCTGAACACTATAAAGACAATCCAGAAACTTATTCTTTGCTACAGCAAGTTGTTAAGGACGACAAAGATTGGAAAGTTCGCCGTGCAGCAGTTTACTCTTTAGCTGAACACTATAAAGACAATCCAGAAATTTTGCTAATGCTACAGCAAATTATTATCAACGATGAAGAAGCAAGTAGTGTTCGTAGTAGTGCTGTTGGTGAATTAGCAAAAATTTCCTATGATGACACTTGGCAAAGGTTGCTTTCAAAATATTTTTTGGGATCAATTTTTGGAATAGATGTGGGTTGGATAGATTCCAAAGCTCTTATTGATGAAGAACGAGTAAAGGAAGCTGCAAAGAGACTCAAACTCCCTCCCGAAACTATCCGCAAACACTACGAAGACATTGCCAAAGAAATTCCGTTGCAGTTGTCTTGGAAATAAAGATATTGTCTGAATCAGAATTTTCAGGATTTAAGAATTTTCAGGATTAAAATGAAATTATTCTGTAAATCCTAATTCAGATATTTTCAGGATTAAAAACCATTAATTAAATGAAATTATCCTGTTAAATTCTTAAATTCTGTAAATTCTGATTCTGACAAAAATGATTCATCCTGTTTATCTTTTAATCTGTTAAATCCTGTTCAAAAATTGTACTTATCAAGGAAAACTAACATGTTGATGACACTAAACATTCCAGAAGATTTAGCGACTAGACTAAAGCCGCTTGAAAACAAAATCCCCCTTTTGTTAGAACTAGGACTACAAGAATTTAATGCCACCGCAATATCAGGTTTTAAAGGAGCTGCTGAAATTTTAGAATTTTTCGCAAAACAACCAGCACCAGAAGAAATTATGGTCTTACAACCTTCTAAAACTTTACAAACTAAAATTAATACGTTACTTGAAAAAAATCGTCATGAAGGCTTAAGTTCTGTTGAAGAACAACAATGGGAGCAATATCAATATTTAGAACATTTAGTACGTATTGCAAAAGCGAAGGCCTATTTAAAACTCAACCAATCTTAAACCACTGATGAGCAAAACTTATATTCCATTACCATTACGACGATTCGTTTATGAACGCGCTCAAGGTTGTTGCGAGTATTGCCTTATTCCAGATACTTTTGTTTTAGCAGCACATCAAATAGATCACATTATTGCTGAAAAACATGGGGGATTGACAGAAGAGGATAACTTAGCACTTTCGTGTGCTGTGTGTAATAAACATAAAGGGAGTGATTTAGCTTCAATCGATCCAGAAACAAAACAAATCGTTCCCCTTTACCATCCTCGCCGAGATTGTTGGAATGAGCATTTTAAACTACATAGCGCACGGTTAATTTCCCTCACTTTAACGGGTAATGTTACCATTAGACTCTTACAACTCAATCGCTCGGATAGAATTGAAGAACGTGAATTACTTATTATGGCCAAAATGTTCCCTAATGACTAAAAAGGAACTCAAACTCCCTCCCGAAACCATTCGCAAACACTACGAGGACATTGCCAAAGAAATACTGTTGCAGTTGTCTTGGAAAAAATAAATTGTCTGAATCAGAATTTACAGAATTTAAGAATTTTCAGGATTAAAGGTTTCTTATCCTGCTCATCATTTTAATATCATGACAATCTTGTTAAGTCAAACATTCTGGCAAGTTTCGTTTACTTGGATAATTTATTGAATTTAATTCTGAAAATTCTTAAATTCTGATTCAGACTTTTCCAGGATTAAAAGACATTAACCCATTGAAATTATTCTGCCAATTCTATAATTCTGTAAATTCTGATTCTGACAAAAATGATTCATTTTTACTACGTTTTTGGAATTTATTCCTCTCCGAAACATGACATTAATTTTGACTAACGCATTATAATATTTATGTAATTTTTTAAACATCATGGCAAACATAATCAATAATATTCCACTGAAAACGCAACAGCTTCATCTAGTGATAGATATAAATGTTCCAGAAACCACTACTGTTGATATAAACCAAGAATCTATTCAGGAAGCGATTAGAAGATTGCTTCAAAATAATCTGCAAGCATTAGTGAGTAATTCTCCCGAAGAAATTTTGCTTCGATTAGGATTTTTGACTCCAAATGAAAGCAATAAATCCTCCTTTCAAAAAGGAAAATGGGCAAAAATAGTAGCGCGTTTAGAAGAAAATGCGATGGGAAAAGAAGCTGAAAAAGCATTTAATAAAGGCCGAAAAGAATTTCGGGAAACTTTTGCGATAGGAGACACATTTAACGAGAAATGAAAAAGAAATTTTTATTAGATACCAATACGCTCAGTTCCTTGGTACAAAAATATGCTGATAATCACGCTATCATCTCGTCAAAAGCTTCTTCAATCAATGACAATGATGAAATATATGTATCCATTGTAAGTTTATACGAAATGGAATACGGAGCTAGACATGCTAAAGATATTGATATGGCTAACGAAATGCGTGCTGCTATTGAATCGGTAAAAAATAATTTTAGTATCCTTGCTTTAAGCGAAGAAGGAGCCAAAATTTTTGCAGAAATAAAAGAACGCTATAAACAAGAAGCGCATTTAGGCAAAAAAGCCCTTATAACACAAAACATTGATTTAATGATTGCCTCTACAGCTTTAGAAATCGGAGCCATCTTAGTGAGCAACGATCACAAAATATTTGCTTTGATTCAAAAAATCCACAATGATTTTCAATGGGAAAATTGGACACAATAAGAGAATTTCTCATTTATTGAAGTTTAAAAGCACTTGAACTCCCTCCCGAAACCATCCGCCAACACTACGAAGACATTGCCAAAGAAATTCCGTTGCAGTTGTCTTGGAAATAAAGACATTGTCTGAATCAGAATTTTCAGGATTTAAGAATTTTCAGGATTATATACTTCAGATGTTCAAGTTTTCGGATTATGAGAATATACTAAAGACGCACGCCATACCTGACAGGTTTTAAAAACCTGTCAGGAAAATTTTGCAAATTATTAAATCCTTATTCCTAAGCTAACAATTGACGATGCCATTAGTGTTTTAGATATAAGTGTCAAGGAACAAGAAAAAATTGTGGGATCGATGCCAAAAATCATTGAGTTCACCTCAGACTCAACCAAATACGATAAGAACTCAGTAAGCATAGGGTGCTTACCAAAGTCCCTTTTGGGGAAGTTGCCTTACTACGCCTTCTGTGGACGCATCGCTAGGAAAACCACCACCAAAAATATAATGCCTCCAACAATGGCTAGTAGTCCACCAATTTCCATGACTCGCATACCAGCAATTTGCTGAAAACCTTCTAATCCTTGAGCGGTACCTGCTGTTTTACGTTGTACGCCATGTCCGCCTGACCATGCTAAACCCAAAGCATGTAATAGTTGTCCGATGCCATAAATGGTTGGTTGCCATTTAACCCATTTTCCAGTTAATTCCCTAAAACCAAGGCGTGGCATGAGATGATAGGTGATACCCATAAAAGCAATTGTCACCGCGCCTATGGAACCATGATAGTGGGCAGGAATGATGACATTACTACCGCTTATCAAAAAACCAATAATGCCACCAACACCAAACAATAGAATGGAAAATATTAAAGCAGATTGTTTGGCATAATCACTTGTTGTCGTTGTACGATTCCCTTTGATAAGTCCTAGTACCACGATTAATCCTAAAGGCAACGCAGCTAAACCACCGCCATATTGCATAAGCCAAGTAAAAGCGACTTGATGATAACCGAAATTGACTTCGTATGTAAGATAGATAAAAGGTGTTAATAAAGTAGGTGCTATTCCCAAAGCAAATAGAAATATTGCCACTCGCGGTGTGACAGAGAGTTTAGCACCAGAAATTGTTGCTAACCACAACCATGCAACCAACATTAACTGCGTATGGGTAAATTGCACAACGTGACCACTTCCCCAAAATAGAAGCTCATAGTAATGTTGAGCATTGAGTGTTTTCGAGGAAATACCTATATAAGACCAAAATAAAGCTACGATAGCAATAAATGCTGCCAGTAATGCAGTAAATAGTCCAAAACGAAGTGCGCTCGCCCCATCTCCCGTGAGATTGACATGGCTCCCAATAAGACCATGTAATACTAAAACAGTAAAGCCAAGGCCAAATATGCTCAATCCCACAAAAAATATAGGTGTCTGCAATACGGGTACATAGTTGTTCATCAGTGGAAAAGCATCACCTATAAAAGGAGCCAGCGTAATGATAAAAGTGCCAATAATAGATAACAAGAGTGCAATCCAGCCACAGAAAAGACAACGAGTTATCATTAAACTCCAAAATACCCCGGCGAAAGCTAAAAACCATACCAACACCGTCATATTAACATGGACAATCAGTGCGGTATGAAAAAAATCTATCCAAGGGATAATTTTGTGAAAATCAGGTGCTCTGGAAAGTACCAATAAGATAGCAAATAAACCACCCATCACTAAGGAAGCCAACGCGAGTAATAGCCATCCAGTAGTTAAACCGCGAGTACTTCCTTGTGATACATCCAGGGTAAAAGCATTGGCCTTCATTTTTTTGTTATAACCTCGTTAGACTAAATTGTTAAATAAAACTAAACCCTCTTGTAGAGACACATGGGCATGTGTCTCTACACATTACATTATTTAATTGATGTGAAAAATATCAACCGATTTGAATTGATATTTTTGTCGTGTCGTAGAGACAGGCCGTGTGTCTTTACTTGATTTGAATTTCTACCCGCCGATTTTTAGCACGTCCTACTTCAGTGCTATTACTGGCGATGGGATTATGATCTGCTTCACCTTTGAGATCAAATTTGCCATAAGTGAGAACAGAACATTGATTAATCAAATAATCGGCAACCACAGCGGCACGTTTGAGTGAGAGTGCTTGTTTAAAATTATCAAGGGTACTATTATCCGCATGGCCCGTAATCTGAATTACCTTGATATTGTTAATATCCCTACATATCTCTGCGGCTAATTTGTCTAAGATGCGTTTGACTTGTTCAGTCAAGAGGGTTTTACCTGGTTCAAAGGTGATTCCGTCAGTCAAACGATTTTTGCTGGTTTTCCCAAGTTTGTCTTTTGACTTACTGTCATCACTGTCCTTGCGTGGTTCAGCTTCTTCTTTACTCATTTCAGGAGGAGATGTTTCTGTCTGAAGTGTCGGCATTGGTGGTGCAGATAGTAGTGGCGGTTTTAATCTTGGTTTAGTTGACAATGTTCTACCTGGTACACCACCCATTATAGCACCACTCCCTTTGTATTGTGGTATTGAACGATTAGCAGCACGAGGAGGCGAAAAGCCTCTTTGTCGTCCATTATTTTTTTTGATTGGAGCGGAAAAATGTACCATACCGCTTGATAATCCTTTAGCAACAGGTGCAGACTGTTCACCAAATACGCCTTCATAAGAAACACCTTCTGGCATTTCTACAGGCTGAACAATGGTTTGTAGCTTACCATCTACATTGGCAATGATTTCTTCTACTGCAACAAAACTCGTCCATTTTGTCATTAATCGAAAAGTCAAACCCAATTGCGTTACTTTTTCAATCAATTCCTTGGTTTGCCCTTTACGTACCATTTGATTCGTTAATCCATGCACTTGTTGACGTGCCCAAACTGTTGCCATTGCTTCATTGGCTGGCTCGTTTTGAGGAAGTGTGACACGTAGTTTTTGTGAGAAGGAACGATTCTTTAATTGTCCACGCACTGTAATTGTATCAACTCCGCCTACGTTATAACGTCCGTGAATACGAATCGGTTGTCCTGCCCATAAATCAGGTATTTTGGAAGGGTAAAGTTCTGTCACATCTAGGTTGCCCCAATCAATTTCGATGTGAGCCAAAGCGGGGCGATCAACACGTTTAAAAAATTTGTCGATGACTTCATCGCTGTTTTCGTCCTGGCGCACGTAAAAAGATTCACCACGACCAATTTCAGCCGCTCGATCTAACAAATAGCGGTTTACTGAAGAACCAACCCCTAAACTAAATACTCTCGCACCACGTCTTTCTTTTTCAATAGATTGAAAAATGCCAAATTCGTTGCCAACATAACCATCGGTTAATAAAAAGGCAATGCGTAAATAGCCTTCATTAGCAGGTTGTGCTAAAGCTTTAAGAATGCCGCGACGCATTTCCGTGCCTCCCCTTCCCCTGAAATTATTGATATATTGCATCGCTTCATCAACATGAGTTGGCGTATAAGGGCGAGGCTTTTTCCATAATGTCCCTGTATCTCCAGCAAAACGCACCACATTGAAAATATCGGTTGAACGCATCCCTTTAAGCAATCGACGAATAGCTTCTTTGGATTTTTCGATGGGAAAACCACGCATTGAGCCTGACGTATCCACAATAAAAATAAGTTCACGCGGAAAAACTTCATCATCAGTAATTGTTTGCTGCGGTTGGATAATTAAGGTAAAGAATCCACCACGTTCATCATGATGGGCAATGGTAGCCATTTCTGGAGCTTTACCAGCAACTTGATAGCGCAACACAAAATCTTTATTTGGAATTCTATCCGCATGATGAAGTTGGATATGTCTTTCATGTTGATTAATCTTTTGAACTTCAACAACATGAGAAGTATATTGCATATTTTGAATAGGGACTCCCGCATTTAATTTCACAGACAAGGCGATATCATGCCCACTACGTTCACCTGGTTTTAATACAGGCGGCGTAATACGAGAAGCATCGGGTACAATATTAGTATCAGGAGCCCAACCAGTGCCACTCTGTCCAATCGCCGTATCCCCTGAAATATATCGAGGCCCTACCACCATTGGAAAAACCAACTCATAATTGCCTTCAGCATAACGCAGAATATTCACGTAGCGAATGGTAATCATAATATTATCGCCTGGCATAATATTGGCAACGGATTGGGTAAAGATATTAGGACGTTCTTGCTCTAATAATGAAGCCCGTTGTCCTTGTTGACGCGCCCGTTCATAAATGCGACGGGCTTCCTTTCGATGTTTGATAAGCCCTTTAATTGTGCGCTTACCAATTGTCATCTGCATATCATCTACCGCTGCATCATTGGGTAGTGGGAAAGTATAAACCGCCTCAATCGGTTTCTTAAAGGGATTATGATAATGCTGCGTAACAGTAGCACTTGCCACAAAGCCAGATACTTCGATTTTGACATCAGTATGTTGAAGTGGCATTTCCAGTTTTTTATTGGGTTTTTCTCCCCCAATTTGTAACACTTCAAGTGTACCAGGGTTAATCCCTTTGGCTAAATTGCCCGGCCGTTCATTGGCGTAAGCCATTAGTGAAAACAATGACAATAATAGTGTCATTGAAAAACTTATAAAAATTGATCGCATAATGTTTATCCTAAAAAAATGACCAGTTAAAAATTATACACTTATCTCATTAAGATTAATAGTAAAGCCAAAAATAGAGTCTCCAGAGGATATTATAAAAAAATACAAATTCCTGATTTATAACATATAACTAATATCCGATTTCCTATTTAGGATATTTTTAAAACGCATAAGCATTCAAAAAATGTTTAACATACTCAAACAAATAAATTATAATTACTCAATGTTGTAAAAAATGAATTGCACTTTATTTTTAATTAAATTAAAAGGTTAATAAACCATGACTGATACATACTATCGTTATCATGTATTTTTCTGCACTAATCAACGTGCTAAAGGTGAACGCTGTTGTCAAAATCATGATGCTAAGGCAATGCGTGATTATTTGAAAAAACGCACAAAAAAACTGGGAATAGTTGGAAAAGGTGCAGTGCGGGCTAATACTGCGGGTTGTATGGATCGTTGCAAAAAAGGTCCCGTACTCGTCGTTTATCCAGAAGGAGTATGGTATACCTATAAGAATCAGCAAGACATTGATGAAATCATTGCTGAACATTTACAAAATGGGCGCGTTGTTGAGCGTTTAAGGATAGATAACTAAGGATAGATAACTGATGAGCCAATCACCTTATACCCCACAGAAAAAAATCATTACTGGTTTAGTGGGAGATTTAGAAATTTTGGTGAATTCTCCTAAACAGGCAGATGAAAAGGCGATACCTTACGCTGCTATCTGTCATCCTCACCCTTTGCATGGCGGCACCATGAACAATAAAGTCGTTTACATGATCGCGAGTACTTTTAATGCGTTAGGTGTGGGTACGGTGTGCTTTAATTTTCGGGGCGTTGGCAAAAGTGCGGGTAAGTTTGATGATGGTTTTGGCGAAACAGAGGATTTACGCGTTGTTGTTGACTGGTTAAAAAAAGAATATAGCCCCAGTGAATTGTGGTTAGCGGGATTTTCTTTTGGCGGTTATATTGCCTTAAATGGAGATCGTGATATGAATGCGAGTCGTTTGCTCTTAGTTGCGCCTGCTGTGGAACGATTAGAATTTGGATTACAACTCAATGAGAAACCTACATTAGTAATTATGGGAGATAAAGACGAGATAATATCGCCCAGTACAGTGTCAGAATGGGCAGCTACTCAAATACATCAACCACAATTACATTGGATGGCAGAAGCCGGACATTTTTTTCATGGAAAACTCAATGAATTGCGCGAAGTGATTTTAACAGCATGGCGTGTTTGAAAGCTGAAATTATATTCAATATTTCTGCCACTTAAAAAATGACATGGCAACAGTTGTTTTGTTTCTGAAATGAATAGGTACATTTTTTGCTTAAATTAAATTTATTTTTAAAATTAGTCTGTTACTTTATATTTTAGAGTAAAATACCAAAAATTTATGGTTGTTTTATATTTATTTTCCAAACAATTTTAAAAATTAAAATTTATAATTTTTGAATTTCTTTATGATTATTTTTTTGTACAAGACAAGAAATGTAATTGAGTTGTCATGTTATCGTTCTTTTTTATGATAATATCACCAAGTTAATAACTGATGTTACGCACTGTACTTCAAAAGTGAATACCAGAGTAGTGCAAAATGAAATTTTGCTGATTGTAACAGATTTTGGGGATACCCCCCTAACCCCCCGTACACGGGTGGAACCAAACATCATTTGACACTTTGCTTTTTCTATTTTGGGACTTCCCCCTGTGTACGGGGGTTAGGGGGGTGTCCTCAATTTTGCACTCCAGTTTGAAAGCTATCTGCGTAACATCAGTTATTAAGGAATGTGCATAAAATTAAAGAGGGCAACCACAAGGGATTGCCCCTACGAAATACCATATCATGTAGAATGTTGTCGAATTTAATTTATGCACAGTTCCTAAATTTGATGTCCAAACCTGCCAGGTTTTTAAAACCTGGCAGGTTTAATGCCTTGATCTGATTTTATTGAATCCTCAACAAAAATAAAAAACACATTTTCCTTAAGTTCCTATATTCCTGTCACCAATAAGGTAGTTGTTTCGTTCATTGCACTTTGCGTAATAAACGAAACGTTCGCTTCAATTAAAGTCAAAATATATATGCCAGAATTACCTGATTTAACTGTATTTAGTAATAATATAGATAAGCGTTTAAATGGCCAAAAAATGACCTATATTATTGCCCACCAAACCAAACGGCTGAACGTAACTGCACAAACGCTGAACAATGAACTCAGAAATGCCACTTTATCAGCAGTCAATCGAGCTGGCAAAACCATACATCTTGTATTTTCTAACCAACAAGTTTTGGAAGTACATCTGATGATTAAAGGCGGATTCAAAATTGTATCTGATGATGTCAAAGTGAAATATAAAATTTTGTCGTTATTTTTTGATAACAAAAAAAATTTGATAGTTTATGACTCGCAAGACTTGGTAAGATTAACGTTGAATCCAAAACCCGTCGATGTGCCAGACGCGCTTGATTTAACGTTGGATTATTTAATGACGCAATTACCAGAACGGAAATCTAAAAAAATCAAAGCGTTTTTAACAGATCAAACCATCATAAGAGGTATTGGTAATGCTTATGCCGATGAAATTTTATGGGAGAGCAGAATTGCACCAGAATCATTATGCGGTAAAATTCCTGAATCTGCGGTAAATGCATTGTTTAATGCCATTCCAAGCGTATTAACTGATGCCATTGAACAAATTCAAATGGCTAAACCACATTTACTCAATGGCGAATATCGTCATTTTTTAAAAATTCACAATCATAACAATAGGGTTTCTCCAACGGGGAAAATTA
Organism: Candidatus Parabeggiatoa sp. HSG14; assembly: GCA_030378085.1. Classification (GTDB taxonomy): domain Bacteria; phylum Pseudomonadota; class Gammaproteobacteria; order Beggiatoales; family Beggiatoaceae; genus Parabeggiatoa. Next base: position 18,928 of record JAUCGK010000011.1, read on the forward strand.
TTTATTGTCAAACAATTGGTTCTAAAATAACTTACTATTCTGATGATCAGGTTTGTTATCGTTAAGAATGAGGATTTAATAACTTCCAATTTTGAGGCTCAAACCTGACAGGTTTTAAAAACCTGTTAGGGAGGGAACTTGTACCGGGCGCAATCGGGAAACGCTATACACCAGTCAAAATAAGTAGACTTTTGTGTCTGCCCTTTTAAAGTTTTCCGCGTAACATCAGTGAAAGTAAAGTGGGAAACTCATAAATCTCCCTAGTACTTTGTAAAATAGGAGTTGATTAGTGTTTTATAAATTCGTAAGAGTTGGAAAGGAAGAAAATGAAATTACAAATACTTAAGTGTCATGGTTCTGGAAATGATTTTATACTGATTGATGAGTATGAAGAAATTTTGTTTTCGGAAAAGGAACGAGTGAGCTTATCAAAAGCTTTCTGCAACAGAAAAGGAATATTGGGAGCCGATGGTATTCTTTTTTTTCAAAATACTGCTAACGCCGATGGCAAAATGAGAATGTTTAATCCCGATGGCTCTGAGGCTGAAATGTGTGGTAATGGGTTAAGGTGTATTGGTAGATTTGCTTGTGAACGGTTGGAAAAAACGTCGGTTTTTATTGAAACACAGAAAGGATGTTCTCGTGTGACTAAGGATAAAGATATCCACAAATCGGTAAAAACCTATAAAGCAGAATTGAATGATATTTCTTTGAATACAAGAAATATTCCAATAATCGTTAATTCAGAATCACTTATTAATCAATCAGTTCCAGCTTTGTCTGAACATTTAAAATTTACGGCTGTGAGTATGCCTAACCCTCACATTGTGTCGATTGTGGATAATATTTCTAGCGAGGAACTCAATGAAGTGGGTAAAAAATCAAACCAACTCAAAGATTTATTTCTTGATGGGGTTAATGTGAATTTTTGTCAAATTATTGGGGAAGCTTCCATTTTTGTCAAAACGTATGAAAGAGGAGTGGGATTAACCAATTCATGTGGCAGCGGTATGTCTGCTTCTTCGCTGGTTTCTTGCTTATTGGGACACAATGTATTTAATAAACCAATTGACGTATATAATCAAGGAGGGTTGGTGAGATGTGAACCAACACTGAACGACTATCATCAACATTCTGTCTTTTTATCTGGTAATGCGACTTTTGTATTCAGTAAAACAATAGAATTTGAATTTTCAAACTTGAGCGAGATTACTCAAGAATTTGGCAAAATTTTTATGGATGAAATTCAAAATTATGGAAAACTCATGACTTATTCAGAATATAAACTTGAGCAGTTTGTAACTGAATAACTGATGTTACGCAGATAGCTTTCAAACTGGAGTGCAAAATTGGGGACACTCCCCTAACTCCCCCGTACACAGGGGGAAGTCCCAAAATAGAAAAAGCAAAGTGTCGAATGATGTTTGGTTCCAGCCGTGTACGGGGGAGTTAGGGGAGTGCCCCCAAAATCCGTTACAATCAGGTTTTTTAAAATCCCTTATTATATACAATCCCTGTAGTTAAAGGTTTTTTAATCCCTTCTAAAATATAATCCCTGTAGTTATTGTTTAATCCTGTTCAAACCACTTCAAACTCTCCGGCTGTGCAATCCCTTCAAGGATAGCAGTAATAATCGGTGCATCGTCAAAATCCAACGGCTCACACAATTTATCCACATCTCTTTCGCCGGCTAAAATCTGTTGAATGGCAGAAATTATATTTTTCCATTGTTCCGGTGCCGTTTCCATTTGAGCTTCCAATTCCTTCCTAACTTCTGCATTTGCTATGGCAGCCACCGTTCTCAAAATCAATTCACTATGTTTCTGTTTCAACTCATACCGCGTACCCGCAAAATTGGCTTTGGCTTCCCTGGCTAAACGGCGATTCTTTTTAGATTCTTGGGCATTGCCTTGTTTGTCTGCAATTTTGGCTAAGATGTTGTAAGTTTTCCAAAGTTCCGCCGTTGCCGAGTCTAAAGTTTTAGAAATCGCTAAGGCTTGCTCGGCGAGTTGTTGAGCTTCGGGTAAACGGTCTGGTTGGTTTTGGAGGAGGTTGGCGAGGTTGCTTAAATCTTGTGCCACATCTTTAGCATTACCAAATTGTTTATCAACCTCAATCGCCTTTCGATACCACGCTTCCGCATCTGCCAATTTGCCCATGTTTTCCGTAACCATAGCTAAATTATTCCAAGTTTGGGCAGCACCGGGTAAATTCCCTTGGGCTTCATCAATATTCGCAGCTTGCCGATAGGCGTGTTCGGCGGCTTCCAATTGATTGGCTTCTTGATAAACTCTACCCAATTGATGCCAAACAACCGCCTCGCTACTGGGTTCATGGAAACGCTGAAAAATGGCTAAGGCGGTTTTATAACGTTGTTCGGCTTCGGCTAAGTTGCCTTGGACTAGGGCTAAGGTGCCGAGTTGTCCATGTACTACCGCCTCCCCTCTTTGGTCATCATCTTTAATCGCTAAACTTTGCTCATAAGCCGCTTGTGCCTCTGCATAACGTCCCATGTCTCTCAGTGCATCGGCTAAATCGGTGTATAAAAGTCCGGTTTGGCGTTGTACGCCCTGAGTTTGTTCTAATTGTTGGGCTGTCTCTAAACCCTGTTGATAATAAGCGGCGGCTTGTTCGGTTTGTCCTTGAAATTTAAAACAACGACCTAAACGCCCTAAAGTTAAACAACGATTGTAACTGGCAGTAGTGCCTAAGCCGGTTAAAATCTCATTAAAAATGTTAGCCGCTTCGGTATAATGCCCCGCATTCAACAATTGTTCGCCGACACCGCTTTTGCTTAAATACCAGTTTTCACTCCCCACCTCTCCCGCCAATTTAGCCGCTTGCTGATTGAGTTGCGCCAAGTCACGTTGCAATCCAAAATAATCTAAAAACATATTCACGTTAGTTACAAAATCCACCGCATAATCGGTGGCTTCGGCTAACGCCCCTTTGACGGCAAATAATAAATTGGGTAATTCCCGTTTTACAATGGCACGGGTTTCAATGGGATTTTTTCTGTCTTCAAAATACAAATAAACCGACAATTTATAATAGCGGCGTTGATGGCGGTGGCGTAAATCCTCGTTGTCTGATTGTAAGGCGGTGGTTAAGCTGGGGTGGAATTGGAGATACGGCACACTATTATTAGACAAAGTTTCGGTTTGGATTAACCCGGTGGTTTCTAACAAAGGGCGTAACTTACTCCATTCTTCTGCTGGGATTTCAGTGATTGCCAATAAATTATCTTCCATCGCGCCACCCTGAAACACGCCCAATAACGGCAACCACTCCCGCGCCTCGGCATCCAAGCGTTCAATCGAAATTTGCAACGAAGCCAATACCGGATTATCCGGATATTCAGCCATTGATTTATTTAACCGTTTTTCTAAGCGCGTTAACCGTTGGGTTTTCAATAAATTCGCAATGCTTTTCAGGGATAACGGATGAAACTGCACTAACCGTAATAACCGAGCATAGTCCCGATAACGGCGATTGGCTTGTTCATCTTGAGTCAGCACATTGGGATCGGGCGCGGGTGGCAATGTCATTAAATATTGCAAATAAGTCACCGCATCAGTTTCGCGTAAACCATCCAACGTTAAATGACGGTGGATTAAACTGCCTTGGGTGGGATAATCGGCATGGTTGAATCCACTTAATTGCCGCGTTGTCAATAAGACTGTCGCATTTTGTGACCATTTTGTAGCTGCCGTTAATAATTCCGCCAACGTATCCAAAGCCAGACTTTCGACATTATCCAAAATAATTAAAGTCGGCACTTGCGCCAAAGCCTTATCTGCCGCTTCCGCATCCAACAAACTTTCTGCCAAGACTAACCCCAGACTACTCACCGCATAACTCACCGCATCCACGCCTTGAAACGCTTTATAATCCACCAACACCACTTTTTCAAACCAATTTTTCTGCCAGAGCCACACCCCCAATTCAATCGCTAACGTGGTTTTGCCTTGCCCACCGAAACCGGCAATGGTAATCCGCTTTGCACCTTGCAACAACCACCGCTCCAACGCCCATAATTCGGTAGCCCGTCCAAAAAATCTATTCTCCAATTGATACGCCGCAAAATTATGCCAAGCCACCGCTTCAATCGGTTCCAGCGTTGCTTTTTTCAACAACGCCCTATCTTGCCCATTTTGATACAACGCCGGAATAAACCAATCATGTAAAAGCAATTCAAATTCACGCGCCCCATACCGCCGTTGCCCGCGTTCCGTATGGCGAAATAAATAGCGTCGTGCATTTTCCAACGCCTCCCCGGTATGCTTGCCTTTGACTAATTGGGCATAAAATTCCTGAAATAATAAATGGGCAGTCGTCACCAACACCGAATACGTCATGGCTAACACCGAAGGAATCCCCGCATGAACCAACCGCGCCGCCACACTATTCAACGCATCCTCCCCCGCCACCTTCGCCGATTGACACGCCGATAACACAATCAAGCTAACCTTTTGTTGATGCAGCATCTCCCCCAAGGTATCCGCAGAAACCAAAGCCTTATCGCCCTTGTCATCCTCAAATAACAAATAACCCATATTAGCAGTATCGGTGGTTTCCTTTTTCATGCCCGGCAACTCCACGCCTTTTTCAGCTAATTGCCCGGTACTATCAAATACGCCATGCCCATCAAAATGGACAATATCCACCGCTGGTAACACCTCATCCTCTAAGCGATTGATTAAACTATCAAAAGTGGCTTGGCGCAAAAATTCCACTTCCACCTGATTAACGTTAGCCTCTGTCAATGCCGTCAACACCGCCTTGGCTTCCATGCGTGGATCAATAAACCCAGCCCCCTGCGGACGACTAATCACAAATAACAACCGCAAGACTTTTTTAGGTTTAACCTTACGCGCCTTACGCCCCCCACGAGTTTTCAAACTACGCCGCACCGCAATCCGAGGATTTTCATTAAACAAAAATACCCCATCCGGGTCCTTCAACAACTCCCACGGCAAACTTAATACCTCTGGAAAAATCGCACTAATTGTCACATAACGCTTATCCTCATCCTCATCTTGCAAGCGTTCCAACATCCGTTGTGCCGCCCGATCCTGCAAAAACACCGCCTTAAACAAAGCCTCTCCCCAATCTGGCAACTGTTGTACAGTCCGTTCCGCCCGTTCCTCATCCGGCTCAGCGGTATAAGCAGACGAATAAGTTTCCAAATACCAACGCATGTCTTGATAATCAGAATCGGCAATTGGATTAGCAAATTCTAAACTCCCCGTATCATCGTCATCATAACGAATAGAAAATTCGGAGGGGGTATTAAAATGGATAATAAGTTCTTGAGACATACTAAAATACCTTTTCTCTCGTTCCCACGCGCCGGCGTGGGAATGCATTCTCGACGCGCCAGCGTCGCGGTTTACAAGAAAGAAGGGACGCTGGCGCGTCCCGACTGGATTCCCACGCCGGCGCGTGGGAACCAGAAAATGTTTGGTTCCACCCGTGTACGGGGGGTTAGGGGGTGTCCCCAAAATCTGTTACAATCAGGATTTTTTTCGTGATGGACATTAGTTATCTTTCAAAATAACCTTTTCCATCAAACAAATAACATTGTCTTGACGACTGACACAATGCAAATCAACCAAATCTTCCAAAACGTCATCCAGTTTATCAACATTTAAACTGAAATGATAATTGTCCCGCATTTTGGATTTCAACTCTGCCAAAGGAATTTCCAAACTCAACTCACCACGACATAAGTGATGCAAAGCGACTAAAACTCCTGCTTGCTCTTGTTTCAATTCAACCGTTTTCAAATCCACTGCAAATTTCATCAGGTATAAAGCAGCCCCTATGTTAATAAGCCACGAATTTGAAGTTAAAGGCCCACCAATCACAATTGTGCTGAAATTAACTGTTTCTTGTAAACGCCCCAAATTGTTTTGAATTAACGCCTTCAGGTTAATTTGCATATTTGGCAACAATTTAACGCTTTTCGCTACGGTAACAATCCCCGCTTGATTACGCTCAATCGTCACCGTTTTTGCCTGTGGCTCATTGTCAGAAACGCTACCATCCTGATATTCCTCCATAAAACCCTGAATAGCGGCAATAGCTTCAACGCCTTTCTGTTCATCTTGAAAGGCAAACTGTCCAAATTTTTGACGGACTTCTAATGGTAATTTCATTTTTAATCTCTCCATTTGAACGATTCCAATACCGTTCTTAACAATTGTCTTTAGGAATGGATACAAAATAACTTCCTTACAACCCCCCCCCCTAACCCCCTACTTGTGGGTAAAGGTTAGGGAGGGGATTTAGGGGAGATTGTACTTTATTCAATATTGCATCAGGTACAAGTCCCCTTTAATTAAGGAGGGGATTTAGGGGAGGTACAATCGGGAAACGCTATATCAGGATGAAAACCTGAGCCAACCACATTGTCAAAACCGATATCGCCAATATAATAGATAATTCACCGGTTTTGGTGTCGAGGCAAAAGTTTTTGCCAGAAGTGGCATAGAGAAACGGGCGTTTTCGTTGTGAACGGCGTAAACAGTATCACATTGAGCTGGAGCTTGTGCGTAAATTGAAGTGAGGGACAATTGATAACCAAAATAAAACAAACCATCCGAGAAAATCTCATAAATGGCATATTTTTTGCTTAAAAAGGAATTTGCATTTTATTAAGATGTTGATTTTCAGATTGTTAATGGTGTAAAATTTCTAAGGAATGAGGATTCAATAAAATACGAAAGTTGAAACCTGACAGGTTTTTAAAACCTGTCAGGTTTAGCACCAAAATTTTGCAAATTATTAAATTCTCATTCCTCACTCCCATTTTCTAAAATGGCTTAAAGTAATATGAGTATTTTAGAAATAACTTATCAATAAAAACCCTAATCTGCCGTTAAGTTAAGCTTTGGAGTCCAAACCTTTAGGTTTGGATTCTGCTTATTGAGTTAAAAAATATTATGAATAATGCCATTTTAGTTGTTAATGCAGGTTCTTCAAGTATCAAATGTTCACTCTATATATATAATGATAAATCTATTTTAACCCTCGTTTATCATGCCAATATTACTGGTATTGGTACACATCCTGTTTTTATTGTTCAAGATGCTAATTCTAACGTATTAACCAAAAAGGATTTTGTTGAAATTGATCATGAAGGTGCTTTTTCAGCATTGTTGGAATGGATAGACAATCATGCCAAAAATCTCAATGTTGTTGCAGCAGGACATCGAATGGTACATGGTGGCATGAAATTTACCGCACCCATAAAGATTAATAAAAAGGTATTAGAACAACTTGAGGAATTAATCCCTCTCGCACCATTACATCAACCACATAATCTTGCGCCAATTCACGTTTTAAACCAATTGAAACCTGACTTGTTGCAAGTGGCTTGTTTTGATACCGCTTTCCATGCCACTCAACCTGCTGTTGCTCGTACTTTTGCCATTCCACGTTCACTGACAGAACAAGGTATAAAGGGTTACGGTTTTCATGGTTTGTCTTATGAATATATTGTGCAATGTTTACCTGATTTTATGGAAGAATTACCAGCGCGTGTCATTGTCGCCCACTTAGGTAATGGGGCAAGCATGGCTGCAATTAAAGATGGACAATGTATTGCCACAACAATGCATTTTACGGCTTTAGACGGTTTACCAATGGGAACACGTTGTGGCACTATTGATCCAGGTGTATTACTGCATCTACTCAATAATGGTATGGACTTAAAAACGCTCAATGATTTACTTTATCATCGTTCTGGTTTATTAGGCGTTTCAGGCATTAGCAGTGATATGCAAACATTACTTGAAAGTGACTTGCTACAAGCGAAGGAAGCAATTGATTTGTTTGTCTATCGTATTGGACGCGAAATTGGATCGCTGACAGCCGCTCTGGGAGGGTTAGACGCGCTTGTTTTCACAGGGGGAATTGGTGAACATGCCGCACCCATTCGTGCTAAAGTTTGTAAACAAGCCACTTGGTTAGATATACAAATAGATACAATTGCAAATGAACAACATCAACCTACAATCAACACCAAAGAGAGCCGAGTTTCAGTATTAGTCATTCCAACAAACGAAGAAAAAATGATTGCCCAACATACTTATACATTACTTAATTCTGAATAGTATCCATCCAGAAACGAATTTATTCTTGCTGTAAATAATCCTGTGACGGTTTGGAGTTCAAAGGAAGCTTTGTAACATATCACAAAAAATTTACAGTAAGAAATTTAGTTATATCGTTTCCCGATTGTGTCTGGTACAACTCCCCTCCTCAATTTAAGGGATTTAGGGGAGGTTATCGGGAAACGCTATAACTAGTTAGTTGTCATACTGGTATTGTCTGTGTTGTCACCACCATCAGTTGGCTCTATATCACCCGTGTCACCATCTGTAACATCAGTATCCTCTATAACATTGAGTGTTTGAGTACTACCATCTTCAGTGGTAACTCCTACTTTAGCTACAACATCTTGAGTAATGATTTCGCCATTTACATCAACGATTTCTACTTTTTCTCCTTCAGCAACAGGTAGGATATCCATAATTGCTTTTTCAGATTCTTCATCGCCGCCATCAATATTATTGATTGGTTCCTCGTCACCATCAGTTAACTCATCTTCTTGAGTAAACTCTGGTATGAGTTTTAAAGGAGGTGATCCAGGATAATCAAAAAGAACTGTTCCATCAACTTGATAGTTAAATGTTATTTCCACATCAAGCAATGTTTGTGTTGCGGTTTGCAATGCTATTGCGTTAGTATTCATAGCAGGGCGCATGATTTGCATTTCGCTTTCAATAACAAACATAGCATGAGTTTTACCTGTGAAATGAATACCATCCTCTAAATCACTCATTTCTTCTGAAACAGGTATGATTTCCCCAAACGCAACATTCAAAATGGATTCATCGGTTTCTACTTGATAACCATTTTCTTTCTGTTCAACATCAGCAAATTTTTCTAACTCTGTATGGGGAACAACTATTTCACCTTCGATTTCTTCAGTCTCAGTGACTTCAGTTTCAGTAATTTCAATTTCTTCAGTTTCAGTGACTTCGATTTCCTCAGTCTCAGTGATTTCGATTTCCTCAGTTTCAGTGACTTCGATTTCCTCAGTCTCAGTGATTTCGATTTCCTCAGTTTCAGTGACTTCGATTTCTTCAGTCTCAGTGATTTCGATTTCCTCAGTTTCAGTGACTTCGATTTCCTCAGTCTCAGTGATTTCGATTTCCTCAGTTTCAGTGACTTCGATTTCTTCAGTCTCAGTGATTTCGATTTCCTCAGCAACTACAACAGGTGCATCCTGAGTAATCGGCAAATTGTTTTTCTGTTCTTCAGAAAGTTTATCCAAATCCAACACATCTTCATCAAGTTCCTGGAGGTGTTCAACTGTCAAACCTCCCATAGCTTCAGCATCAAGAGCAACAAATTTCTCTTGTGAAAAGCCATGCATCGTCTCAAATCTCAAGTGAGACACTTGTTCACGTTGGAAACCGGTTACCGTTGTGACACTCATCAATGAAATGTGTATCGAAGTAAAGCTTACTATTGATGTTGCTGGAACAGCACTGAGTTGTTCTTTAGAAAAACTTGCCACAATTTCAGCAGACATTTTTTCAATATCTTCAGCAGTCAACATAACAATCTTTTCAAGAGAAAAGTCAGTAGCTGTCAATATATCAAAATCAACAATATCTCCATTAATAACATCATCATCAATAACATCATCATCAAGTTCAACAGGCTTTGAAGATGATTGGATTTGTGCCTTAACGTTTTCATCAAGTTCCGTAATCACATGATTAGGAATTTTAGCCGCTTGTTCAGGTTGCAATTCCGTCAAAAATCCACGCTCAGATAATTCAACAACATGCTCAACTCTAAGGAAGAACAAGATATTCACATTCCATTCTACAACCATTTGGATATTGAGCGTTTCAAAATCAATTTCGGCGATAGGATTGGTTTTTTCCAATACCAAATCCGTTTCCATCTTAAAATTGGATTGGGTCGTATGCCGTTCAGCAAAGAACAATTCTAATGGATAGGTTTCGCCTTCAACGAGATCAAGATCATCTAAATTGACTTTGTCACTTTCAGCAGAATGAACACCACCCACATCAATGACCAGTTTCTTGTTGATGTAAACCCACAAATCATCATCACCTTTAAAATGGAAAACTTGACCTTTACGATAGGTAAACTCTCCATGTATTTCATAAGTGAAATGATAATTATGGGAGTTGCCTTCGTTACCATCCAATTCTTCATCAACGGGGAAGAAACTGTTACTCTCAAAAGAGTAGACACCTTCTTCATTCTTTTTTAAAGTAATGTCATGCACTTTGACTCGGCTGGCATCAATGTCATCACTGTACCAATCTTCCAACTTGGTAATTGCACATTGATTACCTTCCGCGACTACCGGTTTATCATTTGGTCCTAATTCTTCTTCAACACAACCTTTTGCAAGGCCGCTAATTTTACCTTCAAAATCAGCATGTTCTTTACTAAAATCACGTACAATACCTGTGACTATAATAGTATCAGGAGGATCGGTTAGTGGCGAAGAGGCAGAATTATCAACTACTACAGGGGGAGCATTTACTGCTTGCTCTTGAGCGTAAACGGGCGTACTTGTTGCGCCCACTATAGCAAAGATTAGGAAAATTGTCTGTATTGCCACAGTCAGTTGTTTATTTTTCATGGGTTATACTCCAAGCAAAATTAACTTATATTTTCAGACCTGCCAGGTTTTGAAAACCTGGCAGGTATTTTCTAGCGTTTTAATCATCCAAAAAAAGCCGAAAAAACTTGAATGTCTAAAGTATAAGCAGATAGGCAGAAAAAAGCCCTCTATGGTATACCCATAGAAGGCTATTGATTCAAACTAAAAATAATGGGTTATCCACTGTAACCAACTAATTTATCTACGGGTAATAATTTTGTTATTACCCGTAACCACCATCTTATTAGAATGGTTTAATTAGTGGTAGTTGTGTTACCACCATCGGCTGGCTCTTCACCACCATTAGCTGGTAGCTGGCTCTTCACCACCATTAGCTGGCTCTTCACCACCATTGGCTGGCTCTTCACCACCATCGGCTGGCTCTTCACCACCATTGGCTGGCTCTTCACCACCATTAGCTGGCTCTTCACCACCATCAGCTGGCTCTTCACCACCATCGGCTGGCTCTTCACCACCATTAGCTGGCTCTTCACCACCATTAGCTGGCTCTTCACCACCATCGGCTGGCTCTTCACCAGCATCAGTATTTGCTACAACATTGAGTGTTTGACCATCAACTACTACTCTAGCCAATAGTTCTTCATCGCTAAGTTCGCCGTTTTCGTCAACAGTTTCTACAGTATCTCCTATCTCAAAGGGTAGAACATCCATAGTTGCGTCATCACCACCATCAGTTGGCTCTTCAGCCTCAACTTCTTGTGCAAACTCTGGTACGAGTTTTAAAGGCGATCCGAAATAGTCAAAAATAACCGTTCCATCAGCCCGATACCTAAAGGTTAACTCTACGTCAAGCAGTGCTTGTGTTGCGGCTTGCAATGCTATAGCAGTAGGGTGCATAGCAGGGCGAATTACCTGCATAATGTTACCTGGATAAACAACCATACCATGCGTTGCACCGTTGAGGTGAATACCACTTTCCGCACCCTCTGGGGCAGTGATGACTTCAGCTCCAAACGTGGCTTCTACACGCAGATATTCAGTAACGGATTCGGTGATAACCGTGCCTTGGATTTGGACAACACCATCTGCACTCACTTCAACACTGCTTTCCCTTTCTTCGCTGCTGGCTAATTCCTGTAACTCTGCAACATCTTGAGGCGCAGGTGCTAGAGTTGTTTTTGTACCATCTTCATTGACAACTTCTGTGTAACCCAAATCGTTTTCAGTCACACCGACTTCGTCATCTTCTCCGGCTTGTTCTACTTCGCCAGCAACATAAGTTAACTCAGAGTCTGCTTCTTCGCTTGTTACTGTCACGATACCATCTTCTTGTGTGACTTCGATGGTTTCGTCTTCCCATGCCTCGGTGATTGTTTCTTCCACTTGTTCCACAACAGATACTTCACCGTCTGTAGATTGTGTCAGATCAGCGGTTTCAACCTGAACACCTTCGGAAATTTCTTGTTCCGTAGTTTCTATAACTGTCTCTGTCGTCTCAGTGACTTCAGTCTCAGTGACTTCAGTCTCAGTAACTTCAGTTTCGGTAACTTCGGTTTCTTCAGTCTCAGTGATTTCGATTTCCTCAGTTTCAATGACTTCAATTTCTTCAGTCTCGGTAACTTCGGTTTCCTCAGTTTCAATGACTTCAATTTCTTCAGTCTCAGTGACTTCGGTTTCTTCAGTCTCGGTAACTTCAATTTCTTCAGTCTCAGTGACTTCGGTTTCTTCAGTTTCCTCAGCAACTACAACAGGCGCATCCTGAGTAATCGGCAAATTGTTTTTCTGTTCTTCAGAAAGTTTATCCAAATCCAACACATCTTCATCAAGTTCCTGGAGGTGTTCAACTGTCAAACCTCCCATAGCTTCAGCATCAAGAGCAACAAATTTCTCTTGTGAAAAGCCATGCATCGCATCAGTTCTCAAGTAACTAACTTGTTCACGTTGGAAACCGGTTACTGTTGTGACACTCATCAATGAAATGTGTATCGAAGTAAAGCTTACCACTGATGTTGCTGGAATAGCACTGAGTTGTTCTTTAGAAAAACCTGCCACAATTTCGACAGACATCTTTTCAATGTCTTCGGCAGTCAACATAAAAATATTTTCAAGAGATAAATCAGTGATTGTATCCAATATATTAGAATCAATAATATTTCCAGATTCAACAACATTTTCAGAACCAATAGAGTCTTCTGATGAAGGTAATTTGATTTGTGCCTTAACCTCTTCGTCAAGTTCCGTAATCACATGATTAGGAATTTTGGCTGCTTGTTCAGGTTGTAATTCCGTCAAAAAACCACGTTCAGATAATTCAACAACATGTTCAACTCTAAGGAAGAACAAGATACTAACATTCCATTCTACAACCATTTGGATATTGAGCGTTTCAAAATCAACTTCGGCGATAGGGTTGGTTTTTTCCAGTACCAAATCCGTTTCCATCTTAAAATTGGATTGGGTCGTATGCCGTTCAGCAAAGAACAATTCTAATGGATAGGTTTCGCCTTCAACGAGATCAAGATCATCTAAATTGACTTTGTCACTTTCAGCAGAATGAACACCACCTACATCAATAACCAGTTTCTTGTTGATATAAACCCAGAGATCATCATCGCCTTTGAAATGGAAAACTTGACCAGGGCGATAGGTAAATTCTCCATGTATTTCATAAGTGAAATGATAATTATGGGAGTTGCCTTCGTTACCATCCAATTCTTCATCAACGGGGAAGAAACTGTTACTCTCAAAAGAGTAGACACCGTCTTCATTCCTGTTTAAAGTAATGTCATGCACTTTAACTCGGCTGGCATCAATCTCATCACTGTACCAATCTTCCAATTTGGTAATTGCACATTGATTACCTTCCGCGACTACAGGTTTATCATTTGGTCCTAATTCTTCTTCAACACAACCTTTCGCAAGACCACTAACTTTACCTTCAAAATCATCATGTTTTTTACTAAAATCACGTACAATGCCTGTGACTACAATAGTATCAGGAGGTTCGGTTAGTGACGAAGAGGCAGAATTATTATCTGCTACTACAGAGGGCGCATTTACTGCTTGCTCTTGAGCGTAAACGGGCGTACTTGTTGCGCTTCCTATAAAAAAGATTAGGAAAACTGCTTGTATTACCACAGTCAGTTGTTTATGTTTCATGAGATTATACTCCAAGCAAAATTAACTTATATTTTCAGACCTGCCAGGTTTTGAAAACCTGGCAGGTATTTTCTAGCGTTTTAATCATCCAAAAAAAGCCGAAAAAACTTGAATGTCTGAAGTATAAGCAGATAGGCAGAAAAAAGCCCTCTATGGTATACCCATAGAAGGCTATTGATTCAAACTAAAAATAATGGGTTATCCACTGTAACCAACTAATTTATCTACGGGTAATAATTTTGTTATTACCCGTAACCATATCTATGAAAATGGCTTAGTTAGTAGTTGTCGTATCGGCTGTGTCACCCGCATCACCTGTGTCACCCGCATCGCCTGTGTCACCGGCATCACCTGTGTCACCGGCATCACCTGTGTCACCGGCATCACCTGTGTCACCTGCATCACCTGTGTCACCGGCATCGCCTGTGTCACCCGCATCACCTGTGTCACCCGCATCGCCTGTGTCACCCGCATCGCCTGTGTCACCGGCATCACCTGTGTCACCAGCATCACCTGTGTCACCAGCATCACCTGTGTCACCAGCATCACCTGTGTCACCAGCATCACCTGTGTCACCGGCATCGCCTGTGTCACCGGTATCACCGGCATCACCCGTGTCACCGGCATCGCCTGTGTCACCAGCATCACCTGTGTCACCGGCATCACCTGTGTCACCGGCATCGCCTGTGTCACCAGCATCACCTGTGTCACCGGCATCACCTGTGTCACCCGCATCGCCTGTGTCACCAGCACCACCTGTGTCACCGGCATCGCCTGTGTCACCGGTATCACCGGCATCACCCGTGTCACCGGCATCGCCTGTGTCACCCGCATCACCTGTGTCACCGGCATCACCCGCATCACCTGTGTCACCGGCATCACCCGCATCACCTGTGTCATCTTCGGTAGCGTCATTTTCCACAACATTCATTTCTTGACTACCACCATCTGGATTGGTAACTTTTACTTTAGCTATGACATCTTTAGTAGTAAGTGTTCCGTCATCATTGAGGACATCTACTTGTTCCCCTTCAGCAAAAGGTAGGATAGTGTTAGTTGTGTCACCAGTGTCACCTGCATCGCCTGTGTCACCAGTATCACCTGTATCGCCTGTGTCACCTGTATCGCCTGTGTCACCAGCATCGCCTGTGTCACCGGTATCGCCTGTGTCACCTGTATCGCCTGTGTCACCGGCATCACCCGTGTCACCAGCATCGCCTGTGTCGTCACCACCTACTTGAGGAAACTCTGGTATGAATTCCAAATTTAGAGAGAGTCCTCCGAGCGGGTGAAAAGTAAACTGGTTACTATTCTGTTCGTCAAACTCTATATCTAAACCAAGCTGGGTTTGAGTTATCTCTTGCACTGTAGTGGTCGAGGTAACACTTATAGTGGGAGAGATTGATTGCATCTCATAACTTTCATTGACAAATACCGCATAGGTTTCTGAGACGTGAAGACCGACTTCTACCTCACCCATCCATTCTGGAATATCTGTGGGTTCCCCAAATACAACATCCTGCAAGATGTTTCCATCATCAAGTTCGAGTTGATATTTGCCATCTTCTGTCTGTTCAACAACAGCAATTTCTTCCAACTCTGGATCAGGAGTAGTTACTTCACCTGTGTCACCGGTATCGCCTATGTCACCGGTATCGCCTGTGTCACCAGTATCGCCTGCATCACCTGTGTCACCTGCATCGCCTGTGTCACCAGCATCACCTGTGTCACCAGCATCGCCTGTGTCACCCGCATCACCTGTGTCACCGGTATCGCCTGTGTCACCCGCATCACCTGTGTCACCGGTATCGCCTATGTCACCGGTATCGCCTGTGTCACCAGTATCGCCTGCATCACCTGTTTCACCAGCATCGCCTGTGTCACCAGCATCACCTGCGTCACCAGCATCGCCTGTGTCACCCGCATCACCTGTGTCACCGGCATCGCCTGTGTCACCCGCATCACCTGTGTCACCGGTATCGCCTGTGTCACCCGCATCACCTGTGTCACCGGTATCGCCTGTGTCACCCGCATCGCCTGTGTCACCTGCATCGCCTGTGTCACCCGCATCGCCTGCATCGCCTGCATCGCCTGTGTCACCCGCATCGCCTGTGTCACCTGCATCACCTGTGTCACCCGCATCGCCTGTGTCACCTGCATCGCCTGTGTCACCGGCATCACCCGTGTCACCAGCATCGCCTGTGTCGTCACCACCTACTTGAGGAAACTCTGGTATGAATTCCAAATTTAGAGAGAGTCCTCCGAGCGGGTGAAAAGTAAACTGG
>JAUCGK010000124.1 GCA_030378085.1 Candidatus Parabeggiatoa sp. HSG14
AATCAAAAGAATTCTACTATTTTACAGAAATTTACGACCATTCCACGTCAAGATGTTGTGTTGTGCGATATTGTCAAATTTGAACTTTATTACGGTGCTTATAAAAGTTCTCGTAAAACACAAAATTTAGTCGTATTGGATGATTTTTTAACGAATTTGCGAGTTTACCTTTTGATAATCGTGCTATTATTATCAAAGCGGCTGAAATTAGGGCAACACTTGCCACTAAAGGTACATTTATTGGTCCTTATGATCTTCAAATTGCTGCAATCGCTTTGTTTGAGGTTTTGTAAGTATACCAATTACCCTCTTCATGTCGGCATGGTCTAAGGCATAAGATATATCTAATTGGAACGTCGAAAAACAAGAGATATGTACTCTAGCAATAGAGAGTCCTTTAAACTGAAGGTATCACAACTCTTGGGTAGGATATGGTGGGAAGTCGCAAGACTGATTAACCATCCCTAATTTAATTTATAAATAGGTATTATGAAATTGGGTAACGAAAGTTATCGGTTATGGAAATTAAGCAATTAATTATGATTGAACAACTAAATCTAAATTTTACAGGGGGTAGCTGCCACTTACCATTATGGACAAATCCTAATGACAAATGGGCAACTATGCTGTGGAAAAAGTGAGAGAAAAATGTTCTCAATATACAGAAACGTATTTATAAGGCTATAAAAGCTGGAAAAATAGGCAAAGCTAAGAAATTAGCAAGACTATTACTGAGAAGCACAAGTTCAATTATTTTAAATGTCAGGCGGATAACGCAGGATAATAAAGGTAAACGAACGGCTGGAGTTGATGGAGTCAAGATGTTGAATCCGAAACAACGGTTAATAATGGTTAATGAATTGATTTTACAAGCTAAAAGAGGTTTTGAAGGATACAAAGCCAAACCAATACGTAGAATTTACGTTCCTAAACCTAATGGAGATAAAAGACCATTAGGAATTCCAACGATAAAAGACCGAATTATACAAGGCATAGTAAAATCATCTTTAGAGCCAATAGCAGATACTCAAGACGTTGTAATAAAGAGACTGAATCCAATCATAAGAGGTTGGGCGAATTATCACAGTCATGTAGTGTCAAGTGAAATATTTGCAAGACAAGATTACATAATCTTCCAGCAGCTTGGGCATGGTCGAAACGCAGACACAAAAATAAGTCTAAAAAATGGATAGTCAAGAAATATTTCAGAACCATTGGAAGAAGAAAATGGTGTTTTGCCACTAAGGAAAATGTTCTAAACAAACATTCCGATACCAAAATAGTAAGACATGTAATGGTCAAAACTGGAAAGTCTTATTATGATGGGGATGAAACATACTGGGCAAATCGGCTAAGCAAAGGCTATGGAAACATAACGCCGAGCGAAGCCAAACTTCTCAAGAGACAAAAGGGTAAATGTATATTCTGTGGTGTTCAGTTTAGGAATGAGGATATAATGGAAGTGCATCACAGAATTAAAAAGAGGGCAGGATTTACAGGATTAAAGAATTTACAGGATGGTTTATTCTGTTCATTCTCAAATTCTGAAAATTACTTCGTTTCTAATTCTGACAATTTCGGTTTATTATACCTTTGGGCTTTTTTATTTTCTATGATGATATCAGAGGGGAACAAACTATGACATGGGAAGAAATTCGTTGCCATTTTCCTCATCAATGGCTATTACTCGAAGCAATGGAAGCTTATTCTGAAGCTGGAAAACGTATCGTGAAACAACTTTCGGTTCTCAACACCTTTTCAGATTCCGTCACTGCCATGAAAGCGTATGCTAAATTGCACCATGAAATGCCAACACGAGAATTTCTAGTTTTCCATACAGATCGTGAACAACTGGATATCCAAGAGCGTAGTTGGCTAGGGCTTCGGGGGAATCATGAAAATTAGAATGCAAAGTGGTTTACCCTACGTTCAAGTATCTTTAACCCACCATAATCAACATCAAACACTTGACAATGTTGTGCTTGACACAGGTTCGGCAGGTACCATTTTTTCTGCTGATGCAGTTTTAAACATCGGCTTACAACTGGAATCTGATGATATTGTGCGTGAAATTAGAGGTGTTGGTGGTACTGAATTTGTTTTCTCAAAATATATTGACAGTTTATCTTTGGGAAAATTTGAACTCAAAGACTTTGAAATTGAAATTGGCACAATGGATTATGGCTTTTTAATAGACGGCATTGTGGGTATAAATTTCTTGCATCGGGTTGGCGCGTGTATTGATTTAGCTCATTTAGAGATTTATTAAAATGTCAGAATCAGGATTAAAGGATTAAAGGATTTACAGGATGGTTTATTTTGTTCATTCTCAAATTCTGGTAATTCTGATTCCAACAATTGACTGGATTAGCTCTTTGGTTTTGATTCGTTGTGTTCTTTTCAAATTCGTTGTACTCTTTTTATTCTATTATTAATTCGTACAATAGATTGATGGAATAAATTTAATTGACTCACTAAATCTGTTGTACTTTATCTGGAAAACTCAAAATGGAAACAATCCAAATACAAGTCACAAAAGAACTGGCACAACAATTACGTTTCTATCAAAATGAATTACCTTATCTTTTGGAATTGGGACTGAGTTTGATTCAATCTCGTCAAGAAAGGCAATCTACCTCAAAACGCCCAACATCTATTAACTTATGGGATTGGCTTGACAAACCAGTAACAGGGCAACGTACACGAGAAGAAATAGATGCTTTCCTTAATGCTGAACGAGATAGTTGGGAGACATCACAATGACTCTTTTTTTAGATGCTTGTGTGATTATTTATTGGATAGAATCAGTTAATCCTTTTTATAACAAGTTGATGAGTACTTTGCAAAATATTAATACACAATATCCTCAAGCCGTTTTTGCGGTTTCTCGTTTGAGCTGGCTTGAATGTCGTGTTAAACCATTACGTGAAGACA
Source organism: Candidatus Parabeggiatoa sp. HSG14 (assembly GCA_030378085.1). GTDB lineage: Bacteria > Pseudomonadota > Gammaproteobacteria > Beggiatoales > Beggiatoaceae > Parabeggiatoa. The sequence continues at coordinate 2,935 of JAUCGK010000124.1, forward strand.
ATACATTATTGGTTGATCTTTACGAGCAATTTTTTACAGCCAATAATCTAAATATCCTGTCTATAACGGATTCTGTTGATGGCCAGAATTTCCATTCACAGAAGCCGAAACAAGAAGGTTTACTAACCAATTATCATCATAACGTTTATTATTTAGACGTTCAGCAGGAGATAGCTGTCCATTATGTTCTTTCACAGTGGCCGGTGACGAAGGACAAAAATTCCATAATAGAGCCCATGCTCTTACACGTTGTTTACCCGATCCCAAAGTACCGTGAAAATAGAGTGCATTAAAACAGGCTCTGTCAAAAAATTTCATAAGTCTATCAACCATATTGCTGGTTCGGTGGGCATGTTCATGAGCATAAGTTTCAGTAAACTTATTCCTTTTCGCACATATAAATACATAGCCTTCATTAAATGTTGCTGGAAATAATTCTGGATGTGTTTCATACAGATTATTAATAGTTTCTCTTGCTACTTTTACATCGTTTACAAAATCATCGTAATTATGTTTTGGTATCTGTAATCTTACGGTTCGATACCCTCCACTTTGTTTATCTGTTATACTCATCAAAGTTGCCTTTTGGTATTTCATTAAAATGTTATGATTTATTATCCCATATTTTATAGGCAACTTTCAATTATTATGGCTATATATTGCCTATCAACAGAATCCGTTACAGACAGAAATCCTGTAAATTTTGATTCAGACAACTAAAGGGAGGGCCATTAAAACTTTGTAACAATACTTGACGCTAATGCGTCATGTGGGGTATTCCTATAAAAAAAGTGGGAATGAGTAATTTAAAAAACAAAAGGTAATTTATTATGCTGAAGTTTAAAAAAGCTACGTTGCCTTTAGTAATTTTTTTGTTTACCTTGCTTAATCCAACTAGTGTGCTAGCTGGTATATGGGATAACATTAAGAATACTATTGGAGATGCTGCCGAAAGTGTCGGTGAATTTGTTGACGAGACTGCCGAGAATGTCGGTGAATTCGTTGACGAGACTGCTGAGAACGTTGGTGAATTTGTTGAGGAAACTGCCGAGAATGTTGGTGATTTTGTTGATGAAGCCAAAGAGAATATTGCTGATAACGTTAGCGATGTTGCTGAATTTGTTGTCGATACCTGTAACGACTCACTTGACTTTTGTGATACAGTCAAACCAAAGGGAGAGGTAGATATAGAACCAGTGTCTCCTTATGTGGGAGATACTATTTCTTGTCTTGTTACTGGAACTGATAACAGAAAACTTTCTCGTTTATCTTTTACTGTTTATGACAGTGACAATGAAACTATCTTCAAACCACTTAATTGGGATGTAAGTACCGATGAAAAAGATCCTAATATGGGTGAAGACTTTACTTCACAAACAGGTGAATTTTCAACATCTGATTTAGAGTCTGGATTGTACAACTACATCTTAAGGATTGAAGACACTGCTGATAATCATGTTGAAATAGAGGGTTCATTTTATTTAGCTCCTAAACCTAAAGAAGAAATTTCAATTGTAGAAATTGAGGAGGATGTTGATAACACATCAAAAGAGCCGATTGCAGATGGTTCTATGTCGCCATTAACGGATGATATTACCACTGTTCGTAAAAAGATAGGTAATCTTGACGTTTATGCGGATATTTTCGAGCCAGAGTCAGAGGATGTATTTATTGCCAAGGGTAATGTTATGCTTGCGCGAGCCGATGGCAACAAGGTGTTGAGTGTGGACACTGATTTGAGAATGGATTATGTCACAAATACAGTGGAAAGTATGAGTGAAAATTATTTGACTGCACTTGATATTAAGGCGAATTTACATCAATCTCCAGAAGATATGTTAGTGTATTTTGGTGATTTTGATATTAACGCTTCTACTAATCCTCCTGTATTGAAAGTGAGAAAAGGTGGAGAGACTAAGCTTGAAAGTTTGATTTTTTTATTATCATCGTCTTTCTTAAGTAGTATGACTCTCAAAGTTGATGAAGTAATTCTACATGATGTAGGTGCTCAATTTAGCCAGGAAATTGATACTCTATTAACTTTAGGTGATATTGTACTTTCACAATCAAATAATTCAACCGCACAAATCAAAATAGGAACCGATTTTTTTAAATTTTGGAATGCATTTTCAGAAAAGTTTGGTAAAATTCCGCTTCTCAAATTAAACAATGGCACCAAAGAGGGTACTGATGTAGCACTTGAAATCACGGCGGACCTTTTTAAGAAAGAAATAATTATAACTACAAATCTTTTTATGGATAAACTGTTTGGTTCAGCCGCATTTGGTGCTACTGTTGGATTTTTTTATGATCCTGCTGTTATTATCGCCAACCTTGAGAATAAGAACATTTGGTTTAATCCAATCTTGTTTGAGCCTTTATTCATAGAAAAGATTGGTTTAAGTTGGTCTCCTCCTGGTGGCATAACATCAAAATTTCTTACATTGCCTCCAGCTTCGCCAATAGGAGTAAAAATTGACAAGCTATCGGGTTTGTTTGATAAAATCATTTCTCAACCGGTTAATTTTACTGCTAAGGTAAATATGTCTTTAACAGACAAACTATCAATTCTAGATATTGTAGAAGATACTTTAGGATACAAAGCCTTGTCCGGTGAAGTAGCTTTATTATTTGATATTTGGCCTCCTTTGAATACAGTAGAACTTTCAGGTAATGTAAAACTACTTGAAAAAATTACTCTTGGCAATGCAAGAATAATGCGTCGTCTCATTGATCCACTCCTTTTACTGGAAGGAAATGTTGATATTCCTATTGTTCCTCATATTGTATTGCTTAATGGAAGATTATATTTTGCTATTAGCACATTATCTCATTATGTAGAAGCAACTGGACAATCAAAAGTTAATTTAGAAATCTCCGAAATTGTTCCCTGGATTGGGGGAGAATCATTTATTGGTACAAATATAAATGGTACTTTAAGATTTAAAATTGGAAAAATAGATCGGGCTGAATTTGCAGCTAAATTAACTTTAGCCTTTATGGATTTTGGATTTCGCATAGACAGGAGCGATATTAATAATCCTCACGCATATGTTACCAAATGGGGTAAAACCGTTAAAATTCGTCGGGCAACTAGGAGTAAAAATGCCCATCAAGAAGTGGTTGCGGTAACAAGTGAAAATGACGCAATTATCATTAATGTTGCCAGTGAAAATAGTGCTGGGTTGTTCACGTTGACTTTTCCTGATGGCGCAGTGTATACACCTGAAAACACGCCAACGCCAGAATCATCTGATGTTGATGACATTTTCTTTAGAAGAAATGAAGCTGCAAATGAGGCTTACTACGCCATCAAGCAACCAGAATTGGGTGATTACATTGTAGAAGTCCTCAATACTGATGATCTTGGCGAGTATGAAGTAGAATTGTGGACACCTAATACGGAACCCACGATTACGCTTAAGACATTAGAAACCGCTCAAGAATGGGATGGTGTATCACCTATCGACATCAATTGGACAGATAGTGATCCAGATAACAATGCTGAAATTAGCTTGTATTATGACACGGATAATCTTGGTAATAACGGTGCTCTCATTGCAATAGACATTATGGAAGATGACGATGAGAATAGTTATCAATGGACTCCTGATCCAAATATGTCATCGGGTACCTATTACATTTATGCCAAAATTGATGATCGGGAAAATGCTCCAATTTTTTCCTATAGTTTAGGCAAATTGACGGTCAACAATCCTAATGCACCAGCAACACCACAAAACCTGATATTAACACCAGGCGATGGTACTATCACTGTCAATTGGGATGCTAATAATGAAGATAACTTAATGGGTTATCGTGTTTATCTCTCTGAAACACAAGGCGATGATGTTTTTGAATATGACTTTGGGGTTGGTTTGACTAATGAATATGAAATACAAGGCGTTGTAAATGGTAGAGAGTATGAAGTTGCTGTCAGTGCGATTAATGAAGACTTGCTTGAAAGTTTGAAAAGTGAGCCATTACAAAGCACACCGAATGGGACAAGTCCAAGCGGTAGTCCTGATGTACTGATTAATACAGACGAATCTTCATTGGATTCCAAAACGTTGCAAATTCGAGTTAAAAATGCTGGAGAATTTCAATTAACTTCTGCACGAGTCGCTTTTTACCAAGAGGAAAATTTGGTTGGTTTTCAAACGATTGGTCCTTTGCCGACTGGAGAATTTCAGGATATTACATTCCAATTGGATTCTGAAATAACAGAAAGTGTTTTAGTGAAGATAGATGAAGTCATGCCATCTGAGCTAAGGACATTTAACAATGTTGCTGTTATTCAGCCAACGCCAATATCACACGGTGTTGAAGGCAACATCCAAGACGAATCCGGCAATCTGCTAGCTGACGCTTTGGTAGAAATCAACGGACTTGAAACCACCACAAATGAAGAAGGTTTTTACCAAATCACAGGGCTTGAAAAAGGTGAGCATACCGTCATGGCTACTAAAGACGGTTATAACTTTGAGCCACAAACCGTTACCGTTAATACTAAAAATCCCAATGCGAAATTAACTCTCACATCAGTTTCTCCCCCTGAACAGCAGCCTGAAGAACCAAACTCATCTAATCCATTGACTCCCTCATTTTACTTTGTATTCGATGATACAGGGAGCATGAAAGAAGAGATTGAGGGAGCGATTTTAGGTTTAGTTCAATTTATTGAAGAACTTAAAGCGACATTAACTGATGACCAAATATTGCCTTTTGTCAATTTGCTGACGTTTAAAGACAAAGATGAGATTATTCTCCAAATTAGCACGAATGATTTGGATGAGTTATTGGAACAAGTCAATCAATTGAAAGCAGAAGGCGGCAAAGATTGCCCTGAAGATTCTGTTGTCGCGCTCAATCAAGCGGCTGATGATATCGCTGAAGGTGGCACTATTTTGTTTGTAACTGATGCGCCTCCCCATGACGGTGATGATATTGATGCCTTGATTGATAAACTACGTCAACAAGGATTATCCGTTAAAATACTCCTTTCCGAAGATGATTGTGGCAAGAAAAAAACGATAGTCACAAGTTCAACTCGGCAAGGGCAAAGAGAGGGAGAACGTAATTTCCAAGGTGCTACTCAGAGAAGTCAAAGAAGTGGAGAACGTCAAGACAATTTCCAAAAAGCGGTTGAAACCTATTCTCGGATAGTCAAGGAAGTTGGCAATAGCAGTAGTTTGATGGTGTTACCGAAAGAAGAACAAGAATCAGACACTTGGTTAAGAAACTTTCAAGCGCAAGTGATGAATATTATGATGAGTCTCGTTCGTCCCACCATCACCGCAACAACACCGACTTATCTCTCTCAAGGTGGAACATTAGATTTAGATATCATCGCGTCAGGTTCACAGTTTAATGAATCTAGTCTCAAAGGTATTTCAATCAGTGGCGGTATTGTCGTTAATACGAGTAGCGTATTATCAGCTAACCGACTGTTTATCAACGTGACTGTTCCTGAAAACACGGCATTAGGTCGTTACGATGTGACGATAAACACGGTTTTAGAAGATGGCAGCACAGAAACCACTTATGGGACAGATGTCATTGAAGTCACGGAAGCTGCAAATACTCCCGAAATTTTGAGCATCATTCCGGTTCAAGCGACTCGTAGTCAACTGAGAATAACGGTACTTGTTTATGGATTAAATACTCATTTTAATCAACAAGCATCACAACTCAGCTTTGATGATGAAGGTATTATTGTCCACAATTTGATTATCCATAACGACACATTTTTGGAAGCTCAAATTGAAATCACACAAAAAGCACAGCTTGGATTGCACAATGTGACAGTGATAACAAGGAATGAAATTGCCACAGAAAATCAAGTCGGACCATTTTTGGTATGGAAAGATAAAGAACTCCCAAACACCATTACAGTAAAACCACCGCCTTCGATGCCACTATGTGTTTCCATCGGTAATCCTATCTCAGTCCGTTGTAACAATGAAAAGCAAATCATGTATGACAGACATATTGCTCCCAATGGATATGTTACTCTGGGTAGAATAGCAGGCAATGTTACCAGTGAAGGACAAGTTTCCAGAATCAAACTCTTGTCCACCGCAACATTGACGGGAGGCAGTTTAACCGGCTACGTTGCCAATAAAGGTATAATTACTGATGTCACATTTGTTGGTGATAAGATAGAAGGGGGCATTTTATCAGGTACAATTACTATACCTATCAAAGGCAAAAATTTAGGCGTTTTGAAAGATGTGACATTAGCCAAAGGCACACGCATTCAAGGAGGCATTTTATCTGGCAAAATCACAGGTGATGCCGATGAACCCGCCCTAATAGAAAATGCTAAAGTTCTTGCAGGTACAGTCCTTAAAAATGTAGAAACAGGCGAAGGTGTTATTTTTGAATAATCGTTTAAAGAGCTAAAATCCACTTTCGATTAAGGGCGTTGGTATTTATACCGCGCCATTTTTTATATTAAAATGTAACGCCTCAATATTTCACCATCAGCATTAGGTTGGATTTTATTATCAAAATGGATATTGTTATGAGTACACAAAAATTGACTCTCGAACTACCTAGAAGTCTATTTCAGCAATGAGCTCAAATAGCAAAGTTTACTCATCAATCAATTGAATCATTAGCTATTCAAAGTATTTCGAGTAATCTACCGCCCACCATAGAAAATGCCCCCTTAGAAATGCAACCCAGTTTACAAAAGCTGCAAAACCTCTCAATTGATGAGTTACTCATTAATTTTAGAATCCATAGACAATCAGGAAGAACCCAAAATTAATCTCCAAAACCAAGCGATTAAAAGGGCAGCCGAATTGATAGAAGATGATAATCTCATGCCAGAGATAAGAACAGCATCTAAATCCCCTCCTTAATTAAGGCTAATCTTTACCCACAAGTACCCAGGTGTTTTTGGAGTCCAAACCTTCAGGTTTGGGTTTTTGGAGTCCTTCGCTCCTGCCAAACCTGAAGGTTTGGACTCCATCGCTCCTGCCAAACCTGAAGGTTTGGACTCCATCGCAAACTGCCAAACCTGAAGGTTTGGACTCCAAAAATTGCTCTAGGTACTTGTGGGTAAAGGTTAGCCTTAATTAAGGAGGGGACTTGTACCTGACGCAATCGGGAAACGCTATAATTCTAAAAACATAATACTAAAAAAAGTAACCCTGATTAATAATAGCCGATTGGTTTTTTTCTTCATAGCTAAGATGGTATTCGCGCCCAATGGCATGTTTTAGGTTGCGATAGTATTTCTTATTAATCTCTTCATCAGTAGACAACAAAATAACTTGATGGCTTGCCTGATGAAAATAGTTGTCAATTAAGTTGTCGCGGTGTTTTCCGTCTAACCGACTGAGTGGTGTGTCAATGATTGCCGGTAAGGGACGCCCTGAAGCACGACTAAGCCCCCATAAGACAGATATTGCAAGCAGTTGTCTTTCTCCCGCCGATAAACTTTCTGGGGGAAGCTTTTCGTGATTAGGCGTATAGAGTGTCAATGTATAATTATTTGGATCAATTTCAACTTGAGTAATAAAATCATTTTTCCTAATCAATTGTTGAAAACTATCTAAAATCAGTGATTCCAGTTGTCGAATATGCTTTTTTGTCACCGCGAACCCAAATTTTTCCAAAGTATTACGGACTTTTTCTGAATGTTTGATGACACGACTTGTCACTTCACTCACAAATTCTTCCTGTGCTTCCATTTCATAAGCTTGAGTAAGTTCCGCCTGAAGGCGGTTAACTTTATTACTCACACGATGATGTTCAAATTCTAGGGTTTCAGTTTTTAATTTGGCTTGTTCAATTTCCTTTTGGATGTTTTGAAGCTGATCCTTAATACCCTTTAAACTTTCTGGATCGGGAATACTTGCGAGTTGTCGTTCACAACCATGAATTTCCTCTGTGATTTCTTCTATTTGTTCAATGAATGTATTTGCAGAGGCTTGTAATTGATTTAAAAAACTATCTTGCAATTGTATAAAAATCTTTGGAGCCACATTGAGATAACATTCGGTTTCAATAGATTGTTGACGTTTAACTTTATCTTTTTTAACGAATCTCTCAACGGCTGTCAGTGCAGTACGATTAACAGCATGTTTTTTTAATAATTTAAGTATTGCGCCATCATGATTTTCCAATTCTTCGTGAAGTTCTTGATAATGTTTGGCTTCTTTTTCTTGAATAGCCTGTTTTTCTGCATCGCGAAGTAAATCTCGTATCATCAATAAAGGAGCTTCACCAGAAGCAATTTCTCGCAATTGTTCTTCAGTTTGGAATAGGTTTTGTTGGGTTTCCTTTAATTCTGCCTCAATGACTTCGCGTTGTTCAAAAAGCTCTCCACCTTCTCGACGATATTCTTCTCTGAGTTTACCCAGAGTTTTCTTTGATTGTGTGAAATGACGTTGCATCTTTATTTTTTGTTGAGCAATTTCCTTTACTTGCCCTTCTAATCGTTCAACTTCTTCTTCTAATGTGCTGATATTAAGGCGACTTTGTTGAGTTTGAAGTAGGGTTTTTCGTTTACGTTCCACCGTTGACAAATCGGTAGATAAGCGATCAACCAAATCCAAACCTAATAAAGCGTAAATTCCTGTTCTAAGTAACGCTGCCGCCTTATCTGTATCCGCAAGTGCTTCTATTTTTTCGCCATCGAAAAAGAATAAACTAGAAATTCTAGCAGGTATAAACTCTTCAACATATTCGTACCAACGTTCTGTAATGACAGGATCCAAAATGCCATCACGTTCTACTTCTACCGTTTCTTTAATGCTTTTTCCATTGACGTACCATGAACGGTGAATACGAAGCGATTCTTCTTTACCGTCTCTAAAATGTTTAAATTGTAATTCTAATGCAGCACCATTTGTCGGTTCGACATGGTAATTAATCATTTGGCGTAAATAATCAAAATAATTGATATTGCCTCGATTAGAATATTTTGCAAATTTGCCATAGAGCGTCAGTTGTAAAGCATCTAACAAAGTGGTTTTACCACTCCCATTAAGCCCACCTAATAAAATAACCGCTTTTTTGGCAGAAGGGGGAGTGAGCTTAATAACATGATGTCCTTTATAGATGCCAAAATTATCTAAAACAATTTCTTCAAAAACCATTTTTTACAATTGTTAATTGTTAATTGTTAAAAGTTTGGGAGAAATTTTAGTCTCCATTTTTTTCTTCTTCGTATTTTTCGCCTTCCAAAATGGCTAGCCGTTGTGCTAAACGGCGCACTTTTCTTTCTAATGAGGATTGATGTAAATCAATGTTGATGACTTTAACCAAAATCATCCCCATTCCTAAAATAAATAGTAACGTTGGTGGATAATTTACGCCTAACCGAACTGCAAGCCAATCAATTATGGTAGGAAAAATACCTAACAACATAATTGTGAATGCAACTAGCAACCACCAAAAAGCGTGGCGAGAATGCAAATGATCGCGGCGAATTAACCATAAAATGATACCCGCTGTAAATAATCCTAAGATGGCAGAAGTTAATTGGTATGACATTTAACTTAAAATTGTGGTTGTGAATTGAGGAGTCCAAGATTTATCTTGGTAGTGGTTAAAAAATTCCTGATTGTAACAGATTTTAGGGACACCAGACCCCCCTAACCCCCCGTACACGGGTGGAACCAAACATCATTCGACACTTTGCTTTAATTTTTCTATTTTGGGACTTCCCCCTGTGTACGGGGGGTTAGGGGGGTCCCCAAAATTCGTTATAATCAGAAAAATTCAATTTAGAGGATGATAAAGTGGAGTTAAACGGTAGTTTTGGAAACTGTCAGGTTTTTTGTGAAATTATTTTCTGATGTTACGCAGAGAGTAGAGACACATAGAACGCAACCCATCGCAAAATAAATTTTGCACTCCCGTAGAGACACTGTGTGTCTCTACTTTTGGAAGTAACATCAGTTATTTACTGATGTTACGCAGATAGCTTCCAAACTGGAGTGCAAAATTTATTTTGCCAATTGGAGTGCAAAATTCCTGATTATAACAAATTTTGGGGACACCCCCTACCCCCCCGTACACAACCCCCCGTACACAGGGGGAAGTCCCAAAATAGAAAAAGCAAAGTGTCGAATGATGTTTGGTTCCACCCGTGTACGGGGGGTTAGGGGGGTGTCCCTAAAATTATTTGAAGTACAGTGCGTAACATCAGTTATTTATTTGAACGTTTTGACAAAAACGGGATATTATTTTGTGACTATTCCTTATGTAATTCATTTTTCATTTTTCACTTTTAGTTTTTCACTTTTCATTATCTATGTTTGCTACGTTTAAATCGGGCGAGACATAAGATACCTGTGTGCAACATATATTGACTGACTGCCCACCATGAACTAAAAATGCGCGAATGTCCGTCAATTCTGGGATACATTAAAATAGGCGTTTCGACAATACGTAACCCTGCTTTATGCAGCAAAATAAGGACTCCCATATCCTGATAATCCAATAATGTCGCTGATTGAGAAGCCAGCAAACTCATAGCTGTGCGGTTATAAGCGCGTAAACCCGATGTTAAATCTTCCAGTGTGATGCCTGATAAATGACGAAAAAATGCCCACGCAATCCGCCTTGAAATGCTGCCACGTTGTGGATAAGCACCAATAACTACGTCGCATTGCCCATTAGCGAGGGGGGCAACTAAAGTTGGGATAGAGTCAGCTTCGTGTTGTCCATCTGCATCCATCGTAATAGCCGTATTAAATCCATGTTTTGATGCATAGCGTAAACCGGTTTGCATCGCTCCCCACGCACCTAATGAGAAAGGTAATGGCAAAACAATTGCACCCGCCGCCCGTGCTATTTTTGCGGTATCATCTTGACTGGCATCATCAATAACAACAACGGTTACGGCAAAATTAGCTTTAATTGTAGCTACAACCTTACCGACAGTATTGACTTCATTTTTAGCAGGAATCAGGATGATGACGGGTTTATTACAAATAGGTGATTTTATCATGGGGATACTAAAATTATATTATCGCGTCATTAAAAATGTAATTGGAGTCCAAGATTTATCTTGGGTACTACCAAACTAAAGTTTGGACTCTTTTTTAAAGTCTAGCACTTTATTTAAATTTTAAAAAATAAAAAATTTATGAAAAAATTTTTTTCTTATTACTCTTTTCTTACTATGGCAGATCGCGTTATTCTTGCACTCGCTTTGTGGTTTTTAATATGGTTATACCTGCATTATTGGGTAAGTGGGGAAAGACAGGCTGACTATGCCTTAATTTTGGCAACCAATCAACTACCAAAACAAATCAATTTACAACATCCACAAAAAATAGCGATTGACGGGCGTTTAGGTAAAAGTTTGATTGAAGTCTCAAAAGAGCGCATCCGTTTTATTGCCTCACCTTGCCAAAGTAAACAATGTATTCATGCAGGATGGTTAAAGACGCACGGTGATTTTGTCGCCTGTTTACCTAATCAAGTGAGTATAGAATTACATCGTATTGATGCTACTGAATTGGATTCAATCGTTTATTAAATTTTTGGAGTTCTTCGCTACGCTTTGTCAGGATTTTTGAAAAACTGTGCTTTGAACTCCAATATATTTTAAGTGTTACCCTAAATATTTCTTTTTAACCATGCCGAATAGGGTTATTATGAGAGTGATATAATCGCCCTCTAACCCTTTCAATCTGCCACTCATTCAATAAAGTCCACCCCCATTGTGATTGAATTTCTGGCCTTTTATGTGGCGTAATTACTAATAAAAAAGGAGTCATTCTGCTTAATTGATATAAAAGTATCGGTAAACGAGATGGCTCTGCTAAATGTAGTGCAAAACTGCAAATGATTGTTGTGTAAAGTTTTTTTGATAAGAGCCCCTGTTCTATTTCTTCAAAGCAATATTTTTCTGCGTGTTTCCCAGTACGTTCAAAATAGGCATTGTACGTGTAAGGCTCAATACCTTCCACATTAGTATAACCTAATGTTTCCAATGCCAATGTGACTTCCCCACTTCCACACGCTAAATCTAAAACCTTAGTAAAATCAATTTGATAATCATTATGAACGGTTTCAATGATTTTAAAAATTACCGCTTCATGAGGGTTACGATAACTGTTACCGAAGTTTTTATAAAATGCTTTAACTCCATATTTTTCATAAATCGTTCTTATCGCTTTTTGTTCAACTGGCATAAAGTTTTACTCCTTCAGGAATGAAGATTCAATAAAAACGGAAATTAAACCTGCCAGGTTTTTAAAATCTAACAGATTCT
>JAUCGK010000125.1 GCA_030378085.1 Candidatus Parabeggiatoa sp. HSG14
ACGCATACACAAATTAAGGATTACTCATAGAAAAGTCTGGTTGTTTCTGATTTAATTATTAAGCGATTGTTTTTACTTAAAACTATAATTTGTTCCATTTCCAAAATAAATTTTGGACTCCAAACCAACAATCTGGCTTCGTCTAAAAATTTATTAGGGAAATACCTTGTTTAAATTATGGAATCATGGTAGAGGTTTCAAACCAATCCAAAGCTTTGGCGCGGCAATGTTATAGCGTTTCCCGATTGCGTCAGGTACAAGTCCCCTCTTAATTAGGGAATTTAGGGGAGGTTGTACTTTATCCAATCGGGAAACGCTATAAGTCGGGAACACCTGACTATTTATTAAAACATAAACACCCAGCCAGTGAGATACAAGAATTTACCACACGAATAGGAGTATTTTAGGGTTGCTCCACATTTTAAAGTATAATAAAAGTGTATTTGAAATGAATTTCCTACTTTTAACTTTGACACGGTGGTTGTTCAAAGAGTTTGCTTTAAGTTTCATGCAGTTCCGGTAATAAATCGAGAGCATTACCAAGTTGGTGATTTGTTATGTTGCAGCAATGGTACGCTTTTATTCTTGCTACAAATAAAAATGTCATCAATTATTTTGAGGTCGCAAAAAATTTATTTAATCCCATAATTCATTAGAGGATATTAAAATGGTAGCTTTTGCCATGCCAACAAGCAACAAGATTTCGCCATGCTAATTAGATTTGTAATAAACAATGTTTTTTCTTTTGGACAAGAAAAAGAATTCAACATGATTCCAATGCCATCAATAAATAGCTTGATGGCGCACAAGTACAGTATAGATGATTTTGAATTCTTGAAAATGTCATCAATTTACGGCGCAAATGGTGCCGGAAAATCAAACCTAATACAAGCATTATTTATGCTTCAACGGATTGTTCAAAAAGAAAAGGTTCCATCCCGCTTCGCAAATACTCACTTTAAATTTAATGCGAGCACTCTGCCCCAAACCTTCGTTATTGAATTTATTCAAGATAACAAGTCATTTATCTATGGGATAGAGATATTGGATAGTGTTGTCACAACGGAAGAACTCTATCTTTCAGGACTGGGGAAACGTGAAGATATACTGCTTTATGAAAGAAAGACGGATATAGACACAAAAATCACCACGATAGTGTCAGACCTTTTTGAACAGGACACGGAAAGCAAAACCTTAAAAAAAATCTTAGAAAAAAACCTTAGTAAACCAGAAAAAATCATCTTTAGGCTTTTAACGACTCTTGACAGTGAATATCTAAGTGACGTGACAACAGCCCTATCATGGTTTGATGATACTTTGCAAGTGATAACTCCAAACGCGAGACCGAGTGCTTTAGTGCATAAGATAGATACGGACCAAGAGTTCAAAGCTTATACAGAAGACATAATGCGTTCCTTTCAGTTAGGTGTAGAACGAATTGAATGCCAGAAAAAAACATTAAATGATTTTTTGGGAGAAGATAATCAAGAAAAACTGAGTGAAATAAAAGAAGAAATCAATAAGTCCTCAAAAAAATTGATTGGGCTTAGAAGTAAAACTGGCGATGAAGTCATAATATCCAAAGATAACGAAGAAATTTTTGTTAAACAGCTCCGAATTGAACATAAGGGAAAAAATGACAAAAAAGCCATATTCAACTTAAATGAAGAATCGGACGGAACGATTCGATTGCTTGACTTTGTGCCTGCGTTTCATGACCTTGTCCACAAAAAGCGAGTTTTTGTAATTGATGAAATAGAGAGAAGCATACACCCTTTATTGATTAAAGAACTGGTAAGAAAATTCTCCGAAGAGATGCATTCTCAAGGACAGTTAATATTCACAACACACGAATCAAATTTATTGGACTCGACGTTGTTTAGGCAAGATGAAATTTGGTTTGCGGAAAAAAATAGCGATGCCAGTACAGACTTGTACTCATTAAGTGATTTCAAAAAATTAAACTTGCTAGATATAAGGAAAGGATATTTGTCTGGGAGATATGGTTCTATACCTTTTTTGGCTAACCTTAGAGATTTGAATTGGCATAATTATGATATTGAAAAGTAAGCTATACACAAGGAAAAAGCCAACAAGAGATGCTCGGTTAGTCATCATCTATTGCGAAGGAAAAAAGAGGGAAAGTCAATATTTTAAATATTTTTCAGGTATAAGTTCACAAATTCGATTGGAGATTGAATCACCGAAACATGACGATAACAATTCCCCAACAAGCTTGTACCAGAAAACGAAGAAGCATCTATTAGATTCTACCCCGAAATATGAATTATTACCGGATGATCAAATTTGGTTCGTAATTGATACAGACACCTGGGGCGATCAGATTTCAGAGCTAAGAAGTAATTGTAGAGAAAAACACAACTGGTTCGTAGCCCAGAGTAATCCTTATCAATGATTATAAAATAAAGTTGAGCATTGTGTATAGCAATATTATGTGTCATTTTGTTATGTAGCTTATATTTCATGTATATTTCTAAATACTGTGCTTGATAGATGTTGACAAAAATCTTAAAGTTATGCTAGCTTTATTTTTTTCATCTACCAATTTTTAGGCAATCAAATAACTTTTTAATAATCAATTATCCATTCCTTAATTCTCTCCCATTAAATCTAAAAAGGACTAGCATGTTTAAAAAAATGAAATTTCGGACACAATTATGGTTAGGCAATGGTATGGTATTAGTACTAATGATTATTATTGCAGGTGTGGTGTATTACAGTATTAATTCACTACTTTCACACTCAAAATGGGTGACACATACTCATAATGTCATCGAACATAGTTTACTTTTACAAAAATCGTTGATTGACATGGAAACCGGTATGCGTGGTTTCTTGATTACTGGCAAAGAGGAATTTTTAGTACCCCATTACGAAGGTGAGAAGCAGTTTGAAAAAGTGATTGCCAATACCAAAAATTTAGTGAGTGATAATCCCGAACAAGTTGAACGATTAAACAAAATTCATCAAATCGCTAATCAATGGCATGAGGAATTTCTTGAGGTTGGCATTGCTCAACGGAAAAACGTGATTGCTGGTGCAAAAGATGCTGATTACCTTCAAGAAGTTTTAGGTAAAGAGGTTGGTAAGCATATTCGGGAAAAAATAATGATTGTTTTGAGTGAATTGCGTGATAACGCAAAAGATAATAAAGAGATTGAGATTCTTATTCTCTCTATTGCTAACGATTTGCTGAAACAACAAACAGGAGAACGCGGTTTTCTCATTGCGGGCAAAGAAAATTTTCTTGAACTCTATCACAAGGGACGCGAAATGCTAAAAATCCATTTGACAAAAATGGAACAGCTTATGGCAGACGATCCTGAAAATATGAAGCTTGTTAACAAAGTGAAAAAGTTGACGATAGAATGGATAGAAAAAGCAGCAACGCCTCTTATTGAAGCAAGAAGAGAGATAAATAAAAATTCTACCAGTCTGAAAGATATTGCAGCTTATATTGAAACGGGCAAAGGAAAAAAATTCATGGATGAAATTAGAGAGTTACTCAAGCAATTTATCGACACTGAACAAAGGTTATTAATTATACGAAAAGGAAAAACAACTAAGACAAGCAAGATGGTTATTAACGTAACACTTTTTGGTACTTGTTTAGCTTTTATTTTTGGGGTAATTATCATTATCGTGATTACCCATAATATTATGCGTGTCGTTGGACAAATTATAAACTCATCCTCAGAAGTAAATGTGGCGGCAGATGAAATTGCTCAAGGCAGTCTTAATTTAAGCCAACGGACTGAAGAACAAGCCGCCTCATTGGAAGAGACGACTGCCAGTATGGAACAAATGACAAGTGTCGTCCAACAAAATACTGAGAGTGCTCAACAAGCCAGCAAATTGTCTCAGGAAGCACGTAAAAATGCACAACAAGGGGGGAAAATTGTTGGTACTGCGGTTGCTGCGATGACTGAAATTAATCAAAGCAGTAAAAAAGTAGCTGATATTATTACTGTCATTGATGAAATTGCTTTTCAAACCAACTTATTAGCTCTAAACGCAGCTGTGGAAGCTGCGCGTGCTGGAGAGCAAGGACGAGGTTTTGCAGTTGTTGCTACCGAAGTGCGTAGTCTTGCTCAACGCAGTGCCTTAGCTGCCAAAGAAATTAAGGGACTCATACAAGAAAGTGTCAGTAAAATCGAAGAAGGGACTCACTTAGTCAATCAATCTGGTACTACTTTGGAAGAAATCGTTAATACCGTGAGAAAAGTAAGCGATATGGTCATTGAAATTGCAGCCGCCAGTGATGAACAATTGAAGGGAATTCAACAGGTTAATAAATCCGTTTTACAAATGGATGAAATTACTCAACAAAACGCAGCTTTAGTTGAAGAAGCGGCGGTTGCTAGTGAATCCATGAAACAACAAGCGCAAAACCTCAAAGAGCATGTTACCTTTTTTGGTACAGGTATTGACACACTTACTAAGGTAAGTTCCAAATCTGCTAATAACCCTGTTTTAGAAAAGAAAAAAGTATTACAATATGAAAACACCAAAAAGACTGTAAAGAATTCTCATCATCAAACTCCCTATTTTAATAAGGAATGGGAAGATTTTTAGAGTTCAAATATTGATTTACGTCCCATAACCTCTCCTCAAGGATTGTGTTGTTTCTGGAATGAAATACAATTTTCCAAAACCTCACTAATGTTACGCACGACCAATATTTTTTTACCATGAAATTGTTCCGTAAATACCCTTTCGGGGTTAAAAAGCAACAAATGGAACAAAAATAGAAAGAAAATAATTAGCAAAACCATGACAGATTTAACACCTCAAGTCACACCCTTACTGACATCTTAAAGATTTTGGCCTAAATACCTGACAGGTTTCTAAAACCTGTCAGGTCTGAAATTCCAATTTTTCTGAACACCTTATAGTTCAATAAAAGTATTTTAACATTCTCAAACCCCCAGCACAAAATTCCAATAATCAACTTATAAGAGGTTAACAATGCTTAAACTGAAGCAAAAAATAATTCGTGCCAAATCCCTTGTCACTGATGCTTTTCGCGAACCCAAAAAACGAATTAAAGTGGAGATGACGCTACTACTTTTTTTGTGTCTGATTTTGTTAGCCACAGTGGGTTGGAAAGAAATTGCCAACAATCAATTTACGAATAGCATTGAAACACTGAGTATGACTTATCTTGGCGAAACATTCGATAAGGCAGGTGCTGCATTTTTAATTTCCCGTGCGCTTAATGCAACACTTTCCGTCATACAAAGTTTTACGATAACCCCTTTTATTGGCGAGGTTTCATTAGGCGAAGTACTTGATCCGGCGAATGATCTTGTAGAACGTTTTTCTTTAGTGATGTTGGCGGTAACAGTTTCTATAGGTATACAACAGTTACTCATGGAAATCGGTATTGCTGTTGACTTAAGCTGGGTCATTTCACCTGGATTGATTTTGTTGCTGGCAAGCCTCTTTGTTGCCAATAGAAGTTCTAAATATACAATGCGTCTCTTGGCTTATCGAATGCTTCTATTTGTCTTATTGATCCGTTTTGCCATTCCAGTGACAGGATTTGTTGGATCACATATTTCAGCCGCTTTTTTAGCAGATAAACGAGATTCTGCAATAGAATCTATCGAAAAATCTCAAGAAAAGCTTTCTGAAATTACGGCTCAAGACGCAATCACGTCTCCCAATGAAAGCATGGAAAAGATAAAAAAAGATTCCGAAGAAATTGTGACTCAAATAGTCAAGCTGATTACGTTGTTTGTTCTTGAGACTATCTTATTCCCCCTGCTCGTTTTATGGGGATTAATGAAATTATTTGGAGTCGTGTTTTATCCACTTGGATTGGGTAAAAAAGAAGAAATAGAAAATGCTAAGGGTGCATAAAAATAGGGCAACCACAAGGGATTGTCCCTACGAATGATATGTAGGAGCAATCCTTTATGATTATCCTTAATATTGGAGTCCAAACCTTCAGGTTTTGAACGCCCAAACCTAAAGGTTTGGATTCCATGTTATCTTTTTATTGCTATACCAATATTATCGAATTTCATTTATGCACGTTCCTTTGATTTTATCATGAAAATACTTTTAACAGGTGCCAGCGGATTCATTGGACAACATTTATTATCAGCATTGCAAGCAGAAGGACATCAAATTGTTGCGTGTGTACGACGACCTGAGCGGTGGCAGACGCGATTTCCTGAAGTTAAATGGTTAAGCTGTGATTACAGCAAAGATCATGATTCCCAAGTTTGGTTGCCACGCTTAGCTGATATTGATGTGGTGATTAATGCGGTGGGTATTATTTGCGAAAAACGTGGACAACGCTTTGAAGATTTGCACACAAACGCGCCAATCGCTTTATTTAAAGCGGCCGAAAAAATAGGCATCCGCAAAATTATCCAAGTTTCAGCACTGGGCGCAGATGAAAATGCTGAAAGCACTTACCATTTAACCAAACGTGCTGCTGATGAAGTACTATTGACTTTGGATGTTGATGCAGTGATTCTTCATCCCTCTATTGTGATTGGGCGGGGAGGTGGCAGTACTACTTTGTTCTCAGCAATGGCGGCTTTACCTTGGCTGCCCGTTATAGGAAAAGGTGAGCAAAAAATCCAACCTATTTTTATAGATGATGTTAAAGCGTGTGTATTGGCATTGTTACAAGATTGGCCGCTTGGTGGTCAACGTTTAGAATTAGTGGGTGCAAAGCCGATGACGTTTTTACAACTGCTTGCTTCCATAAGAAACTGGCTAGGACTAAAAGCGACATCCGCTTTTTTTCTTCCAATCCCTTTTATGAAAATGTCGGCAAGAATAAATGATTGGCTGGGTATGGGGCCATTAAATTCAGAAAGTTTGGGAATGCTTTTACGGGGTAATTGCGGTAATCCCTCTTCTGTGACTACCGTAACAGGTATTAAACCGCGCACCATTGAAGCGGGTTTATTAGAAAACCCAGCAACCACCGCAGATCGTTGGTATGCAAGACTTTTTTTCTTACGCCCTCTATTACGTTTGTGTATTGGATTTCTCTGGATATTCACAGGGATTATTTCAGCCTTTGTTTATCCTGTGGAAGAAAGCTACCAATTACTTGCAGCGACAGGCATTAATGGAATATTAGCACCCATCATGCTTTATTCGGCATCAGTTTTTGATGGGTTGCTTGGTGTTGCGACATTGATTGCTTATAAAATCCGTGCTGTAGTCAGTTTACAATTGTTGTTAATGTTCGGTTATATGGTTATCATCAGTTGGGCTTTACCTGAATTTTGGATTCATCCATTTGGTCCCGTTACCAAAAATTTACCATTGATTGTTGCTACACTTATTATGCTTGTTTTTGAAGATGAAACCCGATAAAGGCGAAATAAAATGTTATATCTCACACTTAAAACGATTCACATTCTGAGTGCAACAGCACTTTTTGGTACGGGTGCTGGTAGTGCTTACTATATGTTGAGAGCACATCTCAGCAATGATATTCATGCAATGGCAATAACAACAAAACATGTTGTTGCAGCCGATTGGTTATTTACAACAACAAGCGGCATTGTCCAACCTATTACTGGTATATGGCTGGCGTGGATTGTGGGTTGGCCTCTCACACAAACATGGCTTCTTGCGAGCTTTATTTTATATTTTGTGGCAGGAGCTTGTTGGCTTCCTGTGGTTTGGCTGCAATATCGAATACGCGATATGACGAAAGAAGCCCTTACAAATGGGACACCTTTACCACCCCTTTATTATCGTTATATGCGAATTTGGTTTTTTTTGGGATGGCCTGCATTTATTTCGCTGGTTATCGTATTTTTCTTAATGGTGTTTAAACCGATATAAAAAAACGACAGGAGTCCAAAGCTTTAGCTTTGGACAAGTTGTGTATTGAATAATTAATAATTAATAATTAATAATTTTTGAAAAAATAACTGTTAATATGATTTTAAAAGATTATGGTTGATAAAATAAAAGTAATAGAAGCTTTGTGTGATTTAGCCTCTACTGGTGATGAAGTTGATCGTTGTCATGTGGTTAAAACATTGGGAGTGTTTGGTGATGTTCAAGCAATACCCACTCTAATTGAATGTTTGCGAGATACAGATATAGATGTATCAATAGATGCCGCAGAAGCATTAGGACGAATCGGTAATCCTACTGCTATTCCTACGTTGTTGGATTCATTGATGTATGATCCGAATGGCGATGTTAAAACTGCTATTGTTGAGGCATTGGCTCAGATTGGGGGGCAAGAAGCTATTGCGTCTTTATTAGAAATTGCTAAAAAATGTCCTGATGAAATGGTTTGGGATGAAACCGATGATTGGGATACGTGGTGGGATATGCAACTTAAGGCGGTGGCGGCATTAGGAGAGCTACGTGTCACAGAGGCGATACCTGTGTTGACGGTTCTTTTGGATGATGAGGAAGGGCAAGATATTGAAAGCGAGATACTGAAAGCACTTGCGCTTATCGGTGGTGAGGGAGTCAACGTTTTGAGCCAGCGACTCAATGAAGGATCGCCACGAGAACGTCGCAGGGCTGCCACCGCTTTAGGATTTTCTCAATCCGCAGAGGCACGTAAAGCATTGGCACGGGCGATGACAGATAAGGATCGTGATGTGCGTGTTGCGGTTATCAAAGCACTTGGAAAATTGGATGCATCGCAGTATATGGATATCATATTACGGTTTCTTAAGGATACCGATGCTGAAGTACGACATACTGTGATTGAAGTGACAATGAATTTTTCAATAACTCAGGATAATGTGGGAGTGATATTGGAAAAATTCGCACCCTTGCTTACTGATTCAAGTGATAAGGTACGAGTGGCTATCTTAACTGCAATGCGTCACATTAAGAATATTCCCCAAAAAATACTATTGAAAATTCGACAACGTCTCACGGATCAAAATGATACGGTGATATCTGCTGCCTGTATTTTGCTCGCTCATTTGGGAGATAAAACAGTATTAATTAAGTTATTACAAATACTGTCTGATCAAGGACGTAGTGTTACATTGCGTAGTCAAGTTGCAACAGCGTTAGGTATTTTTGGGGATACTGAGGCAGTTAGCATTTTAAGTTGGGCTGTGAAAGACAAGGCACAATCTGTTCGGTTGGCAGCATTAAATGCTTTAATGCAATTGGATAAACAACAAAAATATCACAATTTAGAGCATAAAACAAAAGCGCAAGATAACAAACAGTATCCACGTACACCATTGGAAGTCATAATTGACGCATTAAAAAATAAAGCAAAACCGGATAAAGTGACTACGCCATCAAATAAAATACAACCTAATGAAATACAATCTGTTTCTGATAAAGAACACTCTTTGGCAGACTCATTGACAATTAATAATCATCAGACAACAGAGAATGGTGATACCCCTTTGGGTGAAAATCGTGCTGCCATGTCCACCCTTGATGCGATTGTTATGGATAATGAAGAAATTTCCTTATCAATCAACAAAATGGCAAAAAACGAAACCACAAAATCACCACAAAATTCAGAGGACTTTTCTGAGGAAATCCAAGAATACATGACAATTGCCCAAGAAAATATTGAATTGGGTGAGCGTTTATTTGTGTCACCAAAAATGGATGTTGCAACAGATGTACGTCATTTAAGTGCGCGTATTTTGGGAGATAGTGATAGGGAGGCGGCGGTTATGGCATTAATTGAGACGCTTAATGACAATGATCCCATATTGTGTCGGGAGGCGATTAAGTCTTTAGGTGTTATAGCACATCGCTCCCCAAAAATAGTGGGATTAACCAATGCCTTTGAATATTTAATAACCCTTATAAAGATAGATAATTGTGAAATACGCTTGGCTTGTGCGCGTACATTAGCTGTATTAGGTAATAAATCAGCTATACCTGTTTTATTTAATAGTTTACAGGATGAAGATGCCAGTGTGCGTACTCAAATAATCCAATCGTTAGTGACACTTATCTTAACTGATTCAGAACAAAATGAGACAAAAATACCTTTAGAAAATGAGGTGAATACAGAAACTATCCTTGCACAATTCATCAAATTGTTGCATGATATTAATATGGGTGTGCGTAAAGCAGCCGCTGATGCATTAGCAGCATTACAGTATACCGATGCATTGGATTCAATAATTGAGGCGACTGTGGATGTTGGGACAGTAGCGCGTGATATGGGAAAAGCATTGCGTATTTTGGATATTGAACAAAGTGGTACTCAATTGTTGAAAAAACTAGAAAATGTACCAGATAGTTATCACAGACGGTTTGTTATTGAAATGCTTGAAGAAGTTTTTGTTTAAATTTCCCTCGTTAGTTTAGGAATATACCCATATTTTTTGTAAGGAGTAGAGACACACGGCCCATCAGTTATTAAAGGAGAACTGTATAATAATGAAGAAATCGTTTATCGCGCTAAGTTCACTAATGGCTTCAGCCTTGTTTTTTCCTGTTAATAGCCTTGCTTATAATGTGGTTGATGTAACCAATGGTGGCACAATCACAGGTAAAGTGACTTTCACAGGTTCACAAGAAGAAGCCAATAAGCATAATAAGATGTATACCATTACGAAGGATACTGATGTATGTGGTGAAGGCACTCGCGAAATCAATTACGTGGATGTCAAAGGAGATATCCTTAATGATGTTGTGGTTTACCTTAAAAAAGTGAAAAAGGGTAAAGCATGGAATGAAAGCGAAAAAAATGTTAAAATTGATCAGAAAGCTTGTGAATTTATGCCATTTTTTGCGGTGATGGCTAATAAGGGAAAACTCACAGCAACTAATTCTGATGCTGTTGCCCATAATATCCACACTTACGAACTCATTGGTAAAGCTAGAAAAAGTCAAATCAATATCAGCCAACCTGATCAAGGTAGCGAAGTTAATAAAACAATCAGGCTTAGAAGAGGAGCTGGCATGAAGGTGGAATGCGATCAGCATGATTTCATGCACAGTTTTGTTTTTGTCGCCAAAAATCCTTACTATGCTGTTGTTGCCGAAGATGGTACTTATCAGATTAAAAATATCCCAGCTGGTAAATACAAGGTAGCTACATGGCACGGATATCTTAAAGATCCAAAAGTTCAAAAAAATATCGCTGTTAAGGCTGGCAAAACAGCAACCGTTAATTTTGAATACACTAAGAAGAAAAAGTAATCATGTTTTTTTGAAGAGGTTGGAATCCAACGCTTCAGCTTTGAACGGCTTTACCAAAGCTAAAACTTCGGACTCCAAAAGCTCATTTTTTTTCACCAATAAGAGGAAATTAGTTTTATGAAAAAACAACTATTTGTTTTAATTTCACTGATGCTTTCAACTTTGCCGCTGTCTGTAAGCGCACATGGCAAACATATCGGCTACGACATAATAGATGTCAAGAATGGTGGTACAATCACAGGCCAAGTGACATTCACAGGTAATGATCCAGCACCACAGGTGTTTCCTATTACTAAGGATATGGAAGTCTGTGGTGAAACCCGCGAAATAGATTTCGTGAAGGTTGATAAAAGTGGTGGACTCACTGATGTGGTGGTTTATCTGGAAAATGTGAAAAAAGGTAAGCCATTCAGCAACACTCAGAAAAAAGTGACTGTTGAACAAAAAGCGTGTGATTATGGACCACTTTTATCAGTGATGGTTGAAGGTAATAAGCTTGAGATTGTCAACACTGACAACGTTGCCCACAAAATGCATGCCTACGAAATGAGAGACATGGGTGCTAAAAAAACGATGTTCAGCATCAGTCAACCCCCCGAAAAAAATCGTGTAGTTACCAAGGAAGTTGACTTGAAGAAAGGTGAAGGCATAATGATGCAATGTGATCAACATGAATTTATGAAGGGATTCATGTTTATGGCGAAAAATCCCTACCATACTTTAGTAGCAGAAGATGGTAGTTTTACTATCGACAACATCCCACCTGGTTATTACACAGTAAAGGCATGGCACGGTACCCTCAAGAAGCATCCGCAACTACCCAAGTTTGTAGGGATGAATCAAACGGTTACTGTCAATTTAGAATATAGTAAATAAATTTGTCTTTCTCGTTTTTCTCGTTTTTATGATTCGCATTTGTCGTTATACTCCAGACATTCAAGTTTTTGTTTTTTTTGAATCACTAAAACGCTAAAAAATACCTGACAGGTTTTGAAAACCTGTCAGGTATTAAATCCTAGTAATAAATATCGACCTGTGCGGTTGGATATTCTTGTAGGGTGGATATCGAGAGCGTATCCCACCAAACGCCAAAAAAATCACCCTACACTTGAGGCACTCTAAACGTGTTTCATTGAAATGATAGATAATAGCTTGTCAGCATTCAATAAACCAAACTTGTTTTCGTATATATCAGCATAAGGATTTCACCTTTTTTACGCCCTTTTTTACGCCCTTCCTTTTTTGATTGTTCAAACCAATCATCAGTAGTTACAGCCATATTATCCACCTCCTGTAAATTAATAACTGATGTTACGCATCCTCGTTCCCAAACAGAGTTTCAATCAAACATCGGGAGTGAATAATTCCATCTATGATTATTATGATTATGTTGTAGAGACGCGATGCTCGCGTCTCTAACTGCTCGAAAGAAGCCATCAATAATGTTTATATGTCATTCAAACATCGGGAGTGAATAATTCCATGATTATTTACGGCGCGATCCGAGACGCGAGCATTAATTGTTGGAGACGCGAGCATCGCGTCTCTACAAATCTATCGAATTACCAATCCTTTTTTTTTAAGGATAAAAATTTATGAAACCTTCTTGGAAAAGAATAATTATTTTACACGTCATCTTACTTTTGCTTATCTTGATTGCTATATCTATTTGGCATCCGCATCTGAAAAAGAAAAATTCCTCTCCCCAGCAGATAGATTCAATGACAGAATCTACAGTGACAAATTTTCATTTTCCGATATCTCCCATTTATTTACAAAATGATCCGCGTTGGAAGGATGACAAAATGGGTGGCAGTCAAGAAACGTTGAATAAAGCAGGATGTTTTGTTTGTTGTGTCAGTATGGCATTTGCTCATTATGGAATTGATTTAACTCCTGGGCAATTGAATGAATCACTCAAAAAAAATGAGGGATATACCGAACAAGGCTGGGTAAAATGGGGAACTATTTCAAAAATTGCTCAGCACAAAATTGGTCTTGATGTGCCAAATCAGCCAAATCTTGTACTTATTGATATTGCCCTTAAATTAGAAGAACCCGTGCTTGCAAAAATTCTGCTAAAAGGTAGAGTTCCCCATTGGGTTTTAATCGTTGGAAAAGAAGGGCAAGATTATTTGGTAAAAGATCCGATGGGCGATGGGCAATCACTGGATAAACTTTCTCAATTTAAAAGTAAAATTTATGCGATTCGGATCGTCAAAAAAATGGAGTAAATCAAGATAATGAGAGTTTCTGCAAAATCGTTAAATAAATATCCTTGGTATCTTCGTCCTTTCTTTTGGAATCAAAAGAGAAAGTACAAGAAAATTCTAAAACCGGCTTTACTGTGGGGGAGAGTACCTCAGTTATTTGCAACAGTGGCTTTGCTTTATGGTGCTTTGGATAGAAAAAGTTCACCACTGAGTCCAGTTCTTCGTTCTCTCGTAACTGTCAGAGTATCACAAATTAACTGGTGTCATTTTTGTGTTGACATCAATAATTCGCTTTTGTTAAAAAGATCGGGTTCAATGGAAAAATTGGAGGCTCTAAAAAACTGGAAAGAAAGCGATCAATTTGATGATTTGGAAAAAGTTGTATTGGAGTACACAGAAGCTATTACTTACTCTGACAGGCAAGTCACTGATGATTTGATGAAGCGGATACATGACTTTTTTGATGATGATGGTATTGTAGAATTGACAGGATTGATAGCTTTTCAAAATTTGTCGAGTAAATTCAACAGTGCTTTAGATGTTCCCCCACAGGGATTTTGCCAAGTACCAGCGGATAATGAAAAAACGTTGGCTAACAGCAAATTACAAACTCAGATTTCGCCCATTAATTTGCTTGATGGTGGAACAAAGGAATTGAAAGAAACCATCTAGTGTAAGAACGCGAAAGTTTCCAGATTATGTTATTTCGGGAGATTATAGAGTGGAGTGGATTTCCCGAAACTATTCCAACCTTAGAATCGTATGGAAACTTTAGATTGAATGTATTTGTTACGCACAACGCTTCTTCGATTATTGGAAACGTTTGGAAAGGCGAGCATCGCATCTCTACAAAAAATCAAATCAGGAAGACTTACCCCATATTGGGCAGCAATGTGGGGTGTTAAATCTGTAATGATTTTGCCAACTATTTTTCCCTATACTTTTGTTCCATTCAATGTATTTCAACCCCGAAGGGTAGGATGTTAATTTTGTACCAAATGGTGTATAATAAAACCATACAATATTTATGATATAACAAAAGGAATAATATAGCATGAAAAATTATAAAACTCCCGTTGATCGTTTGGTCAGAATATTTAAAAAATCTTTGGAATCCTGGAAAAATAAAGCTCTTGAAAGACAGAAACAATTAAGAAGTATGGGTATAAAGTTAAGGGATTTAACCATAAGCAGGGATATTTGGAAGAAACGTGCCTTCGATGCGGAAAATAAGTTAAAAAAAATAGAAGAAGAAAAAGAGCAATCGCAACGCATTGATGAAAAAAAAGGGCAGCAGGTTGGAGATGTGATAGAAGGAGAACTTATCACAGCCGAAAGTATTCAAGCACCTTATGCTCATCGTTATCCTGTTTTTGTTATGCAGCTTGGCATTGGAAGTGTTCTTGATGTATTGACAGGTTTTCGTGGAGCTGCTCGCAATTTAGGCCTGATATCTGGCTTGATAAATATGCCAGTTCCAACATTTAATACAATCAATCAGTGGATATTTCGTTTAGGTTATTATATTTTACAACAATCTATAGAATACCGAACAGATTGGATAGCTATTGCAGATATTACAGCGACATTACTTACCGTTCGGTTAATAAAAGTAGTAAAAGTTTAATTTAAGATTAAGGATGCCTCTTACTTAAGACTGTATTGTAAAGAAAAGTTTGTTATCATAAACGAAATATACGTTGTATTTAGCATAGAGG
>JAUCGK010000422.1 GCA_030378085.1 Candidatus Parabeggiatoa sp. HSG14
AACAAATCTATCGGGTTTTGAATTGCGTTCTGTTTGATATGAACCCACACCACGGTAGCAAGAAGCATATGATGATTAAAACTTCGTTAAACCCATCACCACTCCCAAAAGCCCCAAGGCACTTAAAGGGCTTTTTTTATGGGAGTTTGAAATTGAACCAAAATTTCCAATCGTGCCAAATCTATCAATTTCAACTGTTTTCGCAAGTGTCGGGGTCATCCTTTGCACCAGAAATGGAATAAGCACACAAAACTTTGCAATGCTGGAAAAATAAGATTAAAACGCTTATAATATCTACCGTTCAATCATCGGCTCCCCTTTCAAGAGTAAGCTTGACATGAATGAAACAAATTGATAATGTTCACATCCGAGGCATAAGAAAAGTGCCAAAGCAAGGTATTGGTGGATTAAGCAATGATTCGATATTGCTATGTGAACAAATCCGTGTGTATTGATAAAAGTCGTATTGTTAAGGTGTTGGGGTATTTGGATGATACAAAAATGGAAGAAGTCGCTAAAGCTTTACATACAATACTTGGATTATAGGATGCCTTATTAAGACACACAACCTTAGTGAATGGATTTTTCTCAAAGCCCCAACATAAGGAAAAACTTACGAACCTTTCACATTATCTTACAAATATTAAAAAGTGTTAGAACCTTCAATTGAAAATAAATTTCACTCAAAATAATTTTAATTTATTTGTTTTTATAAAATTTAATTATAAATCATATTGACCACAAAAATTTTCTCGGTGAGCAAAAATAGTAATTGATTGATTTATATTAAATTTATGCCAAATATTGTTATTCAAAAAAAAGGAGTAACATAAAATGTCTATTGCACAACCTCAAACACAACTATTAATTAGTGACTTACTCAAAACCGTTGAACGGCTGGGTGTTATAGAACTCAATCAATTTGTTTCTCAAGTTATTGAGTTGCAAATAAATAAAATGCCAGCTTCAGAACCTAATGACGAAGTGATTGAAAGTGCGATGAATGGCACTTTAGAATTACTTAATATCAATAAAAACAATAACTTATTTAATCTTTATCCGGTGATAGGCTGTCAAAAAGTTATTTGTGATTTTCCAACCACTTTGCTGCAAAAAGCAATAACAGCAATGGGGCATTATGTTAATGTGGTGGGACAATATAAATATAAGCCTGGGCATCCCTATCCTTATTATGTCAATGTCGCTGAAATAGAAATCTATCCTGATGAAAACGAATTACCTTGTTTATTTGACTTGCAGGGTATTGCGCCGAATGCGAGCAATGGTTTGAGTTCTGAAGATTTTGTCAGGGAGATACGTGATGAATGGTAAACCCATTTACTATTGGGATACGTGTGTTTTTATAGATTGGCTTATGTCCAGCAATTCATCCAGAACCCCTGAGGAGATGAATGGCATCAGTGGAATCGCTCAATTAATTGATAAAAATAAAGCGATATTGGTAGCGTCTTCAATTATCCGTATAGAAATCTTAGCTTGCACTCTCTCCGATGAAGCGCAAGAAAAATTGACTCAGTGGTTTAAACGAAAAAATTTTCAGGAAATTGCGGTAGATAAGCGTATTGCTTCACTCGCGCATGACATAAGAAATTTTTATCAACAAGACAAACAAAATGCCATCAATATCAAAACCCCTGATGCGATTCATTTAGCAACAGCTATACACTATCAAGTGAATCAGTTTCACACGTTTGATGGGCAACGTAAACGTGGACTTTTACGATTATCAGGCAATGTCGCGGGACATAACTTGATGATTTGTAACCCACAAGTACCAAATTTAACACCCAAAAAACTTCCTCCTGTTGATGAAACATCCGGTTAAAAATCAAATTTCACTCAAAATAATTTTAATTTATTTGTTTTTATAAAATTTAATTATAAATCATGTTGACTGCCAAAATTCTTTCTCAGTGAGCAAAAATAGTAATTGATTGATTTATATTAAATTTATACTCAATGTTGCGTTATTGCTCAAAAAAATTCGATTTATGGGTCTCTAAATCCCTATGCCTCGGCGTTTTAATTTGTTATATTGTTATAATCACCAAAACTTTTGTAGCAGTCAATTTTAAAATTGGGTTTCGCCATCGCTCTACCCATCCTATGTTTGTTAATTTTTACCTTTTATTTTTATATAATAAGTATGAACACAGTTGCTGAAAAAAACACCGCTAATTTTCGTATTTCCTTAGACATAGCAGCACCAAGCAGTATTAACATAGCTCATATAAATTCTAATGATGTTCAAGTGGCTTTTGATCATTTTTTAATACAAAATCCACAAATACTCGTGCGAATTTTTGAGAAATTAGAAAATACTCCCTTAACACGTACACCACTACCACGCTTAAACAAAAAACAAAGAGAAGCAATATTAGCATCCATTAAAATAACACCATACCCTGACAAGGATGCGGATTCAGAAGAATGGATTAAAAACATTCAATCTTCACGATTTGATAAAGACAATCATCCTTCTTTTTTTGATGGAATTATTGAAGACAAATGAAACAAATTGATGGATACTTGCTGGATACCAATAATTGTATTTATTACTCTAACGCCTTAAAAAAACCGGCAGAAAGACGCTCTGTTGAAGAAAAAAGAGTTGTTCAAATTATTAATTCTATTGAAAGTAATACGACACTTTATATGAGCGAAGCGACTTTAGGTGAATTGATATTTGGAGCCGAAAACTCACAAAGAAAAGAATACAATTTAGAACAGATTGAAGTTTTTAAACAAGCCATTCTACCGCTTGTAATCGATCAAGAAGTTTGGGCAATTTGGGGAAAGATGAAAGCGTTACTCAAGAAAGCAGGAAAACCAATAGCAAATATGGACCTTCTGATTGCTGCAACTGCAAAAAGATATGATCTTGTTCTTGCAACAAATGATTCAAATATGGATAATTTAGACTTTCTGACAGCAGAAATACGTGTGGAAAGGGAAAACTGGACCCAAGATAATAAACATTCAACATCCCATAAGCTTGTTTAAAGTGTTGAAACCTTCAATTGAAAATAAATTTCACTCAAAAATAGATTTTTATTTATTATTTTTATAAAATTTAATTCTAAATCATATTGACCGCCAAAATTTTTTCTCGGTGGGCAAAAATAGTAATTGGTTGATTTATATTAAATTTATACTCAATATTGCGTTATTATTCAAAAAATTCGATTTATGGGTCTCTGAATCCTTGACCTTGGAGATTTAATTTGTCATAATTACCAAAATTTTTGTAGTGGTCAATTTGAGATATTGAACACAGTTAATAAAGTCGAATTTTGTGAAAAATCAGATTTCTTTGACGTTTAACATTATTTTGACCACTACATAATATTATTGAAAGCAATACTTTAAAAATCATTAATTTTTGAATGGTTTTTGCTTTTGCTCTATTCATTTTACGCTTGCCATATATAAAAAATTTATTTCTCGCTCCCAACGTCTTTGTTAAGAATGGGCTTTGATACTACGCTCCAGCGTGAAGTTGTTTATTCTATGATACTTGACGTTGAAGCAGTGAAAACGCGAAAATAATAAGAAAACTACACCTTATGATAAATATTGAAGAACTCTGTAAAAATTACAAAATTTTTGTTGATACAAGCAGTTTTATGGTAGAAAGTGCAGGTGTTTTTTTCCACCAAAAACTGTACCCTAGTTTATTGTCAACCAACTCTAAAGTTATTATTCCTGATCGTGTTTATCAAGAAATCATTAAATTAAGCGGGAATAAAAATGCTGATGGTTACCAAGTGGCACAAGAAAGTGTTAAAATTTTAAATTTTTTGGAACAGCATGATTTAGTTGATAGACGTGGCGAGGAAAACGAAGTTTTGGGTGGTAGTAAAGCTTTTGCTGATCCCGTTTTCAAAATGGTTTTTACCAAATTTCAACAGAAATATAATCTCTGCTTAATTACCCAAGACAAAAATTTGGCTACTGATATTCTCAATATAAAAAATGGCAAGTCTGTCAACACAAGTAAAAAAATTGAGGTAGCTTATATCAGCTTTAAAAGCAATTTAGGACTATGGGAAGCTCGTTTGAACAGACTAGATGAACAAACAAGAAATAATTCCGATCCTATAAGAACAGAGAGACAAACGAGTCATCCTAATGCTACCAATGATGACAAATTTAAAATTTGTAATCAGCCCACAAAAGAGAGCGAAAAGGCATTATCTGTGGCAAGTTTGCCCAAACAAGGTGACTATGTTAATTCACCTCAATATGGCAAAGTTAAACTAACTCAGTTTATCAGTGCTGGTGGTGAGGGCGAAATATTTGAAACTGATGCGAATAGATTGGTTTGTAAAATTTATAGGGAAGAGAAATTGACCAATTTAAAAAAATGTAAACTGGAACTTATGTTAAGCAAAAGTATGTCTATTCAGGGGGTATGTTGGCCTAAGGATATTGTTGTCAATTTGCAAAATCAGTTTGTTGGATACCTAATGAATAAGGCACAAGGTCATTCATTACAAACTTCGGTGTTTGTGCCCGCGCTTCTTAAAAAGAAATTCCCTGACTGGAAAAGAGAACATTTGGTGCAACTTGCAATTACTGTGGCTGAAACGTTTAAAAAATTGCATGATAGAAACATCATTGTTGGCGATATTAATCCAAACAATATTTTAGTCGTTGATGAGAACAATGTTTTTTTTGTTGATGTTGATAGTTATCAGGTGGAAGATTTCCCATGTCCCGTGGGGACAATCAATTTTACGGCACCAGAACTTCAAGGTAAAAATTTTCCGGAGATATTAAGAACAGAAGAACATGAACTGTTTGCAATGGTAACCTTGATATTTATGATTCTTTTTCCGGGTAAACCACCTTATAGCTCTCAGGGCGGGGGAGATTTAGCAGAAAATATCAAGAATAAAAATTTCCCCTATGTATATGAAGAAGGGAAGGTTGATACAAAGCCTTTTGGCACTTGGCGGTTTATATGGAGTCACTTACATAGAGATTTAAAGAATGCCTTTGGAGAAACATTTCAAAATGGCAATCAAGTTCCTATAGAAGAATATTTGGAGAAACTCAAATTATATCTTTATGGAGGTATTAAGAAAGGATTCGCTTCTAATGACTTGTTTCCATCATCATATAAAGTACATGATGGTGTAGAAGTAAAATGTACTAATTCAACGTGTAGAAAACAAGAATTGGTGGGAAAATTATTCTTGGAAAAATTTCAGGCGACTGGACAAGATTTTCTTTGTCTTAAATGTAGAACACTCAAGAAACTTGAACAAAATACTGGCAAACAACAAAATGGAGGACAGACTGTTCGTGAGCAAGCATACTCAGTTAGTAACGCTAATTCGAGTAGTAACTACCAAAATGTTCCTAATTCAAGGACATCTCATACACAACAACCTAAAACGAATCAAAAGATTCCTAGTTCAGTGAGGACTCATAAACAACAGCCTCAACCACAAATAAAAACAAGTACAATATCAGAACGTTTTCGTCATTTTTGTGATAGATACTTTCTGGGTAAATTTCTTATTAAACTTTCTTCGTGGTATTCTTCTGTTGCCACATGGTTATCTAATAAGCCACTGGTAATTAAATTGTTTTTCTATACCATATTATTTGTTACCTTTCTGTTTTTGATTATATTATTTTTTACTGAACTCTTAGTCCGTTTTTTACTAAAACTTGGAAAATGGATTATAAACTAAACATTTTTATTAATTGTTTTAGGAGAGCATTATGCATGATGAATTAGAATTACGAATAGATGAATTAACCGAGAATCCCACCGCTCGTGTACCTGTTTGTCTGGTACTTGATACCAGTTCTTCTATGTCTGGTAATCCAATAAAGGAACTCAACGCTGGTGTTAGTTTGTTTTTTGATGCTATCAAGGAGGATGAAGTAGCCAGATACTCAGCAGAAATCGCAATAGTTACTTTTGGTATGTCAGTAGAAAAATTACTTGATTTCTGTTCGATAGACAAGCAGCGCGTTCCTACTTTAAAGGCAAATGGATATACTCCAATGGGTGAAGGGGTTAATTTTGCGTTAGATTTGCTTGAGCAAAGAAAAACAGAATACTCAACAGTAGGTGTAGATTACTATCAACCTTGGATGGTATTAATGACTGATGGTCAGCCAACAGATGACATCATCATGGCCTCTCAAAGAACTAAAAAACTAGTTGAGAATAGAAAACTCACCATATTTCCAATTGGTATAGGGCCAAATGCCGATTTGACCACCTTAGCGAAATTTTCGCCAAGAGAACAACCTGTGCGACTTAAAGGGCTTAATTTTAGAGCATTTTTCGAGTGGTTGAGTCAGAGTGTTGCTAAAACATCGCAATCTATGCCTGGTGAAAAAGTAGATTTACCACCAATCCAAGGTTGGGCTACTTTATGAAATTGGAATTTGTGCCAACTTCATGAGGATACTTTTTTGAAAAATAAACAAAGTTATATAGTGGAATACAAAACAGCTTTTGCTTTTGTTCAAGGTCGATCACATGTTGAAAAAAATATTCCTTGTCAAGACCGTGTACAGTCTGTAACCAATAAAGGAATTACTGTGCTATCGTTGGCAGATGGTGCTGGTTCTGCTCAATATTCAGATATTGGTGCCGAAATTTCTATTGCGACTGTAAATGAGCATTTTAGTGTATTATTTAATGATCTATATGAGATGGATGATATGTCCATTAAAGAAATGTTATCTCAGGTTATCCATGAATCACTCGAAAAAGAAGTTACAGAAAAAAAAATTGTGCTTAAAGATTTATCATCCACATTGTTATTTGTTGCCGTAAATGATTCAAAATATATAGCTGGACATATTGGTGATGGAATTATTGGATATATGTCTAGTAAAGGTGAACGTATGACAATTGATGTTTTATCTTTTCCAGAAAAAGGTGAGTATCATAATTCGACGTTTTTTACGACAAGCCCAAACATTCAAGAACACCTTAGAATATATAGAGGTTCAATGGAAAATATTGAAGGATTTATTTTAATGTCTGATGGTTCTGACGAAAGTTTATTTAACAGACATGAAGAAAAATTTGCTCCTGCTGTCGGGCGTTTTTTTGAGTGGATGAACGAATACCCACCAGAAGCTGTGAGTAAAGCATTACATAGGAATATTGAAGAAAAAATATGTTTAAAGACGACAGATGATTGTAGTGTTGGAGTAATAATGAAGCAAGCGTAGGCTGCATAAGCGAAGCGTCATACACCGAGTTGTCTTGTTCCAACTATTCCTAAACTAGCATGATAATAGTATAAACAAATTAAGAGCTATAATAATACCTGGTGATGCTATAAGGGTTTACCGCAGGTGAAGTTAGGTGATAAGTTGGGAAATTTAACTGAGGGTTTTATTGCTAAAATGAGGTGTGGTAAGCGTGATATTAATCAGGATGTGGCTAAAAAACTTGGACAATTATTTGAAGTTTCGATTGAAAGGTTTCTTCAATGAGCGTAGTAAACGAGGAAAATGTATAATGAGTGTAATAGAAAAAGAAACAAAAACAGAATTTTGGTACGCATTTAATGAATATATTGAAAAAACTTCTATTATGCCTGGAAATGTTCCTAGGATGTTTAGAGGAGTATCTGATAAAAGTTATGAATTAATTCCATCTATTGGCCGTGGTACTCGTGATAATACTGATAA
Source organism: Candidatus Parabeggiatoa sp. HSG14 (assembly GCA_030378085.1). Lineage (GTDB taxonomy): Bacteria > Pseudomonadota > Gammaproteobacteria > Beggiatoales > Beggiatoaceae > Parabeggiatoa. Next base: position 7,699 of record JAUCGK010000422.1, read on the forward strand.
TAAGGTTTCTTCACTAGAAAATGACCTTATTGAGGAGTTTAAACGCCTTTCAATACCAGTTCTTGAACAATATCCCACTTCTGCTTTTGAATGGTTATTTTTAGCTCAACATTACGGTCTCCCAACTAGATTGTTAGACTGGTCTTCTAATCCATTAGTTGCTTTATTCTTTGCAATTGAAAATGATAATAATGATGGTGCTATATATGTCGTTGGCCATGAATTTGATGATCAGTATGAACTGTTTGACCATAAAACAGCTGATGTTAATGCTGAAACAAAAAACAATGAGCCAAGGTTAAACAACATTATTGCTTTACAGCAAGATATTGGTAAATTTATTTTTGTTCGTCCAAAATATACTGATCAACGATACTTGAATCAGAAAAGTATTTTTTCTTGCCATGCAAACCCATTTGAAAGTCTTGATTTACTAGGTACTACTAAATTCATAATAAAAAAAGAGTGGAAACGTAGGATTAGGGCTAAATTGGATTTATATGGAATCACACATTCATTTATCTACCCAGGATTAGATGGAGTGGCCCGGGAATTAAGAATAAGACATTATGACCCAGTGCAAAAAGGTACAGCGACACATACAACTCTTTAGCAAGCGTAGCACAGTAGGTTGTAGTCCGTAGGTTGAAATTTGCAAGCTCACTTCAAAAAGGTAATAATTTAATTATCATCAACTTTTGTTGGACTTACCGAAATCAGTCCAACCAACAGCTAAGAGTAACGAGAAAAAATTAATATAACCATGTTTCAGCAAATTGCAATCATATTTTCCGTACTACTGATTTTAGAATTGATAGCAAGATATTTTACAGCTATCTTACAGTTTGGACTATATGTATGGGAAAAGATACAAACAGTATTAAAATGGATAAGCTATGTGATAGCTATCATTATGAATTTTTTGATGTCACCAAACAAAATCAATGGCACAGTGACATTTTGGCGGTTTGGAATCTGGTTCACTTTAAATATTCTAATTTTAACCGTTTTTCAATATACCCTTGTGGCTTGGTATTTATTTTTGACCTCTTTTGCACTAATGGGATTTCACTTACTCATCATCATCAGCAAAATGGTTATGATTGGTGAAGATAACCTGATTATGGAAGGCATGTTACATAAAGAAAAGGCCATATTTCGTCATTTACAGGGTGCAATACCTTTTCCCGTATTAGTCATCGCTTCTCTTATGTTTTTTTTAAGTTTGACCATAAGTGTATTTGCTTTGGATAAGATGTTGCCTGAAGTTGTCTTTTATTCACATGACGATGTGAATTTCTTATATTGGCTGTTTATGATGATTCTACAAATACCACTTATCAAGGAGATAGTTGACTTTTTTGAATTCATTAACCTAGATAACATGGCACTACGTCTTACTTCAACGTATGGTGTAGCTCTGAATATAAGTATAGAACTGACTATAGGCTTGATTGTGTATAGTGCCATTATGTTACAACTCAAGCAAATCAAACAAATAAAATCACTTATCAAAGCCTTTGAATCTGATGAAGGTGATATACAATATATTCAACAAAGAGCAACCCGCTTTCCAAGCATTGTCAAAAAAGAACTCATTAACCTTTCGCTAAACCATCCCAACTCAAAAGTTCGTAAGCGTGCCATATCAGTCGCCTCACATGCTCAAATTATTTCATTTCCACAAGCGTTTCTTTATCATTTACATAGAGAAAAACAAGAATATTTAAAGGAATGGGGATTGAAACAAATTTTGAAAATTCTGTCTGATCCTGGAGTCGTTTTGGATGACAAACGTCGCAATTTGATAAATAATCGTCTGAAATTTCAAATAACTACCAAAAAACAACAGCACAGCGATGTTGTTATCAAACTGCTACACGAGATAGAAGATAGCATCAAAAAATTAGCAAGCATCAGATGATTAAAACTTCGTTAAACCCATCACAACTCCCAAAATTTCCAATCGTGCAAAATCTATCAATTTCAAATGTTCTCGCAAGTGTTGGGTTCATCCTTTGCACCAGAAATGGAATAGACACACAACACTTTGCAATGCTGGAAAAATAAGATTAAAACGTAATATCTACCGTTCAATCATCGACTCCCATTTCAAAATTGAGCTTGACATGAACGAAACAAATTGATAATGTTCACATTCGTAGCGAGCGTAGGGTGGGTAGAGCGATAGCGAAACCCTCCCACTCGAAAAATACTTAGCTGATTCTCGCTTCATTCATTGAGAAAAAACTCAATTTCTCGTTGATTAAAGTTTAAATAAAAGTTCATAAATCGTAATAAATTAGTGCCTAAAATTCCCTTTATGCCATAAGAATTTTTAATATCGCCAAATTCCACTAAAATATTTTCCAACCGGCAATTTTCTATTTTAATGAAGCCTACCTGTTGAGCCACCACATCCTGATGTCCTCCTATACCATAAAGTCGTTTTAAAATACCTGGTATTTTGGGATTAAATTCAATGAGATCAACATCAATAACAGTCCCAGCAGATCCCGTGTCCAATATACAATCGGTGACTTGATAAATCTTGGAATTATATCCTAATGTAATTGGAATAAAAATAAGACCATCATGTTCGATAAATTTCATTTAAAAATCCCATCATTGGTGCGGTTTCCACAATAAAGTCTTCCATCCCAGGTAAACAAAAAATCACATCAAAGCCTTTGAGACGATATTGTTGATACTGATTTTGTATTTCACGAAAATCTGTGTGAGTTGCTACGACATCACCTTCTGTGACACGAAAATGATTATCATCTACAAGTTCAGTACAGTAGTTTTTGAGTAAAACAAACTGATCCGGATAATCAGATCGAATCTGATACCATTTCATAAATCCCTCCTTATTATGGCAGTCAACTCGGTGAAAGTTCTAAAAATCTAATCGTGCGCCCTAGTGAGCGTAGCATGGGTAGAGCGTTAGCGCAACCTCGTTCTGAAACTTGTGACGTTCAACCCATCATAACTCCCAAAGAGCACCAAGGTATTTAAAGCCAAGGGGCTTTTTTTATGTAAGTTTTAAATTGATCCAAAATTTCCAATCGTGCAAAATCTATCAATTTCAAATATTCTCGCAAGCGTTGGGTTTATCTTTTGCACCAGAAATGGAATAGGCACACAACACTTTGCAATGCTGGAAAAAATAAGATTAAAACGCTTATAATATCTATCGTTCAATCATCGATTCCCATTTCAAGAGTAAGCTTGACATGAATGAAACAAATTGATAATGTTTACTTTTGACTTCCATCAATCCCATCTTTATTAATTGTGCGAGTTTAAAATATCAATGAAACTTCAATTAGAAAATATCGGCATCATTAAAAATGCCACTCTTCAATTCAATGGTTTAACGGTTATTGCTGGGGAAAATGATACTGGCAAAACGACTGTGGGGAAAGCTTTATTTTCCGAAATTAGACAATACAAAAAAGTGTCTTCGAGGTTTATTTTCGAGGAAAAACTTAAACCTCGAAAGCATTTTCAACCTAAAAGCGGTATCAAATTTTCACCGGAAAACCATGAAGTCAACTTTCCAATTTTTATAGATACGCCAGATTTTTTGTCAAAGTTTAATTATCTTAAAAATACGTTGGTATTACTACAACAAGATGGATTGAATTTCACAACATCCATTGAAGTCACAGATTTAATTTTAAGGATATCGCAACCTAAAGTTTTAACTCGTTCCAATAAATATTTTAATAATATCAAAAAGATAATTCATGGTGAAGTATTTTATGATTCGTCGAATGATGATATTTTCTATAAAAAAGAGGGTTTATCCAATAAATTAGAGATGACTAAAACATCAAGTGGCATAAAAATGTTTGGTTTTTTTCAGATTCTGATTTTAAATAAAAGCCTTACTCAAGGCAGCGTTTTAATCCTTGATGAACCCGAAGTTCATTTACATCCCAAATGGCAACTCAAATATGCTCAATTGATTGTTTCCTTAGTTAAAGAAGACATCATAATTCTTGTTAATTCGCATAGTCCTTATATGATTGAAGCTCTAAAAAAATATGGTACTTTAGCCAAAATCAACATGAATTTTTATTTGGCAAATCTGATAGGGAAACAAGCCACCATCGAAGAAGTCACCAAAAATATTTCCCCTATTTTTGAACAATTATCTGAACCTTTTGAGACTTTTGATGAAATGGATAGTCAGGTGTTGCAAGGTGGCTGATTTAAGTTATGTGTTACACAACAATAGTCATTATAAGCCATGTTGGAAAAGTTTAAAGGAAACCAGCTTTGATGAAATAAATAAAGTATACTTATGTCAAAGTGATATGAACGTTTTTGATTTTGATTGTATCGTTAAAACATTGTACCCAAAAAAACAGCCAGCCTCTTATGATGCACTCATTGTTAATGAGAATAATAAGCGGGTTTACTGTATTGAATTTAAAAATCAGAAGCCCTCTGAAATAGATAAGAGCAATATACAGAAGAAGTTGAAACATGGAAAAGACGTTTTAACAGATTTATGTAAACAAAATAATGTGCAACAAAGTTTATATACATTCATTTATTGTGTTGTGTTTAAGAAGAATAAAGGTGGGTATAGAGACGGCATTAAAAATAGCACCATACGATTTGATTTAGAACAGTATAAAAATCAATATTTTGATGAAATCATTACCAATGACATTGCGTTTTTCACTAGAGAATTTCAGAAAAAATTTATAGCTGAAACTTGCTAATATGAGATTGAGTTTGATATAAATGAAACAAATTGATAATGTTCACATCCGACGCATAAAATTACTGGCTGATTATTATTGTGATTAATTTAGTGAGCTTATAATGGTTAAAACTTCGTTAAACCCATCACAACTCCCAAAAGCCCCAAAGCACTTAAAGCCAAGGGGCTTTTTTTATGGAAGTTTGAACCAAAATTTCCAATCACGCAAAATATATCAATTTCAACTGTTCTCCCAAGCGTTGGGTTTATCTTTTGCACCAGAAATGGAATACACAACACTTTGCCATGCTGGAAAAATAAGGCTAAAACGCTTATAATATCTACCGTTCAATCATTGACTCCCATTTTAAGATTAAGCTTGACATGAATGAAACAAATTGATAACGTTTACAGAAAAGGCATACAGCACCAAAGCAGGGTAGGGCAAACATCTGTGTGCATCAGCATTAAACATGGAATTTTTGATATAGTTATTTTAATGTTATGATGAGTTTCGTATTTCAAAGGAGCGACACGCTGAAACGTCATGGTATTCCTTTCAATCTGAACTCTAAGTTAATTTCATTATTAATGAATATTGTTTTAAAAGAGATATACAAATGCAAGCTATTGAATTTAAAATACAACCTGAAAATGGCATGATAAAATTACCTCCCCAATTTCTTAATTGGGATAAACCAATGCGTGTCATTTTGCTGCTTGAAGAAATAGACTCCCCATCTATTCAGATTACCAAAAATTTAGTGTCTGCTGGTACTTTGCCGATCAAACAATCGCAAACAGTTAATAGTAACAACTTCCACTATTTTTACTGATGTTACACACGATGTTTCCAAGTTCCTTATGTTTCACATAAGGCTATTCACGTTTCACCCCGTTGGGGTGAGTTTCAACCCCGAAGGGGTTACATAAGAATAGCCACCGATGAAATCGGTGGAACTTAGAAGCACCTTGCGTAACATCAGATTTTTAGTCAGACCTGACAGGTTTTGAAAACCTGTCAGGTCTTAAATCCGAAAACTTGAACATCTAAAGTATAAAGGAATTTACAGTAATTTTTTAATTAAGCAACTCCTCCAACATTTCTTCAAGTTTGGGGGCGTGAGCAATTTGAGTTAAACGTTGACTATAAATGATGGTTTGTAAGTCTTTTAAAGCTTGAGAAAAATCATCATTGACGACTAAATAATCAAATTCAACATAATGGCTGATTTCGTTCATAGCACCTTGTAATCGTTGGGCAATAACTGCCTCACTATCTTTACCTCGGTTATGCAAACGTTCTTCCAAAGCAGTTCGCGAAGGCGGCAAAATAAAAATACTCACACTATCCGGTTTCAAACGGCGAATTTGTTGTGCGCCTTGCCAATCTATTTCCAAAATAATGTCAATGCCAGCATTTAATTGTTCTGTAAGCCATTTTTGTGAAGTGCCATAATAATTATCATAAATTTGGGCATGTTCTAAAAATAGATGACTATTTAACATCTGCATAAATTCGTCTTGAGCTACAAAAAAATAATTGACACCGTGTTCCTCCCCTTGACGTGGTTGGCGCGTAGTGTGTGATACTGATATTTGAAGACTATCAGTCATTTCTATTAAAGCCTGAACCAAGCTGGTTTTACCTGCACCCGAAGGTGCAGAAATTATAAATAAAGTCCCCTTACTCATATTCTTTCCTTATTCAATGTTTTGTGTCTGTTCGCGCATTTGTTCAATTAATACTTTCAATTCCACAGAGCAACGACTCGTTTGAATATGATTAGATTTTGCGCCCAAGGTGTTAGCTTCGCGGTGTAATTCCTGCACTAAAAAATCCAAGCGTCTGCCAACCGCTTGATTTTCTCGCCTAAATGTCTGTCGGATTTCTGCTAAATGGGTTTCCAACCGTTCCAATTCTTCCGCAACATCCATTTTTTGAGCAATTATTACCATTTCTTGTTCTAATCGTTCACTATCCAGTTCGATTAATTCAGCTAAACGTGTTTGTAAGTTTTCCCGTTGATTTTGTAAAATGACAGGTAATTCACTGCGAATTTGTTTAACTTCAATAGCAATAGCATCGCAGCGTTGCTCAATTAAAGTAGCTAACTGTGTTCCTTCACGTTCACGATGAGCCACTAATTGTGTTAAAGCAGTATCAAAATGCTGTAATACTGTTTCACCCATTTCCTCCACATTGACTGTATCAGTCGTCTCTAACACACCAGGCATTCGTAAAATCTCTGAAGCATTTGGCGGTGTCGTATTGCCTGTCATGGTATTAATTTGTTGCATCATTTCCCACAACTGACTTGCTAAAGTTTTATTGATTTGCCATTGTTCATTATTATTTTTGTTGGCTTGAAAATATAAAGTACAATCAATCTTACCCCGCTTAAGATGCTGTTGAATATGCTCACGTATTGTTACTTCCAAGCGACGAAAATCCTCAGGGAGACGAAGTGAGATATCTAAATAGCGGTGATTAACAGAACGTAACTCCCAACAAATTTGTCCCCAAGTGGTTTGTTGCTCTTCGCGAGCAAATGCTGTCATACTGCGAATCATTAAATATTCCTTAAATAAATGAAAATAATAGGGTAACGGCTGTTTTCTAAACCGTTTAAAATTAATAATGAGTAGGTAATCTACAAAAGCTAT
>JAUCGK010000126.1 GCA_030378085.1 Candidatus Parabeggiatoa sp. HSG14
CGGTTTAAAAAAAAGGTGAACATCAAGTAAATAGTTTCTATAGATAACAAACCTTTTCGGTATACTCGAAATTGCTTTTGTTATTTTCCTTGATAAGGCTTTAAGAAACGTGCTGCGTAACATCAGTAATTTATAATGGCCATCTTTACGGAGAAGGCTTTTTTTTGGCTTTTTTCTTATAGTTTTCAATAAATAGTGCCGGGACGAAAACTCTATTTTTCTTTATAAAATAAATAGTTATATGTCATTTTTAAAACGAAGATTTTAGAGGTTCTCCACATCCATTTTAGGGTTTTAAAAAAAATAGCTTATATTTCAATATATTAAAAATGGCATGGTTTATGCATAACCTTGGAAGCTGTAAAATCTTCGTTTCAAAAAAATAGTGTAACATATTGTATATAATAATAAAATTGAATTTTCGTCCCGGCACTAAATAGGAGAGGACTTTTTTTGGTTTTCAATAACTGGCACCTTGACAATATTTTAGGATTATATTTTAAAAGGGATTACACCCAGGCTCTCCCAATCATTAAAAAAAATCTGATTATAACGAATTTTGGGGACACCTACCTTTTTACCCCCCCCTGTGCAGTCTGAGCTTTTTTAGCTTCATATTTTTCATGCTGTTTTTATGTTGTTTTAAAATCGAATCAACTTAACGATTTTTTGAGTGATTTGAACCGAAAAATGAGTTATAATAAAAAAAGTTTATAACTACACCATACCATGACCGAAACCATGAAAAAATTCAAAAGTTCAGCTAGCCGTTTAGTCCGTTTCTTTCAAAAGAGTCGTGATAATTGGAAGGCCCGTTCGGCAGACAAACAAAAAAAAATTAAAGCGTTTGATTTTAAGAGGTAAAAGGAGAAATCATTTATAAAACGTAGAATTAATTTTTAGTCCATTTCGACAGGCTAGGGGTGTCCCCAAAATTCGTTATAATCAGGTAATTTCGATGGTTGGTGTTTTTGAAATTTCTTCGCCCTTTCCAAAACACCTATTTTTAATTAACTTTGGCGAAGGTTATATTAAGTAAGGATAAATTTATGCATAAAAAACTGGCCTTAGGGTTAGCTATTTCACTTTGTATTCAAGTAGCAGCAGCAGAAGAAACCTCAACCCCTTGGAAAGGTGAAGGGGAATTAGGTTTTACTCAAACCACTGGAAATACTGAAAATCAGAGTCTTGTTACCAAATTGGCTATTGGTTATAAGCTATCCTCATGGGAACATACGCTTAACCTCAATGCATTGCGTGCAGAAGATAAAGACGAATTAACTGGGGAAAGCTATGGACTCAATTTGCAAAGCAATTACGACTTGTCCCAAGATCAGAAGCAATACCTCTTCGGTAAACTCAGATATGAGGAGGATCGTTTTAGTGGTTATGACTATCAAAGCTCGCTGATTTTTGGTTATGGACATCGGGTTTTCGATACAGAAGACCGAGGTTTAAAGCTAGAAGCGGGTGTTGGTGTTGGACAAAACCAGATGGTAGTTTTTGATCAATCTTCTGATAGTCAAGCAATTGGCTTTCTTGGGTTGAACTACCGTCAGAAAATTGGTGCCCATAGTGAATTTACTCAAGATTTGAAGGTAGAAGGCGGTAGTGAAAATGTGTACAGTGAATCCAATACTGGGTTTAAAGTGAGTGTCACTGATAAGGTAGCAATGAAGTTATCGCTGCAAATAAAAAATAACAGTGAAGTTCCACCTGATACAGAAAAAACTGACACCATCACCGCCGTTACTCTTGTTTATGATTTTTAAGATATAGCATTTTTTTCTCGTTCCACAAGCGTTGGTAACGAAGCGCAGCGGAGATCATGCCGTGACGTTCCAGCGTCACAATCCTCCACTAAGAGCATTATGTTGTTTCAAGAATGAGACACAATAGTCCTGAAATGTGGGTGGTACAATAAAATTTTGTAAATTGTAGAGACGCACAGCCGTGCGTCTCTACTTTCCTAACCATTGATTTATGGAAGTTGACAATAAATATGGATTATAAAAATATCCTCTTAGCCAGTCACGGTACACCCGGGGCTAAAGTAGCTGAGGTTGCCACCTTCGAGATAAGTTGTTCTGATACAACCTTGCATCATCTGATTGTTGTCCCTGATTTTTGGAAAGGTATGTTAGGAGATGACTGGCTTAATAATGCCATTACCCAAATTCGTTATGGAAATTATGTGGAAGGGGAGTTAGAAAAGGAAATTCAGGAAAATATAAACCGTGTTAGCACCGCCGCTGAAACACAAAATATTGCCTATCATTATGAAGTGATGCTAGGTAAACCTGCCGAATGTTTGCTTAAAGTAGCAAATGCCTCCCACTTTGATTTAGTCGTAATAGGTTCACCTCGCCCTAAAAACAAAGAAGGATTAAAATCGCGTATGCACTGTGAAACCTTGTTATTCGGTTTATCCATTCCTCTACTTATCATCCCTTACCCAAAAAACGATGTCTGATTTAATGTCTACTCTTCCTAGTGAAGATGTCGCTTATGTGCGCGTTGCTACTCCCTTATCTGTGAAAAGTTTACACGACTTTTGCGGGGATTTGGAACGTCTATACCGCATTAATCCAATGTTGGAATTTACCAAATGGCAAAAAATTGACGACAACCAGTATTATTTACAAGCCAATAATCTTAGCAATGGACAAGAAATACTCACTAAAATCTATCAAGAAGAAACTGATGAAGGCTTTAAAATAACCTATAGTGAAGGATTAAAAGCAGCTACTTTTATCCAACTAGAAAAGAGTGAACAAGGTACAACGCTTGTTATTATTGACGATTACAACAGACTATCAGAAGCAGAACGTACCCAACGTTTAGCAGAAGTTGACCATAGTTTAAAATATTGGGGACAAGAATTATATCGCTATCTACATAACTGGCAACGCTGGCATTGGTTTCCCCCTTATCGTTGGTATATGCGCCGCGTTTGGCAACCGATGAAACCCTCTGCACGACGGATTACTTATATGTTGATTATCATTACATTATTTGAATTATTCGCTTTTTTAATGATAGTGGGTTTATGGGCGAATTAAATTCGATTGCCCTAACAAAACACCTTCCGCCATAAATTCCTTAATACCCTGCATAAATACCCTGTATCTGAAGCATATCTCGTCTGCGTGAAACCTTGTTCATTTCTATAGAGTATCCACAATTCTCCGGGCGCAACCCATTGACAAAAAAGTGAGTATAACCACAAATTATTATACCCATCCAATAACAACGATAGTGACTTGTACACTGTCAATTATTTCAATCTCTGACAATTTTTTAAGCACGGTTTCTTCCTTAACCGGAATATTGAAACAGGAAAAATTGTCGGTGTTTACGTTGGTATAACGTTTCCCGATTGGATAAAGTACAACCTCCCCTAAATCCCCTCCTTAATTAAAGACGGGACTTGTACCTGACGCAATCGGGAAACGCTATATCCTTACCAACTAATTGGAAAAGGACAATACTAACAAAGTGGCATCTTTTTAGTAATGGCCATTTTTAGATTATTGAAAATAATGTATCTTCTCAAAAAATGTGGGTAAACTCGCCCAAACCTGTCAGGTTTTTTCCACAGAATTTAGAGAAGATACAAAATAATAAAATTATACTTATTTTTGATAAACAATGTCAGGACACCGTTCAAGACTTATTAACCTTTCTTTTACAGCAAGTCCATGAGCAAACCCTGTAAGTTTTCCGTTTGCTCCTATAACCTTGTGACACGGTATAATTAGTGGGATAGGATTTTTACTGTTAGCATAGCCAACCGCTCTAATATTCACTTTTGAAAGTGCAATGCGTAACATCAGTTAATTCAATATCGTTCCCAAATTTTATTTGGGAACGCACTGTCTGCCAAGCTTTGCTTGGCAAAACTCGAAGAAAAGCTTCTGATGCATTGTGTGCCCAAATAAAATTGGGGCACAATTGTCACAATTATCAGTGTATTATATAACAAATATAATTTAGTTATATTCATCAACTTATATCGAACTCAGGTTAGTTTAGTTTATGACTATAATCCCGTCGTGGAACAAATTTTATTGAAAGTCGATTTTAAAGCGGAAGGTGTGCAAGAAAATCATCATTATTTTGATCAGGAAAAAAGGTTTGTCTTCTTATTATCGTTTTGGACTTGTTGTAGAAGATTTTCGACAGAGTAAAGTATTGAGTCGATTATCTCGTAAGTTATTGAATAGAAACATTACTCAGTTAAAAAGGCTCACTAGTTTCTCTCCTTTGCCAAAGAAAAATACTGTTCTCTCTCCTTTTAGCTGTACTCATACTCCCAACTTTCCCGATATTTTGGCGCAACTTGATTGTACACTGCTATTAAGTACCTATCAGGCGGGTAAAGTCATTTTGCTCAGTGCTAAAGCGGATGGCTTGGTACAACTGCCACGCACTTTTAAAAAGCCAATGGGTATAGCCGTGAATGAGCATCGGTTAACGGTAGCCACACAGGAAGAAGTGATTGTACTTGCTAATGCCAGGATTTGCACGGGGGATGGTGCGTTGTGGTGATTACCTATTTATTGGACTTTCTAAATTGCGCTATAAACAGAATACATTATAAACAGAATACATTTGGTGATTTATCGATTGCCAAAAATAAACAAGTATTTTGTGGCGTTGTCGCTCTACATTTACCCAGTGGGCGATTAGTAGGCAATGTGCGTTATCTCACTACTTGCGAAGAAATTTATGATATTGCAATATTGCCTAACCTGCATCGCCCTGGTATTCTTGGTATTGATAATCCAATGCATCGTAATGCTTTAACAACACCTACGGATTTTTTTTGGAGCCGATGAATACATTTTCCTGCGATTAGAACTTTAAAACTGTAGATATGCTAATAGTTTTTTATCCGGTTCGTCATCAATAATTTAAGAGGCTTTGTGATTGAAAATCAAATAAGAATATTCATAAGTTTTCTAATTTACACATTTGTGCGGGAAGCCAAATAGTGAAAACAGAGCCTTTGTTAGGCGTACTATTTACAATTATTTTACCTCCCATTGCTTGGCAAAAATATTGACTGATGGATAAACCTAAACCACAACCACCATATTTACGAGTATAAGAATCATCAACTTGGGTGAAAATTTTGAAAATACTTTCTATTTTCTCAGGCGCGATTCCAATACCTGTGTCAGCAATTTCAAAAGAAAACCAACCCGCCATATTTTGGATTTTGGATTTTGGATTTTGGACTAATCTGTTTTGCGTTTTGAATGCATTAAAATCAGAGTGGTAAGTCACTGTAAAAGTAATTGTTCCTTTATCAGTAAATTTGGCAGCATTTTTTAGAATATTGAACAAAATTTGCTCTACTTTAGTGACATCTGCGGTAATGACTCCCAGGTTTTGAGGGTACTCAGTTTTAAAGGTATGACCTTGTTTTTCTATAATCGGTTGAATTTCACAAACAACTTCATTTATCAAAGTGGATAAATAAAAAGTCTCACAATCAACTTCTATTTTACCCATTTCAATATTAGAAATATTTAAAATATCATTAATCAGCGTGAGCAAATGTTCACCTGCAATTAGAATTTCGTTGGCAAATGTTTGTTCTTCGCTCTTTTGCGTATTCATTTTAATAATTTCGCTAAAACCGATAATGGCATGGAGAGGAGTTCGTAATTCGTGACTCATATTAGCCATAAAGCGAACTTTGGCAATACTGGCTTCTTCTGCTTTTACCTTGGTATAAATATTTTCTAAATTAAGCTGTCGAATACGAAGGTGGGTTTGAAGACGTGCCAACAATTCATCTTTGGAAAAAGGTTTAATTAAATAATCATTAGCACCAGCTTGTAAACCCATCACTAAGTCAGCCACTTGATTTTTTGCTGTGAGCAATAATACTGGTAATTCATTAGCAGGCCATTTTTCCCGAAGTTTTTTAGTCACTTCATAACCTGTCATGCCTGGCATCATTACATCCAGCAAGATAGCATCAGGTTTTAGTCCATTTTCCATAAGAGTTAAGGTATCAGCACCAGAACATGCTTGAACAACACTATAGTTTTGTAAGGATAAATAATTGCTAAGTACCTGTAGATTAATAGGTTCATCATCTACAATCAATAAATTACATTCTCCCAATAGATTATCTTCTCTCTCTTTTTCTTCTATTTTATGAGAAGTGCTATTATCAGATAATATTTCTGTTGAAATTTTTACTTCATTGCCAGGTAGAATAGAATGAGTTGATAATTCTGGCGTTGATGACTGAGGATTAGCAACAGGTAACGTAAAACAAAACTGTGAGCCTTCGTTTAGCTGAGATTCAACCCAAATATGACCACCATGTAAATGAATTAATTGTTGACTAATTGCTAAACCTAAACCTGTGCCACCATATTTCCGAGTTGTTCCACCATCTGCTTGTTCAAAAGACTCAAAGATTTTCTTTAGCTTATTTTCTGGTATGCCAATACCAGTATCAGAAACAGTAATAATAAGAGAGGAATTAATAATGGGAGGTTGATTGTTTTTATCGTTTCCGTTATCTATTTCCACTTTAGCTGAAATTTCTATATAACCGTTATCTGTGAATTTGATTGCATTACCAATAAGATTGTGAAAAATTTGTTGTAAACGATCTTCATCTGCGTAAGCGGGTGGCAAATCAGGTGAAATGCTGTTAATCAGTTCCACTGGTTTTTGTGCAACCAACGGTTGATTCAGATTCAAAATTATTTCAACGATTTCTCGCAAGCCAACAGGTTTCAGTTGCAATTCAAGGTCTTTTTGCTTTAGTTTGGAAAAATCAAGAATATCATTAACTAAGGATGAAAGCCTCTTGCCACTTGAAACAATCATAGCAAGATTGGTTTTAGTTGTAGGAGACAAATCACCAGTTGCTCCCTCTATTAACGATGCCGCAATACCAATAATCCCATTGAGCGGAGTACGCAACTCATGGGAAGTGTTCGCTAAAATATCATCTTTGAGTTTATTCGCTTGTCGTAATGAGTCTTCACGGGCACGCACTTCATGGCTCATTAAGTTAAATGATTGAGCAAGACGACCCAATTCATCCTGCCTTGTGACATCCAGTTTAATATCAAAATTATCTACTGTTATTTGTTCAGTTGCGCCGATAAATTCGTTCAAAGGTTTAGCGACTTGTTGACGCAATACAAAAAATAGGACTGTGACTTCAATCAACAAAGAAATCATACCTAAAATTAAAATAAAACGTGCGGTTTCAAAAGCCAATCCTGCTAATAGTGATTTAGGATAAACAGTTACAAAATACCATTCAGGTCCATGAATCTTTGTCACCGCGAGATATTCATCATTTTTAGGATTATCAATGACAATATGCTCTGATTTCCTTTCCTTTACTTGCTGAAAAATATTGATTAAATGTTGATCTCCCGTGTTTGGAATATCAACTTGGCCCCCTTTTTCTCGAATTTCATTTATTTTATCAGGATGAATAATGAGGCGACCATCTTCACGGAAAATAATGTTATAAGTGCCTTCGAGGTAATCATTGACGGTACGTTCAACTAATTTATTTAATAAAATATCATGGCCAATTGTGATAAGGTGTTGATCAGAAACATCAACAGGTGTGGCACAAGAAACCATCCAATCTTTGGCAACAGCATCATAATAAAAAGCTGTCCAAACCGTTTTTCGTGTTGGATTATGTATTTTATCTGCAATGGCCACCCAAATTTCTTCGGATAATTTCAAATTAGCAGGTGCATCCAAACCCCAAGATGTACCAAGATAATTGACTAAAATAATATTTTCTGGCATAGAAACATAAAGATTTGGAAAACGATCACGCCACGAAGCCCAAGCAGGGCCAAAAGTGGTCAACATATCATAAGTAATAATAATACGATGACGGATTTTATCGGTGATAATAACTTCTTGACCAATAAAACCAGTCATTTCTTTAATAACAGCAGTGCTGTCTTGTTGCTTAATACCACTGAAAAATTCAGGACGCATCCTCGTTGTACCATCATCAAGCGTTTGAAATAACTGATTAAATTTTTCTATAAAATCTTTGTTTTCTATTTGTTGGAATCTGGACAAAAATTCTTGTTTAAAAATTGTATGATTATCTTCAGAGAGAAAAAATAAACTACTTTCCCGTTGTCCCTTTTCAATAATATATTTTTCTAATTGTTCGAGTGTTTGTGATTCTAAAATAGAAATCACATGCCAATAGCTGATGAGTGTCACTGCAATGATGATAATTGCTATCCTAATACCCATTTTAACCAAAGCATTTCTGGTAAGTGATTGTTTTTTAAAGAAAGGAAATAATAGCATCTGATAAGTTTCTTTATTTACTGATGTTACGCAGATAGCTTCCAAACAGGAGTGCAAAATTTATTTTGCCAACTAGAGTGCAACTCCTCGCAAAATAAATTTTGCACTCCTATATTCACTTTTGGAAGTGCAGTGCGTAACATCAGTTATTTACATTAATTTGCATTAGAGTTTTTCACATAAATAACTGATGTTACGCAGATAGCTTTCAAACTGGAGTGCAAAATTGAGGACACCCCCCTAACCCCCCGTACACAGGGGGAAGTCCCAAAATAGAAAAATTAAAGCAAAGTGTCGAATGATGTTTGGTTCCACCCGTGTACGGGGGGTTAGGGGGGTGTCCCCAAAATCTGTTACAATCAGAAAATTTTATTATCCTTGTTATCAAATTCTGTTTATCTAAAACAATCAATCCGTTGTTATTGTTTGGTTTTAGAAAAAACGTGATTACTGAATTAATCCGTTTATTTCCCAAATCTGTAATCCGTTGTATTTAACACTCAAAGAAAGAAAAATTTTGTCAATCTTTAAATTGTCAAAATCAGAATTTAAGGATTAATAGAATAAAATCAACAAAATCATCCTATCAATCCTTTAATTGTCAGAATCAGAATTTACAGAATTTGAGGATTTACAGAATAAAATCAACATAAAATCAACAAAATCATCCTGTCAATCCTTTATGTCAAAATCAGAATTTACAGGATTTAAGAATTAATGGAATATTTTTTGCTTAAAAATAATTGGAACATTTATTGCTTAATTATAAATTAATTCAATCAACTATACTTAAATATTATAGATGGTTAGGAATGCAGATGAAATAATTTCGTAAACCCCCTCCCCCTCTTTTGTCACTTGGTGCATTCCCCTTCTTTTTTGAGGGAGTTAGGGATGTCTCAGTTCTTTAAGATTGCCATATAAATTCGTCTTTACTTTTAAGGAGTAATAACAGATGAAATACACATTTAAACCAAATATCTTTGGAAATACTTTTTCAAACAAGTACATTGCGACAATATCCCCTTATTACCCAATTTTTTTGGTATTGATTTTATTATTAAGTCTCATCTTTCCTGTACAAGCTGTAATGAGAATACCAATTCATAAAATCGAAGGGTATAATGTTGAGTCTGCAACATTGCATTCTAATACTTCTAAAGCAAATCAATTTTGTTTTAAAGAAGAAGGCAATTCACAGACGATACCAAAATGGATATTGGGTAATAAACCTCTGTTTCTTAATACGCTAATGTATGAAGAAGTAGAATTACCTAATCCAACAATAACTCGACTTAGATACACTCATATTAATCCCTATGCTTTAAGTCAACAAAACAATTATACCGAGTCTGCATACACAAAGAGAGTGATTTTAAATTTATTTCCTGATATTTCTTATACCGCTCTCAATCATTCGCTTCATTATCGCTCAATGTATGATTATACATGGATTGGTAAATTGGAAAATGTGCAATTTGGTGATGTGACATTAGTTGTTAAAGGGAATAAGGTGACGGGAAATATTAACGCGAACGGAGAAGTTTATCAGATACGTTCTACAGAAAATAGTTTACATGCTATCCAAAAAATGGATCCCTCTTCGTTCCCTTTAGTGTCTCATCAAGTCAAGAAAAAACCTCGACAGTCACTCGTAAAAGCTCAAACATCTACCCATAACCACTTTTCAATTCCACTGAAAAATCAAGATAAAAGGGAGATATTTGTAGATGATAATGGGGAGACTGTAGTGATTGATATGATGGTTGTCTATACAACGGCGGCTGCACGATCTTCAAACGATATTGTTTCAGAAATCCGCCTGACTATTGAAGAAACAAATATGATTTATGTCAATAGTGGTATTCGACAAAAGTTGAGGCTGATTTTTACAGCGCAAATAGACTATACAGAGTCAGGTTTTCACCACACTGATTTGGATAAATTAACTTATACTAAAGGCCATAAAAAAGATGTCAACGGTGAACTTGACGAAGTACATCGTTTAAGAGATATTCACGAGGCTGATTTAGTGAGTCTTTGGGTAGAAAAAGGGGATCCCCGTCGTTGTGGTATGGCATGGATACCAGGACAAATTTCGGTAAACAGTCAAAAATATGGGTTTAGTGTCATTGATAGGTATTGTGCCTCAGCACCCTCTTATTCTTTTGCACATGAATTAGGACATAACATGGGTGCAACTCATGATAAATATGTTGTTTTCCGTGGCAAAGGTAAAAAGCTTTATGGTGCGTATAAGCACAGTTATGGTTATGTTCATGCGGCGGGAGATACTGCTAATAGTTGGCGTACCATATTAGCATCAGAACAGCAATGTCGTGATGAGGGGTATCATTGTCCTAGAATCCCTTATTTTTCAAGTCCTGACATTTTTTATAATGCTGTTGCGATAGGTGATAATACTACTGATAATCGACTGACCCTTAATAATACGGCTGCTACTATAGCAAACTATAGAGAATTATCGTCAAGTCGATTGAAATTAGTTGAAAACTTGGAAAAGTATTACAAACCTCATGATATAGGTTTGGTCGGATTTTTCTTCAACAGCAGTCAATTTGAGTGAAAAGTGAAAAGTGCATAAGGGAGGAAAGTTCCCCACCAGTAATGGCTGGTTAAGAGTTATACTGTTTCATTACTCCAGACGTTCAAATTTTCGGTTTTTTTGAATCACTCAAACGCTAGAAAAGACCTGACAGGTTTTAAAAACCTGTCAGGTCTCAAATCCGAAAACCTGAACGTTTGGCGTATATTTTATGCACGTTCCTAACATTGTTATTGAGTTTGAATCACTCAAACGCTAGAAAAGACCTGACAGGTTTTTAAAACCTGTCAGGTCTAAAATCCGAAAACCTGAACGTTTGGCGTATATTTTATGCACGTTCCTAACATTTTTATTGAGATAGACTATCAACAATAGCTAATTCATTGGAATTGAGCAAACGGTCAATGTCTAATATTATTACCATTTTGTTATCTACTGTTGCCAAGCCTTTAACAAATTCTGTACTAATGACACTGCCAAAGTCTGGTGGTGGTTTAATTTTTTCTTCTGCGACATCGTAAACATCTGATACTCCATCAACAACAATGCCCATAATGCGTTCTTTTTTAGTAGCAGATAGCACTTTGACAACAACTACAACAGTCATTGCGCCATAAGCTAAACGTTCAAGTTGAAAGCGTAAGCGCAAATCAATAATTGGTACAATAGTACCACGTAGATTAATAACGCCACAAATATATTCGGGGGTGTTGGGTATAGTGGTGACTTTATTCCACCCTTTAATTTCTTGCACACGTAAAATATCCACTGCGTATTCTTCAGTTGCTAAAACAAAAGTCAAATATTTATCGGCAACATTAGTGGTATCGCTGTTCATAAATTACTCCTGATTCGCATTATTGGTAATTTGGTTTGGTTGTGAAACAGGTGAATTAATCCAGCAACATCCAAAATTAAAGCGACACTCCCATCGCCTAAAATGGTTGCGCCAGAAACGCCTTCCACTTTTTTAAAATTACTTTCTAAACTTTTAATCACTATTTGTTGTTGGGAAAGTAGTTCATCAACAAATAATCCAATTTTTTGACCATCCCCTTCAACAATAACTAATAATCCTTGATCTAGCTGATTTGTAGCAGCCGTAATATTAAACAAGGTGTATAGGCGCAAAATGGGAATATATTCATCGCGCAATCTATAAACCTCTGCTCTGCTGGCAAAAGAACTGACTAATTCGATTTTAACACGTAATGATTCAATGATAGAAAGTAATGGCAAAATATAAATATCTTCCCCAACACGTACCAGTTGTCCATCTAAAATTGCTAACGTCAATGGTAAACGAATGTTAAAAGTTGAGCCTTGTCCATATTTAGATTTTACTTCAATTGTACCCCCTAACGCACGAATATTACGGCGTACAACATCCATACCAACTCCTCGTCCAGATACATCACTGACTTGGGTGACTGTAGAAAACCCAGGCTGAAAGATAAATTCGTGTAATTGTTCTTCACTCAAATATTCATCCAGGGTTGCTAACCCTTTTTGTATTGCCTTATCGCGTATTTTTTTTAAATCAAAGCCAGCCCCATCATCACTGATTGAAATAATGATGTTACCTCCTTGATGAAAGGCGTGTAAATGTAACAGTCCTGTTTCTGGTTTACCTGCTGCTCGACGTTGCTCTGGTATTTCAACACCATGATCAAGGGCGTTCCGTACTAAATGTACCAATGGATCACTCATTTTTTCTAAAACGGTTTTATCAAGTTCCGTATTTTCGCCCGATAGTTTTAATTCAATTTTTTTTCCAAGTTGTTCACTTAAGTCATGAACTAAGCGCGGAAAACGATTAAATGAGAAACTGATTGGTAACATACGAATACGCATGACGCTTTCTTGCAGTTCACGGGTATTACGTTCTAACTGCCCTAAGCCATCGCGTAGTTGGCTCATTTGTGAATTGTCAAAACCTTCACCCACTTGATCTAACATAGATTGGGTAATAACTAATTCACCAACCATATTGATTAAATTATCAATTTTATCAATACTGACACGAATAGAATTAGATTCAATAGTATGATGGGTATGATTTTTTCCACTGCCCTGTTTCGTTCTTACCGTTTCTTCTTTAGCGGATATTTTTAACGATGATGGGGAAATTATTTTTTCATCAGGTATTGAAGTTTCTTTTGCTACACCTTTTGTAATTTCTGCTTCTGCAAGAAAAGCTTCTTTGACAGATTCACTACTTTTAACAGGAGTAATCTCTTCTTTTTCGAGTGTTTTTTCATTTTGCAAAGGGACACTTTTTGAAATTTCACCCTCAGGTTTTTCAAATTCTTCCACTTTGTCAAGCAATATTTCTTCTTCCTTCTTAAGGATAATGTCTTCACCGTTAAACGGAATTTTTCCTTGTTTCTCAAAGAAATTTTCTTTATCAAGCTGTAACTCTTCTTCCTGTTTAAAAGCTATTTCCGTATCAAAATCAAGCTTCTCTTCCTTTGAAAGAGGTATTTTTTCAACCCGTTGAGCAGAAGGTTCTAAAGCAGTGATGTGCAATTCACATTCATCTTCAACCCATTCAAAAATTTCATCAATAGCAGCTCGTTCAATATCACCATATAACGTCAACTCCCAACTTAAATAACATAATTGAGGATCAATATCTTCAAAAGTAGGGAGTTGACTAGAATCTGTCTTAACTTCTAAGTCTCCTAATCGAGCCAATTCCCGAAACAAATAAATAGGATCATTGCCTGTTTTTAACATAGACAATGCTGGCTTAAATACAATATGCCATCCTTTGCTGATTGTGGGCAATGTTTCATTAATAGGCAATTCCTTACTAGAAGGAGGTATTGTTGTTTCTGGCAATGGTGAAGAAACTTCAGGTGTAGTTGGGAGAGATACCTTATGCTCCGTCTGTCCATTTTCAGAGGCTTCAGGCATAGTTGGGGGAGATACATCATAATCAGCCTGTGCATTTTCTATCGGTGTTTTTAAATTTTTTTGTAATTCATTTTGACATGCTTGTACCTTTTGAACATCATATTCTTTATCATCTTGCAGAGCAGATATCATCATCCGCATCATATCTCCTGCACATAACAGCACATCAATTAATGGTTGTGTAATGAGATGCTCCCCATTACGCATTTCATCAAGTAATGTTTCCGCCGCATGTGCAAAAGTCACTATTTTTTCAAATTTGAAAATGCCAGCTCCCCCTTTAATGGAATGAGCCGCACGGAAAATACTATTGATAAGCTCTTTATCAAGTGTCCCGATTTCTAAATCAAGTAAATTCGATTCCATGACATCAAGATTTTCCAAGCTCTCTTCAATAAAAAGTTCACGTATTTCTGTTAAATCTACTGCCATAACACATTACCTCAATACTTTTCTAATTGCAGCTAATAATTTATCAGGATCAAAAGGTTTAATAATCCATCCTGTCGCACCAGATAATCTCGCTATTTTCTTTTTTTCTGGATCAGATTCAGTTGTCAATAATAAAATGGGTTTAAATTGATAATCAGGCAAAGCGCGTAATTCACGCACCAGGGATAATCCATCAAGTACAGGCATATTAACATCTGTGATAATTAAATCGTATTGATGAATTTTTGCCAACTTTAATGCTTGCGAACCATTTTCTGCCTCTGTGACTTCATAATTTGCATCATTTAAAGTCAACTTCAACATTTGCCGTATGGAAACTGAATCATCGGTAATTAAAATACATGTCATTTTTTATCGTACCACTTTGTTTAAAAATAAATGATATATTACTACGCACACGCAGTTACAACAAATTTGAATTTCTACTGTAATAAAGATTATTGTAATCGTCCAAAATAATGTTAAACGCAAAATAACCTATAATTGTTAGTGTTTTTCTTTATTATAAACTGATGTTACGCACTGTACTTCAAATAATTTTAGGGACACCCCCCTAACCCCCCGTACACGGGTGGAACCAAACATCATTTGACACTTTGCTTTAATTTTTCTATTTTGGGACTTCCCCCTGTGT
>JAUCGK010000127.1 GCA_030378085.1 Candidatus Parabeggiatoa sp. HSG14
AAAAATCATTATTTTTCCTACTGTAAATTTATTATAAAGTTATGAACACGAATTATTAGATCATCAACTTAATGTTATGCAGATTGATTCTTGGGCGAACACGCAGATTCGCCCTACCAATATCACTGCATACAAGTCAAAGCATAACATCAGTTATCAATTATGGCATGGTTCAATTCGGGGTAACACTCAAATACAGTGACATTTTTTTATCGCCTTTTTTGAACCATGCCTCAATTATTTAATGATAAAAATTTTAGAACAGTAAATTGCATTATAAACAATCTTATTATCCAATAGGTATTTGTCATCTTACAATAACTCAACTGAAACTTTCTAAATTTTCTAACTAAATTTTCTAATTATGGCTACTAGAATTCGTAATACATTACAAATAGGCTATCAATTACAAGAATACCTCATTAAATCTATTCTTGGATATAGTGATTTTTGTATTATTTATTTTGCACAAGATGTTAAGCAAAACCTTAATGTTGTAATCAAAGAATATTTTCCTACCAATTTAGCGATTAGGGAAAAAAACTATAATCTTCAACCAAATTCTCCGCAAGATGAAAGAAATTTTGACTGGGGTTTAGAACGATTTCTCCAAGAAGGAAAAGCACTGACGACATTTCAACATCCTAATATTGTAGGAGTACTACGCTCTTTTGAAGCACATAATACGGCTTATATCGTTATGGAATATGAACAGGGACAATCTCTGCTGGATATTTTAAAAAGTCGCGATATATTACCTGAAACCGATATTATGACTATTTTGCCACCTCTGTTATTAGGTATAAAAGCCTTACATAAAGCAGGTATTCTACACCACGATATTAAACCCGATAATATTTATTTGCGTGACAAAGATCACACACCAGTTCTACTTGGTTTTGGGGGAGCACGTTATGCCTTAGAACGTCTTCGTCGTGATCTTAAGGCAATTATTACTCCTGGTTATACACCATTTGAACAATATCAAACCCAAGCTCATCAAGGCCCTTGGACAGATATTTATGCATTGAGTGCTGTGTTGTATAGTGCTATCAGTGGAAAAACGCCCGTAGAGGCTCCAAAACGTATTGATGCTATTAAACGACGTAAAGAAAATGATCCATTAGCATCTGCTATACAAATTGGGCAGAAAAATTATTCTAATGATTTGCTAGAGGGAATTGATTGGGCATTGCAACTCGCTGAAGAAGATCGTCCTCAAGGTGTGGAACAGTGGATGGAAAAATTGTTGCCTAAATCGCTACCTCAAACACTGAATTTAACTCAGCCTACATCCCCATCCCCTAAAAAATGGCAGCTATGGGCGGGAATTACTGTCATAGTTGTTGTTATCTTAAACGCAGGTTATGTGTTTTATACAGAACACCGTTTTGCACGATTACACTTGTTACAAGCATCAGAATTAGAGGAACTACAACAAAAAATTCTTTCTGATGAAGAGCATTTGCAAGAAGTCCTTGGAAAAAAACAACGACAGCTCAAGAAAGCGCAAAGAAAATTTGAAAAAATTCAGATGACGAGAAAAGTTGAACAGAAATACCTTGCACAATTAAAATCAGAAAAAATTATCTTACAAAAAAAGCTTAAACAAGTCCAACAACAACTTAAAAAGGCTACCATCACTGCTAAAAAAGAAACTTTGTTCGTTCAAAAAGAGGCTATTGCTCAAGAGAAATCACCCATTCAAAAAAAAGTCATTACTCAAAAAAAGGTGCTGATAAAAAACAGGGATGGAATTATCCGTGATCGTTTACCTGACGGTAGCTTAGGGCCTGAAATGGTATGGATTCCATCTGGGCAATTCCGTATGGGAGATATTCAAGGTCATGGTGATGTTGATGAACGGCCATTGCATTGGGTATTTGTGAATAGCTTTGCGATTGGACGTTATGAAGTGAGTTTTGCAGAATATGACTATTTTGCAAAAGCTCTGGGTAGAAAAAAACCAAGTGATGAAGGTTGGGGACGTGGTAATCGCCCTGTCATTAATGTTTCTTGGCATGACGCAATAGCCTATACTAATTGGTTAAGTCAACAAACAGGACAACGGTATCGCTTGCCTACTGAGGCGGAATGGGAATATAGTGCCAGAGCAGGAACGCTCACTCAATATTGGTGGGGAGATGATATTGGGCTTAATAGAGCTAATTGTAAAGATTGTGGTAGTCAATGGGGTGGTCAAGAAACGGCTTCAGTAGGTTCTTTTTCTGCTAATCCGTTTGGTTTGTATGATACTGAGGGCAATGTTCGGGAATGGACTTGTTCAGAATATGAGAAAAAATATAGTGGCAAAGAATTACTTTGCATAACAAATCCCAAAAGCACTCGTTATCGGGTGGAACGCGGTGGTTCTTGGCTTCATTCATCAAGATACATGCGTACAACTTCCCGTTATAAAAATTTCCCAGAGAATCGCCATACTAATGTGGGATTTCGTCTTGTGAGAGAAAATGCTTCTTCTCAATAACTTTTGAATTCTTACTGTCACAGGATTATTTACGGCAAGCGTTTTTTTTGCATCTGCAATGGTTTGTGATTCAACTTCAACCATACTACCAAATAAAGTAGGAATAGTTTCATGGCAAATATACTTCTTAATATTGAACCACAAAAAAATGTAGGTAAATTTGCATTTTTACATTTGGGATTTAGACCCTTTTTTGTGGGAGCCAGCAGTTTTGCTTTTTTAGCAATGTTGGTGTGGATGGGGATATATACTTTTGAATGGTTTACGCCGTTCAGTCATTTTTCCCCCATGACATGGCATGCTCATGAAATGATTTTTGGGTATAGCATCGCCGTTGTAGCAGGTTTTTTATTAACCGCCGTCAAAAACTGGACTCGTATACAAACTTTGCATGGCTACCCATTACTTTTCTTATTTTTACTTTGGTTAGTTGCTCGGCTTCTGCCATTTTTCGGAGATATCGTCCCTTTAAGCATCATAGCAACTATTGACAATTTATTTATTCTTTTGCTCAGTCTCTTCATATTTTTACCATTATTGAAAGTCAGAGATAAGAAAAGTATCGCCCTCGCATCACTACTCCTATTATTACTGATTAGCAACATTGTATTTTATTGCGGTCTTTATGGCTTATTGTCTAACGGTATATATTATGGCTTATATGCTGGACTTTATTTGATTCTCTCATTCATTTTTGTTATGGGGAGAAGAGTCATTCCTTTTTTCATAGAAAAAGGTGTGGGTTATCCTATTCAAGTAAAAAACTGGCAATGGGTTGATAAAAGTCATCTTATCGTATTCTGGGCTTTTGCAATAGTAGATTTGGTCAATTTTAACCCTTATCTCACGGCGACATTTGCAGGATTGTCTTTCTTAATTCATGGATTAAGATTAGTTGGTTGGTTTACACGAGGACTTTGGAAAAAACCGTTGTTATGGATTCTTTATGTGGGTTATGCATTTATTGTGATTGGATTTATGCTTAAAGTATTAGTTGTTATTAGTGGCCTTTCAGTTTATTTAGCTGTTCATGCCTTCGCCTTTGGCGGAATTGGAATGATAACAATCGGGATGATGGCGCGTGTTTCGCTGGGACATACTGGCAGAAATATATTCAATCCACCTCGATCATTATTCTGGATTTTTGCCTTGCTTTTATGTGGTTCAGTAGTCAGGGTTATTTTTCCCTTAATAGATAATTCCTTCTATCTACTTTGGATAGCATTCTCTCAATTCTTTTGGATATTTGCCTTTGGTTGGTTTTTCTACATTTATTTTCCCATACTTATTTATCCAAGAACAGATGGACATTATGGCTAATGAAAGCCCAAACCTAAAGATTTGGACTCCTGCGTTAATAACTGATGTTACGCACTGTACTTCAAATAATTTTAGGGACACCCCCCTAACCCCCCGTACACGGGTGGAACCAAACATCATTTGACACTTTGCTTTAATTTTTCTATTTTGGGACTTCCCCCTGTGTACGGGGGGTTAGGGGGGTGTCCTCAATTTTGCACTCCAGTTTGGAAGCTATCTGCGTAACATCAGTTAATAAGTAACTTGACAATATCAGGCACTGGGGTCATTAAATGGGATTTGACAAAATAGCTAATAAGTGGGTATTACATAATTTTGTCCATCCTCATTTTACCCTAAAATTAGTAAGTTTGACACCCTTCAAAGTAGTTGGCAATTTGTATCCACAAAAAACAACAAAGATTTTGGCATGACTGTTAGGATGTACATTATAACGTTCATCAGTCAACCAAAATTCAGGGCTTTCAAACTATAAACTACTGTAACTACTCAGTCTCATGATGAATGTTAATACTTTTTTATAAGGAGTGACTCTGGAGCGTCACGAAATGCGTTCCAACGCTGGAGCGTTGGAACGAGAAAATAAAGGTAGGAATTAACAAGAAGGTTTAAAAATTAAGGTTTTAGTTGGTTTTAATTGACTTTGACTTTTAAATCACAAAGCAAGAAATAATTAAGCGACAACCATACTCCGCTTATGATCAATATAATGTTGAAATTCTTCCCTAAAATTTTTCACAAAAGCAATAACAGGCATTGCAGCAGCATCTCCCAATGCACAAATTGTCCGTCCACCAATCTTATCTGCAACATCCGTCAACAAATCTAAATCTTCTTGTTTCCCTTCACCATGATAAATACGGTGTACAATACGCGCCATCCAACCCGTACCTTCTCTACACGGTGTACATTGCCCACAAGATTCTTCATAATAAAAGTGAGAAATGCGTGCTAAAACTTTCACCATATCAGTTGTGTCATCCATAACAATGACGGCTCCTGAACCTAGCATGGTTCCTGCTTTAGAGAGCGAGTCGTAATCCATTGTCAGCCCCATCATTACATCGCCCTTAAGTACAGGTGTAGAAGAACCCCCTGGGATAACCGCCTTGAGTTTCCCTCCATTGAGTACTCCACCTGCCATTTCTAACAAATCTTTAAAAGGCGTTCCCATTGGTATTTCATAATTACCTGGCTTATTGACATGTCCAGAGATGGAAAACAATTTAGGACCACCATTATTAGGCTTACCTATATTTAAAAACCAATCTGGACCATTGTTGAGAATTTCTGGTACTGAAGCCAATGTTTCTGCATTATTAATAGTCGTGGGTTTACCATATAAACCGTAAGCTGCAGGAAATGGCGGTTTATAGCGTGGCTGGCCTTTTTTGCCCTCAATAGATTCTAACAATGCAGTTTCCTCACCACAGATGTAAGCTCCCGCACCATGATGGGTATAAATATCAATATCTACCCCCGAACCTAACACATTTTTGCCCAACAAACCTGCATCGTAAGCTTCTTTCAGCGCACCTTCAAAACGTTCAATCGGCTCGCAAAATTCACCACGAATATAGTTGTAACCCACGGTTGCGCCAATGGTATAACAGGCAATTGCCATTCCTTCGATGATAGCATGGGGGTTGTAACGTAAAATATCACGATCTTTAAAAGTGCCTGGTTCTCCTTCATCAGAGTTACACGCCAAGTATTTTTGTCCTGGTTTATCACGCACCGAAAACATGAAACTCCATTTCAAACCAGCTGGAAATCCAGCACCACCACGCCCACGTAAAACTGATGCCTTTAATTGATCACTGATTTCTTTAGGTGGTGTTTGTTCTGCGAGAATTTTACGCAGTGCTTTGTAACCGCCCGTGCTTTCATAAACAGGGAGTGTCCATGAATTTTCTAAATGTATATTTTTAAAACAAAGTTCATTTGCCATAAATAATTCCTCGTTATATAAGAATTGTTACACCACAAACATTTGTAACTACTTAGTTGAGATAAATCTCAAGGCTAAAAACTTAAATAGAGTACACATAAATCTTTTAACATCAACGTATAACCTATAAATTCTGTTTATTATACATGATTATATATGACAGATCACGTCAGTTTTAATATAGACTTTATCATCAGAAAAATACAAAACCTAGAAAATACGGGACTTTCTTGTCTGATGCTTTTGCTGCTTTAAAGTATGGAACGGAACGCACCATTTTCAGAAAAATGTTTGGAGTTAAACCTCCAAGGTTTTTTGTGAAATTATTTATCTGAACGTCTATAGAATTATTCACAACAGAAAATAATTTATGCTAAAATTTGAGTGTTTTGTATACAATTGCAAGTAATGGTAGAAAAAATGGTTGAGTTGAATGATATAAATTTGAACAAATTATTATGCAAATAATCGCAGATGAAAATATTCCTTTTGTCCGTGAAGCATTTACGAGTTTAGGAGAAATTCGTACTGTTGTCGGGCGACATTTAAGTCATATTGATTTGGCTGAGGCTTCAGTATTATTAGTACGTTCTGTTACCCAAGTTAATGAAAAATTATTGGCGGGTACTACAGTGCGCTTTGTTGGTACTGCGACTATTGGTTTAGATCATATTGATTTAGCTTATCTACAACAACAAAACATTGGATTTGCGAGTTCACCCGGTTGTAATGCCACCGCTGCAGCCGAATATGTAATAAGTGCCTTGTTGATAACCGCAGAACAACAAGGGTTTCAATTGCGTGATAAAACAGTAGGTATTATTGGGTGTGGTAATGTTGGATATAGGGTACTCACGAAATTAGAAGCTTTGGGTGTGCATTGTATTATCCACGATCCACCACTGAACGAAAAAAACAGTCATTTGAATTATGTCGATTTAGATACCGTATTATCAGCAGATATTATTACATTACATGTACCGCTTTCTAAAACTGGATACTATCCAACTTATCATTTAGTGAATGCTGATTTTTTGGCAAAGTTGCAAAAAGATGTCATTTTGGTGAATACATCACGGGGAGCGGTGGTAGATGAAACGGCTTTGCTAGAAACATTGGCTAATTGCCCAGCAATAAGTATTATTTTAGATGTGTGGAAAAATGAACCAAATATTAATCCGTTGTTGTTACAACGTGCTACATTAGGTACACCCCACATTGCAGGTTACAGTTTTGATGGCAAAGTACGAGGAACAGAGATGCTCTATTCAGCAGTTTGTGACTATTTTCAGCATCCTCCTATTTGGCAAGCACAAACTTTTCTTCCTACCTCACCCTTAACTCATTTATCATTTTCCACAACAGTTGATGATAACACTGCCATCAATACTGCTGTCATGGCTTGTTATGATGTACGTCGTGATGATGCTGCTTTACGTAGAATGACTCAAGCAACTCATCCAAGTACGTATTTTGACAATTTAAGAAAACATTATCCAATGCGACGTGAATTTAGTTGTATTGAGATTGAGCTTCCTCCAGAAAAAACGGAATTAGCAAAACAATTACGGGGATTAGGATTTCAGGTATCAATAGGAGTGACGCTGGAACGTCACGAGATGCATTCCAATGCTGAAGCGTCAATGCCATTAACTTAAGGGGTGTGATTAAAAATGCATGGGTTTTTCATAGTTAAGAATGAGGATTTAATAATTTGCAAAATGTTGGTGCTAAACCTGACAGGTTTTAAAAACCTGTCAGGTTTCAACTTTCGTATTTTATTGAATCCTCATTCCTTAGTATCTCAGCCATTGAACTTTTGCACGGCGGTAATTCTTCGCTAAATCCTTGAATACGTAATTGTTTCAAAGCCTCTGCGATGATCTGGCGCGAATAACTCAGGTTTGTTTGAAACGTTGGGGCTTGCAGCCCTGACGCATCAAATATCAACTGCTTCACAACCACTTTTAATAATGATATTAATTTAAAAAAAATCTTTTGAAAAAAATTTTTTTTGAGTGTTTTCAGGGAGGACAGCAAAAAAAAAGCTTATGAATTTCTTGAGTGCTAAAAATAGGATAAAGCAGCCATTAATTAAAAATATTGGAGAGCTATGTGGTGATAAACTTAATTATTCCAGACGTATTTGGAAAGGTCTTTTCAGTAGTTGGGCCATCCATTCTATTGTTAACCATAAACCAGTCAAGGTTTCTCGTACAAATTTTAAGAAAGGTTGGATGCCCATATCTTTAACATTAAAGGGGTTAAGGGAGATTGACAAAGTTATTTCATGTTTATTTCTAAGCTATATAGTCCAAAATAAATCTTGGACTCCTATTAACCACACAACAAAGGACAAAGTCTATGTATTTTTATTCACGTTTTTTATATAGAATGAGGAAATACCTTTATCATCAAAGTTGCTTGTTGTTTGTTATGCTATTTGGATTTTTACCTTCTTACGCACTCGCACAAGAGAATCAATCTCCCATTGTCGCTTTTACCGTTTCCCCCTCACAAGGAAAAATGCCTTTAATAGTCACTCTTGATGCCAGTGATTCTTATGATCCAGATGGCTCAATTACTGATTATGAATGGTCAATAGGTAAAGAGATCGAATACGGTAATCCGAGTACCCACCTTTTCAATGATAACGGTAATTACGCGATTACGCTCACAGTTACAGATAATCAAGGATTAACAACGAGTGGTAGCAAAAGTATCGTTATCACCGATCCGGATTCTTCAGTATCTCCAGAGTCTCCCACAAAACCCGATACCCCTGAACAAGTAAAGCTGACTATCAATATCAACGGTACCGGCATAGGTGATGTTACTGGTAGTGGTATTGAGTGTGGCAGTGATTGCAGTGGGCAATATGCTAAGAATGCAAAAGTCACATTAACTGCAAAACCTGATGTTAATTCCACTTTTACGAGTTGGAGTGGTGGTTGTTCAGGCACAAAAGAATCGTGTACTGTCACCATGACTCAAGCTAAAAGCGTGACGGCAACCTTTAAGGGGCCAAGCAAAGGCGAGAGCATCGTTACAAAAACCGATTGTAATGCACGAATATGTGATGCAGATGGAAAAAACTGCCATCGAATATCCTCAATGCCAGTGGCGGAATGTGAAACATTGTTGGCACTTTACCACAGTACTGACGGCTCCCAATGGAGAAACAAGAAGAATTGGAATACCACCAATGAACCACGCAATTTTGCGTTAATTAATACCAATAAGGATGGAAATGTTGTTAGCCTCAATCTTCGTAATAATGGACTTACTGGTGTATTACCTGATTTAAGTAATTTGACCAGTTTAAAGGAAATTAATCTTTGGAGTAATGAACTCACTGGCCCTATTCCAGACTTAAGTGCTTTGAGCAATTTGGAGAAAATTTCTTTTTATCACAATACATTGTGTGGTCAAATTCCAGACTTGAGTGCCTTAACAAATACAACACGGATTGATTTTAGTGAAAACCAGCTTACTGGTCCAATTCCGGCTTTAAGTGCACTTGACTCTTCAAAAACTTTTATCGCGCTCAATGGTAATAAACTGTGTCAGGATAAAAATACCGATTACACGGGTTTTGAAAAAACCGTTGATAAATTTCCGCTTTGTACTGAAGAGGATGAATATCCGTCTTGTGCTAAATATGTATTGATTATCAATAAAGCGGGTTCCGGTTCTGGCAAAGTTACTGGTGAAGGGATTGATTGTGGCAGTGATTGTAACGAAGTATTTGCTGGAGACATTGAAATTGAAGTCACACTTACCGCAAAACCTACAGCTGATTCGGTATTTGTCGGTTGGAATGGTGCTTGTTCAGGCGAAGAGGAATCTTGTCAAATCACTATAAATCAAAGTCAAAATGTCACAGCAATCTTTAATCTAATTGAAGAAGGAGACGAGTTAGCGGGTAAATATAGGCTCACCATTAATAAAAATGGGAATGGCACAGGCAATGTTATCGGAGAAGGAATTGATTGTGGCAGTGATTGCAGCGAACAATATGCCGAAAATACAGAAGTGACATTAACAGCAGAACCAATTGATGATTCTATCTTTGAAAGCTGGAATGGTGCTTGTTCAGGGACAAAAAACACTTGTCAAATTACAATGACTGAGACACAAAATGTCACAGCAACCTTTAGTCAGGAATCTGTTATTAACGAATATGTGCTAACTGTCAACAGCGATGGAGGTGGTACAGGGCGCGTGACAGGTTCAGGGATTGATTGTGGTACAGTTTGTAATAAACAATATGTCAAAAATACATTAGTTACGCTACAAGCGGAACCTTCGGCTGATTCTATTTTTGTTGGTTGGACAAATGCCTGTTCAGGTGCAAATATTTGCCAAGTTTCTATGACTGAAGCACAAAATGTAACGGCAATCTTTAACATAGTATCCACTTTCTATCCATTAACAATCAGCAAAAATGGTAATGGAAGCGGCACTGTGGTTGGAGAAGGTATTGATTGCGGT
This sequence comes from Candidatus Parabeggiatoa sp. HSG14, assembly GCA_030378085.1. Classification (GTDB taxonomy): domain Bacteria; phylum Pseudomonadota; class Gammaproteobacteria; order Beggiatoales; family Beggiatoaceae; genus Parabeggiatoa. The sequence continues at coordinate 10,254 of JAUCGK010000127.1, forward strand.
ATGACTTGTGCGGGACAATATGCCGAAAATTGGAAAATGCAACTAACCGCAATACCTGATAGTAGTTCTAGCTTTGCGGGCTGGGCAGGAGCTTGTTCAGGAAATCACTTAGTGTGTCAAGTTTCAATAACTCAGGCAGTCGATGTCACAGCCACCTTTAATCTGATGCCACTTAATCAACCCGATTTAGAGTTTGTTGGGTTAAAAGAATTTTATCAAGTTGGAGAATGGTTCATGTTAGATTTGGTGGAGCATCTACAAATTCCTCCAAGTGTGCCGCGTGTTGACTTATGGATTGCTGTTGAAGCCCCTGACAATCTGTTTTACTTCATGACAGAATTACCACTTGAACCGTTTAGTTTAACACCACAACCTTATAGACAAGGTATTGCTGGGAGTGAATTAGTCGATATTGAAGTAAAGTATCACCTGTTGTCTTTTGATGTGCCACCTGGCAGAAGTGGTACTTATCAGTTTTACGCCATTTACAATCAAGCTGAAACCGATTTAAGCAATATGCTAAAAACGCAACAATCAAATCTGGCATACGCCACCACTGTTTTTAGTAGTGGCATTAACCCGTCAATCTTATGGAGTCCACCTGCTGGCTTGACAATGTTGATTGGTGAAGAACTAGAAGTCGTGGTTGATTCTGAGATGACTTATAATGCAATTTTGTCAACATGTGCCATCACTCCCCTTAACATTGTGGAAAGCAAATCAGCACAATCAAGAACTGGTAACGGTGTTAGTTGTTATCTCAAAGCACTAAAATCGGGTGACGCGATACTTACTACAACTGACAGGAATGGTTATACGACAAAAACGCTCATTACTGTAAGATAGTGGGTAGTGTTTTCAGAGATTTATAGGATTAAAATATAGACATTCAGAAAAATAACTTCAAAAAACCTTCGAGGTTAAAGTTTTTTCGCGCAAAAACTTTAACCTCGAAGACAGGTTTCTAAAACCTGTCAGGTTTGGTGTGTGAAATTATTTATGTGAAAAACTATAGGATTAAAAATAGTTTCAACAGGATTTAACGGATTAAAGAATGGACAGGATATTGGTTTCTCAAAATTTAATATTAACCCATTGAATTATAATTTTAATCCTGTTATGTTATGGCCTTTTCCGATTGCATCAGGTACAAGTCCCCTCTTTAATTAACTAACCTTTACCCACAAGTACCCAAAAATTATTTAACCGTATAAATAGCAATGTTATAAAGAGTCGTAACACCCATGAAATCCAAGCACGATGAGAGGACAAATTTTTGCCAATTTCATTTTAGAGTGATATCTCCCTATAACAAAAACCTATTGATTTCAATAGGTTTACCTACTTGTGGGTAAAGGTTAGTTAATTAAGGAGGGGATTTAGTGGAGGTTGTACTTTATCCAATCGGAAAACGCTATAATCCTTTAATCCTTTTAATCTTGTTCAAATTTCGTGCGCTTAATCAGTTATCAATTTATACTGTCCAATCTTCTATTTCTAAAGCCGAAATATGTTCAAATTTGGGAATAGCATTTTGGACAAGATTAAGCGGATGAAAGGATGGAAAGGTAAACCAAAAGAATGAATACATTAAGTGTCAAGTTTGAACTGTCAACAATGCTTGCCTCACAAGTCAGCTTAAATTTTGCTTCGATGTCAAAAAAATGCTTGCCCTGTTTCTTTATGAGCATAAGCAACTTCTTTTTTCTTATTCACTGATGTTACGCACTGTACTTCAAAAGTGAATACCAGAGTAGTGCAAAATGAAATTTTGCAGATTGTAACAGATTTTGGGGATACCCCCCCTAACCCCCCGTACACGGGTGGAACCAAACATCATTTGACACTTTGCTTTAATTTTTCTATTTTGAGACTTCCCCCTGTGTACGGGGGGTTAGGGGGGTGTCCTCAATTTTGCACTCCAGTTTGAAAGCTATCTGCGTAACATCAGTTATTCATCCATGATCATTTCAAAATAAAGCGAAAACAGTAGTCCTGAAATATTGAGTGATAAATATTTATTAACTATATGATATATAAATAAAAAATATAATTGTATCACTCACATTTCAGAACTACCTCCTTCTATTCTTCCTCAGAAAAATCAAAGTCAGGTTCTTCAAGTGGTTCCATAATGTAATGTCCTTGAGCAAAACTAACTTCAGATGACCACAACACAGCTAAACTGTCAGCATCTTCTACCGCTTCAGCAATCGTTCGCTTATCTAAATCGTGTACCATCTTGACAATCTTTCTAACTGCTTCTTGACTTTCAGAATTAGTCGATAAATCTTTACTGAAAGATGAGTCTATTTTTACATAATCGACAGGCAAATGTTTGAGTGTCGTCTCAGAATTTAAACCAGTACCAAAGTGTTCCAATGCTGATTGACAACCCACATTTTTTAATTGGGTAATAAAAGCTTTTGCTAATTTAATTTGACCAATAGCTGTTGATTCATTAAGTTCAATAATAAGACGTTCGCCTGGAATATCATTGGATTTAAACAGTTTTTTAATATACAACAACACAGTCTCATCTTTAATGGCTTGATCAGATAATTTGATGAAAAAATGCGTCTCATGCCCATTCTTTTGTTGTTTTACCAAAGCTGCAACAGCTTGTTGGAGTACCCACTTATCTAGTTGGATAGTTAAATTAGCACGTTCAGCAGCATCAAAAAACTCGCCAATGGACACATTTTGTCCTTCTTGATCCACCATTCGCAAAAGAACTTCATAAAACTCTTGATTTTCACCATGCAAATTGATGATGGGTTGATAACGCAAAGATAAACGATTTTCCTCTATTGCAGTTTCAATAAGCTTAGCAATATCAGAACTTTTCATGCTCCCTTGCTCGCCTTTGACCACCGCTTTATAGACTTCATAGGTATTACCACCACGTCCCATAGCTGCTTTACAAGCCGTCAATCCATCTGTAAGTACATCTTGGACACTGGCTGCAGAAGTGAGAACGACAGCAATACCAATACTACAAGTAGTAATGGCATCAGTTTCACAGGCTTCTACCACTTTACAGAGTTTTTCAGCAAATTTACTCGCAAATTCCTTGTCTTTATCAACAATGAGTAAAGTAAATTCGGTTTCACTAAACCGAGCTAATATACCTTTTCCACAAGAATTTTTGAGTACTTTTCCAATATTTTGAATAATTGAATCAATACCACCTATACCCACACTCTCTTTGATAGAATCGATATTATCTAAAGCAATATAAAGTAACACACTGCGCGTATGCGTTTCCATCGCCTTTGCCAGGGATTTTTCCAGCACCGAAACAAAATGCTGGCGGTTAAATAACCCTGTCATTGAATCAATTTTTTTCGACTCTTCAATTTGTTTGCGATATTTTTCACTTTTTTCATCAAGCGATTGATCACGAATGATAACTTGAATACAACGTTCACTATCGTAAATAGCTTGGCTGAACACCATATTCAGTTTAAATTTGCGACTATTTGATTTAAGCCCTGTTAAATCAATTTGGCGTTCTTCTTCCTTGTCATCTGCCATGAACTCACGCATGAAATCTCTACATTTCCCTCGATCATTAACAGCGACTAAATCCATAATAGGCAATCCTTCCAAGTCATCCATATTTTTATAATCAAACATCTTTAAATAACTGGGATTAGCATGGACATGCATACCATCAAGGACATAAGCAATCGCATCGCGTGACGTTTCCAACAAAATTTTGTTGTGTCTTTGACTTTCCTTGTAAAGCTGTTCAATATGTTTACGTTTTCGACGTTCAGTTAAATTTTCAAGTTCATGTCCTACGGCAATTTGTAAACAATTATGATTATTACTTGGAACGACTTGTTTGACACCTGCATTGAGTAATTCAGCCATTGTTTTACTTTCAAGCTTATGAAGTAAAACAATGACTGGAATATCTTGCTTGGATGACGAAACCATATCACACACTTGAGCTACTGTGAAATCACCCACTTGAGGAACAGAAATAATCAAATCCCATTCATATTCAGTTAAAGCTTCTTGTAAATCTTCATCATCTTCAACGTGGCGTGGACGAATAGGGTAACGTGCTTTACGCAAGCTATTCAGAATGACTTCAGCATCATTAACGGATTCTTCAACAACAATTAACCGGATAATGTCATTCTGTGTCACAATTATTATCCTCCAAAGAATTTGTTTTAGAGTATTGAAAATTGGAGATTAGGAATCTGAAATTTTTATTTTGCATTTTTTCTTACAATAAATTGTTCTGTCATTGTTGAAGTCACAGAATAATTAAAGGAATTTAGAAGTGCATTTAAAATATTTAGCTAAATTTTGAGTTGTGAATCGTGAATGAGCCATTAATGTAAGGAATGTCAAAACCACTGTTTGTAAGAAATTTAATGCAATTTACAAATAATAAAAACTGTCATTTTCATGGTTTTGAAGAAAGCTCAATAATATCAGGATTATTTACAACAAAGAAAAATTTATAGTAGTAAAAATACTTAATTTAACATTTAAAGTCAAATAATAAAGCCTTAAATTTTAAAGTAGGACATCTTGTTACTTCGATTTTAGTGTAACGAAATTTTAAATATTTAGTTGTATTAACACAGGAGGAAAAAATCAGATTTT
>JAUCGK010000128.1 GCA_030378085.1 Candidatus Parabeggiatoa sp. HSG14
TTTTTATAGCTAAAAACATAACTCGCCCTATTCAAAAATTACAACGTCAAGCCAAAGAAATAGGAAAAGGCAACTGGAATTATCAAGAAACTATTAATACACAAGATGAAATTGGAGAATTATCAAACGCTTTCAACAATATGCTGGCAGAGCTTGAACATGCCCAAGAACAATTGCAAGAAAATCAATCCAATCTGGAAACCCAAGTCGTTGAAAGAACAACTGAGTTATCCCAACGTATTCAAGAAATTGAACAACAAAAAATTGGAATGACGAATTTGGCTATAGACCTAGAAAAAAGTCAACAACGCTATGAAAGTTTAGTTAATTCTATTGATGGCATTGTGTGGGAAGCCGATGCCAAGACTTTTCAATTTCAATTTGTCAGTCAACATGCCCAACGTATTTTGGGTTATCCTTTAACCGATTGGTTAAGTCAACCCACATTTTGGGCTGATCACATTCACCCTGATGATCGAAAAAAGGCAATAGAATATTGTGTTAATAAAACTAAAAGTAAGCAAGATCACAACTTTGAATATCGCATGATAACGGCAGATAATCAAATTATTTGGTTAAGGGACTTAGTAACAATTGTGGTTGAAAATGATCAAACCGTGAAACTTTATGGTGTAATGTTTGATATAACTGAAAATAAACAAGCCGAAGAATCCTTGCATCGTTTTCGTGCCGCTCTTGATAATTCTGTTGATGCTATTTTTATCACTGATCGGCAAACCATGAAATTTGTTGATATGAATAAAATGGCTTGTGAAGGTGTTGGCTACTCGCGTGATGAATTACTATCTATGGAGTCACAAGATATTAAGCCTTATTTTACTAAAACACAATTAGCCGCTAAATTTGATAAAATAATTCATAGCCAACATCAAGGAATCATTGAAACAATCCATCGACGAAAAGATGGCACTGAATTTCCAGTTGAAATTTTGCTACAATCACTTAAGTTTAATGATGGCTATTTGTTGATTTCCTCAGTTCGTAACATAACTGAACGCCAACAAATGGAAAATATTCTCAAGGAAAGTGAAATAAAATATCGTGATCTGGTTGAAACCTCGAACGATCTGATATGGAAATTTGATGTAAACGGGGTTTTCACATTTTTAAATGCCAGTTGGGAAAGTCAGTTGGGCTACACACCTAAAGAGATGCTCGGCAAACCTTTTACCGATTTTCAACCACCAGAACAGGCAGCCAAAGATATTGTAAAAGTTAAAGAAATTTTGACAACTGGTATAGAACTGGTTAATTACGATTCTATAGTTTTCTCAAAATCTGGACAAGTACTTAATCTATTAGTTAATGCTCGGGTTCAAAGAGATTTAGCTGGAAATATTTGTGGAGTTCAAGGCACTGCCAGTGATATAACTGAACGCAAAAAAGCAGAAGAAAAATTGAAAACAAGTGAGCGAAGATGGCAATTTGCTCTTGAAGGTAGTCAAGACGGTATCTGGGATTGGAATGTCGTTACTAATGAAGTTTACTTTTCTTCTATGTGGAAAAAAATGCTAGGGTTTGCAAATGACGAAATCAATAGCGATTTAAGAGAATGGGATAAACTAATACATCCCGACGATAAGGAACAGGCTTATATTGATGTAAATAATCATCTGGCTGGAGAAACTGAGTATTACCATAATGAACAAAGATTGTTATGCAAAGACGGCACTTACAAATGGATTTTAGATCGGGGCAAAGTCATTGAATTTACAAAAGAGGGTAAACCACTACGATTTGTTGGTACTCACTCGGATATAAGTGACCGTAAGCAGATGGAAGAAACTTTGCAAGCAAGTGAGGAGCGTTTCAGATCTCTAGTTGAATCGACATCGGACTGGATTTGGGAAATTGATGATCAAGGCAACTTTACTTATGTCAGTCCTCGGATAAAAGATATTCTTGGTTATACACCTGATGAAATTGTTGGAAAAATGACCTGTTTTGATCTTATGCCTCCAGAAGAAGTTCAAAAAGTCCAAGTAAAATACGAATCGTATGTGTCAACTGTTATGCCTTTTGAGCATATGGTTAATGTAAATATTCACAAAAATGGGGAGCAAGTGATAATGGAGTCTAGCGGTCGTCCATTCTTTGATGAATCAGGAAAATTTCTGGGTTATCGTGGTATCGACAGAGATATAAGCGAACGTAAAAAGATGGAAGAACATCTTTGTCAAGCCAAAGAATTAGCCGAGGCTGCCAATCGTGCCAAAAGTGAGTTCCTCGCTAACATGAGCCATGAAATTCGTACTCCCATGAATGCAGTAATTGGTTTTAGCAATATACTTGCTTCCAAAATTACTGATAAAAAACACAAAAGTTATCTCAATTCCATTCAAACCGGCGGTAAAGCTCTTCTGACATTAATAAATGACATACTTGACTTGTCCAAGATTGAAGCAGGGCGGTTGGATATTCAATATGAACCAGTGAATCCACAACAAATTTTCACCGAGTTGCAGCAGATTTTCAGTCTCAAGATAGCAGAAAAAAATCTTGAATTAATTATGGAAATTGATGAAAACTTGCCATTGGCTTTGTATTTAGATGAAACTCGTTTGCGCCAAGTGTTACTTAACCTAATTGGCAATGCAATCAAATTTACTGACAGCGGCTACATTAAACTCTGTGCCAAAAAAATATATACAGAGGATGATCAAGGTAAAGTAGACTTAATTATGGCAGTGGAAGACAGCGGCATTGGTGTTCCAGCCGAACAACAGGCCATCATTTTTGAATCGTTCAAGCAACAAGAAGGACAAAGTACCCGCAAATATGGAGGAACTGGATTAGGACTTGCTATCACCAAACGTTTGGTTGAAATGATGAATGGGCATATTATTGTCAAAAGCAATTCCGGCAAAGGCAGTCGATTTGAAATTGTACTGCATGAAGTCAAAATGGCTGTCACTCAATCAAATGCCGTGCAAAACAATACTTCCAACCCTAATCAGATAACATTTGAAAAAACATGTGTATTAGTAGTGGATGACATTGAATCAAATCGTGATTTAATAAAAGAATATTTATCACAAGTCAACTTAGAAGTTATTTATGCAGAAAATGGTCAACAGGCGTTACTGTTTGTGGAAGAATACCAGCCAGCTTTGATTTTAATGGATATTCGGATGCCAGAAATGGATGGCTATGAAGCCACCAAGCGTTTAAAAAATAATCCAACCACTGCTAATATTCCAATTATCGCCCTAACTGCCTCAGTTACTTTGGAGGAAAAATCTAAGATTGAGACACACGGTTTTGATGGTTATTTATTCAAGCCAGTTAATATTTCTGATCTGCTAGGTGAACTCTCTCACTATCTCAAACATACCAAGAAAGCTGACATTGACACTCCTAAAGTTGTGATTGAGAAAGTTGACAATACCATTAATCCAGCAGAAATTGCCAATCTCCCAGAATTACAAAACCAGATCAGACAAGAAGTTAGGCCTCTTTTGAAAGAAGTAGAAAATGCAATGGAAATGGGTATGGTTGCAGAATTAGCTGAAAAAATGATACAATTAGGAAATGAATATAATATTCCAGTTTTCATCTACTATGGTGAATCACTACTGGAAAGTATCCAAATTTTTGATATAGATCATATTCAAAAAGCACTGGAAGAGTTACTAATTTTGCTAAAGCAGTTGTTAAAGGTTAAAATGACTATACAAACTTAACTACTAATGGCTTTCTGGTAATTTCTCTCGTTTTAACGCTCCAATACTCATTGTTATACATTAAGTCAAATTTTTCTGTCAAGCACTAAGTATCTTGCTTAGATTTTCTGGAATTGAAGATAAAATCAGAAACCAATCAATTGTCTGAACATGATTACATGGATTGAAGGATACTCAGGATTAATTGTCAGAATCAGAATTTACAGGATTATAGGATTTACAGAATGGATTAGGTGGGTTTGGGTTTAATTCTGGAAATTCTTAAATTCTGCTAATTCTGATTCAGACAAAATAGTACAACGAATTAGCGAAATAAACGAATACTTCAGTAAATGAACCTTGCCTTTAATTCGCTTATTTCGTCAATTCGCTGTATTACTCTGTCAATTCTTAAATTCTGCTAATTCTGATTCTGACAAAAGTGATTGAGTTTGTTAAAAATAATCCGTTTATACCGTAAATCCGTTGTACTCATGTTAAGCAAGCTACGCCAATAGCTAGAGGATATCTCATCATGGACAAAAAAATGATTTGGAATGACATGAAAACAAAGTTCCCCGATGAATGGTTACTGATTACTGACTTTGATTTAGATAAGTCGGGACATCTGATTGCTGGCGTGATTGAAAGACATTCCAGAAAAAAAGATGAAGTCTATCAATTACCCGCATTAAATAAACCAACCGCGTTCAGATATACGGGTGAATCCACTTTTTCTGGTTTGAGAGATCATGCAAGAAAACATAACATCTTATGATACTAACAAACATCATATCTATATAGATGTGACTGTAACAAATCCAAAAGGTATCGTTTACAGTGTGGCGGGAATTTTAGATACAGGGGCACCAAGAACCGAATTTTCTGATCATTTTTTGGTGCATAGTGGATTTCTTGAGACTAAAAGTGAAACAGTCAATTTAAAACCTGGTTTACAAACTCAGAAATATGGCAAGATAATCTTACCATCAGTTACGATATGCCATCATAAAATAAATAGTTTTGAAGTTTTTGTGTCTCATTTTGAATCTTCTTGGGGGATTGATGCCTTAATTGGACTAGATTTTTTTCGGCGTTTTCGAGTTACCATTGATTATTCAAATGGGATTTTGTTGACAATGCCGATAAGCACTTTTGGAAAAAAATAAGCGTTCATGCTATCAATCAATATGCTGAAAGGTTATACTGAAATCCCCAGAGGTGATTAATTATGAAAGCGAAACAATTTAGTTGTATAGCACTTCAACATCGTGGTGCTGAAAAAATCTATCAAGAAACCAAAAACTTGACAATAGCAGAAGAGCTTGTTTACTGACAACAACAGACTAAAGAATTACAACAACGTCGCTCAAAAAAATCAGCTAACGTAACAGGGTAGTTGCTCCCTCCCTATTTAATTGTCTAAACATGATTACACAGACTGAAAGATGCTCAGGATTAATTGTCAGAATTTACAGAATTATAGAATTTTCAGAATAGGTTTGTAGGTGTTATTGGGTTTATTGTTTTTATTATGATTCGATTTCCTTAAGTTCCTTTGTTAAAGGGAGGTTTAGGAGAAATATTTTTTGGTAAGTTATTTTTTTTGATTAATATGGATAAATGAGGAGGATTAAATGATGAAATTCAATCGACGGGATTTTATTAAGGCAAATGCAGCGGCTGCAACTGCTGCTGTTGCTGGAGTAACACTTCCCAGTCAAGTCATTGCACAGTCAAAAGACGATGATATCCGTTGGGATAAAGCACCTTGCCGATTTTGTGGTACTGGTTGCAGTGTCTTAGTGGGTACTAAAAATGGTAAAATGGTGGCCGTACAAGGTGATCCAGAATCATCGGTGAATGAAGGCATCTTGTGTATTAAGGGCTACTTTTTACCCAAAATTATGTATGGGGAAGATCGTCTCACTAAGCCTCTGTTGCGTATGACAGACGGTGAGTACGATAAAAACGGTGAATTTACCGAGATTTCGTGGGATGAAGCCTTTGATGTGATGGCTGAAAAGTGGAAAAAGGCCCTTAGCGAAAAAGGTCCTTCTGCTATTGGTATGTTTGGTTCTGGACAATGGACGGTTTGGGAAGGTTATGCGGCAGTTAAATTGATGAAAGCGGGCTTTCGTTCCAATAATCTTGAGCCTAATGCACGTCATTGTATGGCTTCAGCAGTCGCCGCGTTTATCCGTACTTTTGGTGCCGATGAGCCGATGGGTTGCTATGATGATATAGAACAGGCCAATGCTTTTGTGCTTTGGGGTTCTAATATGGCAGAACAGCATCCGGTTTTATGGTCTCGTATCACTAATCGCCGTTTGACTTCGCCATCTGATGTTCAAGTTGCTGTCCTTTCTACCTTTAAAAACCGTAGTTCTGATTTAGCAGACTTGGGTTTAGTCTTTAAACCACAAACTGACTTAGCCATTCTCAATTACATTGCTAACTATATTATTGAAAACGGTTATGTGGATGAAGAGTTTGTCAGCAACCATGTGAACTTCCGTATTGGTAATACGGATATTGGTTACGGTTTACGCCCAGAACATCCCAAAGAAAAAGCGGCTGAAAATGCGGGTAGTGCGGGTGGTTCTACAGAAGCGACTTTTGAAGAATACAAACAATTTGTTGCTGAATACACGCTTGATAAAGCGCACGAAATTTCTGGTGTACCCAAGGAAGATTTACAAGCATTGGCTGAAATTTATGCAGACCCAAGTATTAAAGTGGTTTCTTACTGGACAATGGGTTTCAATCAGCACACTCGCGGTACTTGGGTTAATCAAATGTGCTATAACATTCATTTGCTTACCGGAAAAATTGCCAAACCCGGCAATGGCCCATTTTCTCTGACAGGACAACCGACTGCCTGTGGTACTGCCCGTGAAGTGGGTACTTTCGCACACCGTCTTCCTGCTGATTTAGTGGTAGCTAATGAAGCACACCGTGATTTTGCCGAAAAAATTTGGCAATTGCCAAAAGGGACTATCGGAGATAAACCAGGTTATCATGCTGTGCTACAAAATCGCAAGCTTAAAGATGGTGAAATCAATGCGTATTGGGTGCAGTGCAATAATAATATGCAAGCGGCTCCCAATATGAACGAGGAAGGATATCCGGGGTATCGTAATCCAGACAACTTCATTGTTGTTTCCGATCCCTATCCTACGCTCACTGCGATAACTGCTGATTTGATTTTACCAACAGCGATGTGGGTAGAAAAAGAGGGCGCTTATGGCAATTCTGAGCGACGGACTCAATTCTGGCGACAACAAATCAAACCACCTGGTGAATCAAGATCAGATATGTGGCAAGTGGTTGAGTTTTCCAAACGTTTCAAAGTAGAAGAAGTTTGGTCAGAAGAACTGATTGCCCAAAAACCAGAATACCGAGGTAAAACGCTATACGATATTCTGTTTGCTAATGGCGTGGTTGATCAATATGCCGTCCAAGATGTCATGGATGAAGACGGTAATGTTTATGATAACCATGAAATGGAACTGTTTGATTTTTACATCCAAAAAGGACTTTACGAAGAGTATCGCCTGTTTAGTATTTCTGAAGACGCGCCAAAGAAGGGTCATCAACTTGCCACTTTTGATCAATATCATCAATCGCGGGGTTATCGTTGGCCTGTGATACAAGGTGCTGAAGGAGAAGAACCGCAAGAAACATTATGGCGTTACAATGTCACACACGATACTATCGTGGAAGAAGGTGACATACAATTTTATGGTAATTCTGATGGTAAAGCAAAAATCTTTGCCTATCCTTATGAACCAGCGGCTGAAGAACCTGACGAAGAGTATGATTTGTGGTTATGTACTGGACGTGTCTTAGAACATTGGCATTCTGCTTCCATGACGCGGAGAGTACCAGAACTTTATCGTGCTTTTCCTGATGCGGTTGTCTTCATGCACCCCGTTGATGCGAGAAAACGAGGTTTACGGCGTGGTATGCCCGCAAAGTTGATAACACGACGCGGCGAAATTATTGCCAATGTTGAAACACGAGGACGTAATCGCCCTCCCGTTGGACTGGTATTTGTGCCTTGGTTTGATGTTCATCGTTTGGTGAACAAATTAACTTTGGATGCAACTTGTCCCATTTCAAAGGAAACCGATTACAAAAAATGTGCGGTAAAAATTGAAAAAGCTTAAGTATAGACTTTCAAAAAAGTCAGAGTTATCAGACCTGCCAGGTTTTGAAAACCTGGCAGGTCTTAAGGCCAAAATATTCATCTGAAAAAGTGTTAGGTTTACTTCAAGCAATAAGGAGAACATATTTATGACAAAGTCTTTTCTATCAAAATTAATTTTGGCACTCAGCCTACTTTCTTTATCCCAACTTGTGTTTTCAGAATCGGAAACACTCGATGTGAAATCATTGCGAGATGGCAATGCCATTGAAAACATGTCTGAAAAGGCAGATCGGAAAAAGGTGTCCACTTCTTTTCAGAGTTTTGAACGTGCTTATGAACAACAGCCCCCTTTAATTCGCCATTTCATTGAGGGTTTTAAGATAACCCCACAAGTCAATAATTGTCTGAATTGTCATAAAAGCCAACTTCGTGCGGGTTCTCATTTCAAAGATGGGAAAGGCAATGTGCTAGACGAGATAGACAACCGGCGTTATTTTTGTATTCAGTGTCATGTTTCTCAAATCACTGATGAGCCATTACAAAACAATACCTTTGAAGATGTTTTAGAATGATTCATTGGAAAGAGTTCCCCAGGTTCCATCCTCGTTATACATAAGTATTTAAGTGTGTAGATTGGACTGATTTCGGTAAGTCCAACATTATAGGTATAAAATGATGTTATACACTTTCAGATAAAAAAACCTCCGAGGTTTCCAAAACCTCGGAGGTTTAAATCCACTTATTAAAAATCCTGTCAATTCTAAAATTCTGTAAATTCTGATTCAGACAAAAAAATCCAAAAAAATCAAGCCTGTGGCGCAAAAGAAAAGAGTATTCAGAAAAAAAACAAGAACTACAGGGATTGTATATAATAAAGGATTAAACCTCTTAACTACAGGGATTGTATATAATAAAGGATTAAACCTCTTAACTACAGGGATTATATATAATAAAGGATTGATGTTAGAGGATTTAACCAGTCCAAGATAAATTCATAGAGTGAACCAATCAATGTATAAATCCCTTCTAAAATATAATCCTTGTAGTTCTTGTTAAAGCTTTGAACTCCAATAACCCTTTGGTGTAATCCCTTCTAAAATATAATCCTTGTAGTTCTTGTTAAAGCTTTGGACTCCAATAACCCTTTAGTATAATCCCTTATTATATACAATCCCTGTAGTTAAAGGCTGTAGTTAAAGGTTGTAGTTAAAGGTTTTTAAATCCCTTATTATATACAATCCCTGTAGTTAAAGGCTGTAGTTAAAGGTTGTAGTTAAAGATTTTTGTAATCCCTTCTAAAATATAATCCCTGTAGTTCTTGTAAAAAGCCAAAAAAAATCGAGCCTGCGGCGCAAAAGAAAAGAGTATAAAGGGTAAAAGGGTAAAAGGGAATAGGTTAATTAGTCCGCGCAACCCGAACAAGACGAAAACCAACATTGACATCACGGATGTCTGGGTCGCTCCTGTTACGGAAAGCAGCACGGGAATAGTAAGGGTTACTGTACCACGAGCCGCCACGCAGCACTCGACTGTTTTTATCTGCACCCTCCGCCCAAATTCTACCATCATTGGGTGCGTTTGTATAGTTGCTATGCAAATTATCTGCAACCCACTCCCACACATTGCCTATAATGTCGTATAAACCAAAATCGTTTGCTCTAAATTTACCAATAGGTGCTGTTTTTGCATAGCCATCGGTACATTTATGATGCTCCAACGAGAGTCCATTCTCTTTTTTTGATGTATTATCATGAACATTTGCATAGCGACATGCATCATTCGGATTATTTCCCCAATACCGTGATTTTTTTGTACCAGCACGAGCCGCATACTCCCATTCAGATTCGCTAGGCAAACGATAATCTTCTCCCGTTTGTTGCGTTAACCATTCTGTATAAGCAACCGCATCATGCCAAGAAACATTAATAACAGGTCGATTTCCGCGTCCCCAATTTTCATCATCTGGTTTTTCTCTACCAGTTGCGTTAGCAAATTTATCATATTCTGCAAAAGTTACCTCATATTTACCCATCGCAAACTTTTCAATGTTTACCCAATGTACTGGTTTTTCATTATCTCTTCCGCTGTCACCTTGAATATCTCCCATTTGGAAATTCCCTGCTGGAATAACTACCATCTCAGGGGCATAACCACCTATTTGTAAACTGTCGCGGAATACTTTACCAGCAGGAAAGGTTTCTCTCTCCACAGGGATTGGTTTATTTTGTATCAATTCATTCCCTATTGATTCATTTCTAATGGGTTGATTCTGAGTTGATTCGCTTTTTAATTCAGCAATCACATCATTTTTCATATCAAGGTAAATATCCCGTATCAAATAAAAAGAACCAATAATCGCTATAACCGAAACCAAAAAAGTTAGGAACTTATGTTCTTTAAAGAATTTTGAAAAAAGTGCGCCACTGGTTGCCACAAAAATAAAAGCTAAAATAAAAAGTTTTAAAGTTGTCATAAAAATTACCGGTTAGATTTTAAGTCGTATAGATAATTGTGAATTATACACCAAAATCTATTGGATGGTGTTAAAGTAATAAGACGTGATTATACAGGTGTTTATCGTTCCCAAGTTTTACTTGGGAATGCCTTGTCAAGAAGCTTTGCTTCGATAATATATGACTTTCGGCCAATTTGAAACAAAGTCTCCATTATCAAGCTTTTTTTGTTATTCTTGAAGCAAAGCTTCATAAGTTGTGCGTTCCTAAGTAAAACTTAGGAACGATGACAAGAATTTAATAATGTCCACGTTTAAACCTGACAGGTTTTAAAAACCTGTCAGGTTTGGTTCAAGCGTTTTAGAAGAAGTTATTAAATCCTCATTCCTAAGCAGAACCAAAATTAATACGGTTCAAAAACCATCTCATTAAAATCATAATTATAAATAGTCTAATTCTTTGAGCAAAGAATGACCAATTTGTAGTGGTTTTTCTAATTCATTCGTTGGCAATGTTTTCCATTTGCCGATTTTTGCTTTATACACAATTTGGGTTAACCAATCTTTAGTTGTCTTTAAAAAAGGCATTTCAATAAAATCAAAGATGTGTTCAAAAATCGGGAGGGGATTTTGACAAATATCCTCATACCTCACTTCAAGATAACGTCCATTATAAGCTCTCCCTTTTAATCCATAGCGCACAGCAGTTACCCAATGTTGCATTTCTAATTCATTCCGATAAGTGGCAATGACTTCAGGGGTAAGAGAATGTCCTTCAAATTTATCAACATCAGGATCACCAAAGACGGCTAACCGATTAACAGGATCATCCAGATAATCAAAACGGGCATTTAAACGCGATAACATCACATCTCGCCCATCGCGAATCAGATGAATGACTTTGGCAGTGGGAAAAGCATCTAATACAACGGGCATCGTAAACAAACTGATGCCGAGTTTCCAACCAAAAGGTTTTTTACCATTGTGCTGAATTTCTTTTTCAAGATATTCATTGACACAATGTTTCATCAAATTTTGATAGTGTTGTTGTTGCGCTTTATCAATTTCTAAATAGTGGTACGCATTGAGGATAATCTCGCGGATAAGGGTATTATGGAAAGTAGAAAAAAAAGGAGTATCTTTTCTGTCAGCGGCAACATGTCCCATATCAATCTGGTTGCGAATAAAAGCTTCACAAACAAGACGGCCTCCGGAATGGCCCCTACAAAAAATGGGATAGGGCCCTTGTAAAGTATTATTGATTTCAATTGTTGGCAGAGTAACCATATTTATCTAGTAGTTTTCCAGCTTGTGCATAAATGATTTCTTTTTGTTTCACTGTCATCTTTGATAAACGCACCGAATTTTTATTTGTAATTTTTGACTGTAATTCATGGATAGCATATTCTTGTTCAAAAATAGTTTGTGGCAAAGGGGGAATACCTAAAAAATGACAAATTTGAGCCATCACATTGATAGGATTCGCGGTAAATGCCTCATAACGAATTTCTAAAAAGTGAGTTAAGTTAGGCGTGTCTTCTAATACAATTTCTAAACTTCGCCCCCATTGATGCGCCGCTTTTTCTAAAAGATGTGTTCTATCACCATAAACAGCTAATACTTTATCATGAATACCCATTGCCACTGCATATCCATTACGCACAATATGAATAAAGTAAGATTTATCAAAATACTGTTGCAACCATAAAGTTCTTGCCGCATTAGTCGGTGATTTTTCTATCGCAAAGGGTGCTTTGGGATTATCTAATAAACCTATCCAATCTTGTTGAACTTTCGCGGCTTCTAAGCTTTTTTCTCCGGGCAAAAAACGAAACAAGTTTTCTTTTTCTACCCATAAACGAGGAACACCAGCATCTTTGGGAGTAATCAATGCATCTGTTAAAAATTGTCCTTCACCAGGCAAACCAGCAATTGCAGGATGTTGATGTAAAATATTCTCTAGCAATGTTGTACCAGAGTTATAACAACCAATAACAAAAATCCAACGTCGTGACATATTCTTTAACTTAATTAAATTATTAAGTACAACGAATTACGTGGATAAACGAATTAAAAATATCCATATTTTATAAATTATTTTATAATACAATAACTTATAAAAATTAATTTCGATTCGTTTATCCACGTAATTCGTTGTACTAAACTGATAGGTGGTAAGGAGAGGAGTCCAAAATTTATTTTGGAAGTGTTTAAAATTGAAAATAAAGAAATTCACTAATCCGTGTCAAACTTAAAATCGCGATAGCAGCCATTATTGCATAAGCCGCCGCCCAACGACGTGTAGGCTGCCATTGTAACCAATGCGGTTGAATAATTCTACTTTTATAAGTGAGCAAAACGGGATTAAATTGTCTCATCAATTGATAAGTATTGGGCATAATCCAAACGATAACGAGTAATACAATTAACCATGCAAGTTGCATTTCACTAAACAAAGGCATTTCACTAAAAGTAAATACAATGCCCTGCATACCAATCATACCTTTATAAACGATCATTGCGCCCTCCAAACTTTCCGCACGAAATAATACCCATGCCACAGCTACTGCCAAAAAGGTAAAAAATATAGAGATACCTTGCACCCAAATATTGCTACGTTGTGTTTTATGTTGATAAGTCTCCACTTTTAAAAAACGCCAACGGATAAGAAGGATTTTCAATCGGTTACAGATTTGTTGCCATAAATGATTAATCACCAAATAAAAGCCATGCAATAATCCCCATAATACAAATGTCCACCCTGCACCGTGCCACAACCCACCTAAAAACAGAGTAATTATCAAATTAAAAAAACGGCGATAAGTACTTTTGCGATTACCCCCTAATGGGATATAAAGATAATCTCGCAAAAACCGCGACAGCGTAATATGCCAACGATGCCAAAACTCTATAATATTAATGGATTTATAGGGAGAATAAAAATTCATCGGCAACACAATACCAAATAGTCGTGCCAATCCCACAGCCATATCAGAATAGCCTGAAAAATCAAAATACAATTGTAACGTATATCCTAAAATCCCTCCCCACGCTTCCAAAAAACTTAATGCGATGCCTTGTTCAGCGGCTTCAAAAACTGGCGTTGTATAAAGTGCAATGTTATCTGCTAATACAACTTTTTTAAATAAACCAATAAAAAAAATGGTGAGTCCAATGCTAATATTGTCAGAAGAGTAGCGAGATAAAGCGGTATTAGTAAATTGTGGCAACATCTCCCGATGATAAACAATTGGTCCTGCAATGAGTTGAGGGAAAAATGTGACAAATAATCCATAGTGTAAAAATTGATAATGCTGTGTTTCTCCCCGATAACTATCGACTAAATACGCAACTTGTTGAAATGTAAAGAATGAGATAGCAAGTGGTAACAAAATCGTCTCAAGGTGATAGCTATTTCCAAATAAATAATTAATATTATCAACAAAAAAATTGGCATATTTATAATAGCCCAACAACGCTAAATTAGCAGATATACCTAAAACCAATAATATTTTTGACCGATTTTTATTTAACCACTGCCCCAACGTGTAATTACATAAAATAGAAAGAATTAACAAACTTAAATAAACAGGATTCCACCACGCATAAAAAAATAGTGAAGCAACAATCAACCAAGCCAAGGCAATTCTATAATAGCCTCGATTGCCAATCACCAAAAAACCAAGCATCGTGATCGGCAAAAATAGGAAAATAAAAATATGAGAGTTAAATAGCATAGTTTTTTAAGAATGTTTTTATTTTAATAGTGTTTCTGTTTTAACCTCGTAAGAAAGCGAAAATTCTCAAACCATCAAATCCTCCCCCCCTAACTCCACTCACTTCTTGAAATAAATAAAGAATTCGCTGATTGTAACAGATTTTGGGGACACCCCCTAACCCCCCGTACACGGGTGGAACCAAACATCATTCGACACTTTGCTTTAATTTTTCTATTTTGGGACTTTCCCCTGTGTACGGGGGGTTAGGGAGGTAAAAAGGTAGGTGTCCCCAAAATTCGTTATAATCAGAGAATTCGTAGGGTGGGTAAAGCGATAGCGAAACCCACCACTAATTGAAATAAATAAAGAATTCGTAGAGTGGGTAGAGGTACGCAACGAAGTAACAGAACTATTTTTAAAAGCGTGGTGGGTTTCACTATCGTTCTACCCACCCTACATTTCTACCAGCGTGGTGGGTTTCACTATCGTTCTACCCACCCTACATTTCTAGCAGACTTTGAATCATTCCAAAAAGTAATCAGTTTGTCAATCCATTTAATCCCCTAATCCGTTATGCTTGTTTTAGTCAATTGATTATTAGCAAAGTGAGCGTATAATATTTACAGTATTAAATAACTGATGTTACGCACTGTACTTCAAATAATTTTAGGGACACCCCCCTAACCCCCCGTACACGGGTGGAACCAAACATCATTCGACACTTTGCTTTAATTTTTCTATTTTGGGACTTCCCCC
>JAUCGK010000129.1 GCA_030378085.1 Candidatus Parabeggiatoa sp. HSG14
AATATTTCAGCATTGCCAACATAGTCAATTTTGGTATGGCTAGATACCACCACATTGCCCTGCTTATCTAAAACCCTTATCCGCGAAATATCGTCAGACGATAAGATGAAAGTTTTGATTTTTTGAAGAGCTGGAGTAAGATTTTTTGTGGTAAATATGTCTATAAAAGCTGTATCCATAGCAAATGTTTTAACCAGTTCTACCTCTTCATCTAACAAAGTCTCAATGTGGTATGTTTTTGCTATAGCATTACTTTCTAAATGATGATAAATCTCAAGTTCAATCATCTGTTTAGAAACAAAATAACCGGCGGTAGTTGCTACGATACCGGTAACTAGAATAAGGGTAAAAATAATACTGGAGATTTTGGATTGAATTTTCATATTAATGGTTAATGATTTAGTTTAATGAATCAAGTTATTGTTGGTGATTTCTGGATGTTGGAAGGACGTGAGTTGTTTGGTTATGTTTACAATTAATCATTGACAATTAAATGGCGTGGTGGTTTATCATTATCAGCAATTGTAGGTCGGGTTAGCTCATCAAGCAAAGCGCGATAACGTAACCCGACATTTTCTATACCAAAATTAACGCTTTTGTATCATTAACCATTAACCATTGATAACTAAGCATTAATTGGAATCCGAATAGAAAACCGACTCCCTTCCCCTACTTCACTTTCAACACCAATTGTACCGTTACATTTTTCAATCAGCTCTTTACACAATACTAGACCTAAACCATTGCCTTTTTCGCCATCGGTGCCATAAGTGTTAGCTATATTGACTCGGAATAGCTGGTTGATGTTTTCGGATTTAATACCAATACCAGTATCTGTAATTGATATTTCAACTACGTTGTCATCTATTGGTTCGGCAGTGATTCGTATTGTGCCAGATTTTGGTGTGAACTTGATCGCATTTGAGATTAAGTTTCTTAATACAGTATCTAGCATGTTTTCATCGGTAAAAACTGTTATATTTTTATTAACACCAGCCAAAATATTGATCTTTTTGCGCTGTGCTTTGTCTTGTTGCAAATTAACATTCTGATAAATTGAATCTTGCAAAATCAATGTTGTTGGGTTGGCTTGCAATCTACCAGTTTGTGATCTTGACCAATTTAGCAGGTTTGTTAGTAAGTCATAACCGTCAGTAGCAGCTCGATTAAGCATTTGAAGGTAGTCTTTTCTTTCTTCAACATCAGGTTGTATTTCTTCATCTGTTAATAATTCCGCGAAACCTTTCAACCCATAAATTATATTACCCAAATCATGGCCAATGATTGAAAAAAGCTTGTCTTTCGTGGCGAGAGCTTCTTCTTTTTCAGCAAGGGATTCTTGCAATTCTTCTTTTGCCGCTCGGAGTTCAAGGTGCGTATTGACACGAGTGAGCAATTCCTTTTTATTGAAAGGCTTAGTGACATAATCAACTGCCCCTAATTTCAGCCCGGTAATAACATCATCTTTTTCTGTTTTGGCAGTTAGGAAAATAATTGGAATTTCTGCCAGTAAAGGGTCTTGTTTTAACCGCCGACACACTTCAAAACCATCCATATCTGGCATCATAATATCCAGCAAAATTAAGTCAGGATGTTTATTTTTGGTAATATCCAATGCCAAAGCACCATTTTTAGCAAAGTACAGACTATGTTCACTTTCAGCCAGTACAGTGCCTAATATACCCAGATTTTTTGGGTTATCGTCTACAAATAAAATTGTTTGTTTTCTTTTCATAAGTTTTTAATGGTTAATTTGCACTTCAAATATATTGACATATTTAGATTTACCTTTAACTTTTACACTCTCAAGTTTCCGAATAAGATATTTCGGGGTATTTGATAATTCCAAATAACTGGCTTCTGAAATTAATAAGGGAGTACGATAGGTTTTGGTTAATTCTTCAATTCGTGCAGCGATGTTTACCGCATCAGAAATCACCGTACCATCCATACGATTTTGCCCTCCTATTGTGCCAAGCATCAATGGCCCAGTATGGATTCCAATGCCAATTTGCAAAGCAGGTAAACCGGCTGTTTGCAAAATTTGGTTATATTCAACAAGCCGCTTTAACATAGCAATAGCAGCACTGAGAGCATCATCCACACTGTATGGAAATAGAGCCATAATAGCATCACCAATGTATTTATCAATAATACCTTTATATTGAAGAATAATAGGTTCCATTTGCCCAAAATAATTATTGATAAAATCAAAATTATCCTGTGGTGTCATTGCTTCTGAAATTGAGGTAAACCCTCGAATATCAGTAAACATAATAGTCATTTTTGTTTCAATTTGTTCACCTAAATTAATATCAATAATACTTTTTTTACCCAGTAAACTCAAAAACATGCGCGGAACAAATCTTTCATAAGATTTATTTAATTTAAATAATTTATCCTTTTGAGCTTCTGCTAGTTCTTGAGTCAGTAGTTCTAATTTTGCATTTTTGCTGTACAATTCTTTATTTTGTTTTGCTAGTTGTTTTAGGGCATTTTCTTTGGCAATAAGTGCTTCTTTTAGTTTCTCCCTAGTTGCTTGGAGTTCAAGGTGTGTATTGACACGAGTGAGCAATTCCTTTTTATTGAAAGGCTTAGTGACATAATCAACTGCCCCTAATTCCAACCCGGCAATAACATCCTCTTTTTCCGTCTTGGCGGTGAGGAAAATAATTGGAATTTCTGCTAATAAAGGGGCTTGCTTTAATCGCCGACACACTTCAAAACCATCCATATCTGGCATCATAATATCCAGCAAAATTAGGTCAGGATGTTTATTTTTGGCAATATCCAATGCCAAAGCACCATTTTTAGCAAAGTACAAACCATGTTCACTTTCAGCCAGTACAGTGCCTAATATACCCAGATTTTTTGGGTTATCGTCTACCAATAAAATTGTTTGTTTTCTTTTCATAATTTAATTAAATAATGGTTAATGATTAATGAATTTTCCTAGTTCCATTGACAACAAAGCAGGTAATCCTTCGAGTGCCATTTGAATATAGTCTATTTCAAAAGTTTCACTGCTTTCTTTGAGCGATTCACCATATTGGATAAAAGCTGGAATATTGTATTCCTTGCCTAGTTGGATCATTTTTTCAGCTAATTCGGCAACCATACCCATTTCCATTGCAGTTTCTACTTCTTCCAAAAGTGGCCTAACTTCTTGTCTGATCTGGTTTTGTAATTCTGGGAGATTGGCAATTTCTGCTGGATTAATGGTATAGTCAATTTCCGTAGTTTGAGGAACAACAGCCTCATTGATGGTGTGTTTAAGATAATTAGATAGCTCATTTAGCAGTTCAAAAATATTGACTGGTTTGGCTAAATAACCATTAAAACCGCGTGTCTCAATCTTATGTTTTTCATCCAAAGCAACAACTGAGGCAGTTAGGGCAATAACTGGAATATTAGCAGTATTTGGATTATCTTTCAAACGCTTGGTGGCTTCATAGCCATCCATTTCTGGCATCCGAATATCCATTAAAATCAAAGCTGGGTGGTATTCTTCCACAAATAATAACGCTTGTTGGCCATTTTCTGCACAAATAATTTCTAAATTAACTTGGGATAAGTATTCTTTTATTAAATCACGATTGGATTCAATATCATCTACTACCAATACACATGTTTTTGCAAATGTTATCTGATTGGGATCGAAAGTATTATCTTGTACGACTGTTGGTTGAGTGTTAGCTACTTTAACTTCATGCAGTACTATTTCAAATCGACTACCTTTGCCAGGGTTGTTTTCAACGAAAATATGCCCGTTCATCATTTCAACAAGGCGTTTAGTTATGGCAAGTCCAAGTCCAGTTCCTCCATATTTGCGGGTACTTTGTCCCTCTTGTTGTTTAAACGATTCAAAAATAAGGGCCTGTTGTTCGGCTGGAACACCAATACCACTGTCTTCCACCGCCATAATTAAGTTTACTTGACTTTGATCATCTCCAGTGTATATTTTATTTGCACAGAGTTTAATATAGCCATTGTCGGTAAATTTAATTGCATTGCCAATTAGGTTAAGTAGTACTTGTCGCAAACGGGTTTCATCTAAATACAAAGCCAATGGCAAGTTTTCATCAATCTCCATTATTAATTCCAGATTTTTTTCCGCCATCTTGAGACTGAAAATCTGTTGTAACTCAGTGAAAATTTGTTGTGGATTCACTGGTTCATATTGAATATCCAACCGCCCGGCCTCAATCTTGGACAAGTCCAGTATATCATTTATTAAAGTTAGGAGAGCTTTACCGCCAGTTTGAATGGAATTGAGATAACTTTTGTGTTTTTTATCAGTGATTTTGGAAGCAAGTATATCACTGAAACCAATCACTGCATTCATGGGAGTGCGGATTTCATGGCTCATGTTGGCGAGAAATTCACTCTTGGCACGATTAGCAGCTTCGGCTGATTCTTTGGCTGCTATTAATGCTTGTTCAGTTTCTTTCAGTTCGGAAATATCTGTTACTGAGCAAAGAACTCCCGCAGATTCGCCGTTTTCATTTAAAATATTAGTTTTTACAACTTTTAACCATTGAATGGAGGAAAATCCCATGATTTCCCATATCTCTTTTTGTTGCTGTTTTCCTTTCATAACAGCTTTATCCCCGGTAATATATTTTTTCGCTTCTTCAGCTGGGAATAAATCATAATCTGTTTTTCCAATGATATCTTTCTCTGACTTTCCTAAAAAACTACAAAATGCTGTATTGACACTTCTATATATACAATCTTTATCTTTTAGGACATATAAATCAGGTGTACTATTTAATACGGTTTTCAGTAATTTTTGTTGTTCCAATAACGCAATTTCTGCTTGTTTGCGTTCAGTGATATCCAGTGTTGTTCCTACTATACCTATAACAACACCTTTAGCATCTCGGTAAGGAGCTTTCGTTGTTAGCACATATTTTTTTTGTCCATCTGGAGCAATAACTGTTTCTTCAAAATTACGGATTGGTATGCCAGATTCCATAACCTGTGAATCCCATTTGCGATAAGATTCAGCATCCTCTTTTGAAAAGAAGTCGTAATCAGTTTTACTTGCAAAATCTTCTATATTAACGTTTAGCATGTCAGCCAATGCTTGATTTACTGCTACATAGTTTAATTGACGATCCTTAAAATAGACAAAAGCTGGAATGGAACTCAACAGTGCTTTTTGGCGTTCTGCCTGTTCCAATAGTGCTATCTCAGCCTGTTTGTGTTCAGTGGTATCATGTAACATCTTAAATTTGGAAAAACTACCATCTGCGTTTTGGATAGGCATATCAAATACATCGTAGTATTTATTCTGTTTGGATGAATACCACTCCCATCGAATTGAGTTTCCTGCAAATACTGGCTCATTTTTACACCAAGGACAAACCTCAGTTCTATCATGAAAATATGAATAACACTTGCCTCCATTAATCTGGCCAAATTCTTGTTCAATAACTGGGTTGATATATTCTACATTAAATTGTTTATCTACAATATAAACACCATTGGGTATAGCATTGAAAATGCTGATTAATTTATTTTGCTCTTTTTGGACAGCTGCCTCTGCTAACTTTTGAACTGTAATGTCAAAAATTATACCATCAAGCCATAGCAATTTGCCTTGTTCATCAAATATTCCTTTTCCTCTTTCAGAAAACCATTTGGTGTTGCCATTTTTGTGATTTATCCTATACGTTATGGTATAAGCAGTTTTGTTATTTACACTTTTTTGAATATTTTGGTCAATCAGTTCTTGATCTTCCGGGTAGACAATACTGGCAAAGCTACGAACATTATTGTTGATGAAGTCATCAACTGGGTAACCAGACAATTTTTCTATTTCATCATTTACGTATAGCATTGTCCAGTCTTTGTCATTAGCACAACGATAAATAACGCCCGGAATATTGCTGACAAGAGTTCTAAAACGTTCTTCACTTTCCTGTAATGCTTGTTCAGCTTGTTTGCGTTCAGTAATGTCAGGATAAACAATAATGCTTGCTATAGTTTTTCCCTTATTATTGTGGATTGGAGTTGCATTGCAAAGGATCGTGTGTTCTATTCCATCGGCACGCTTTATTATCATTTCTACATTTTTGGTTACTTTACCTTGAGACATTGCTATTGATAAAGGTGCATCTTGTGGTGGCCATAACGAACCATCCGGATATAACATCTGCCAAGTCAATTTTTCTGGATGGATAATTTCCCCATAAGAAATGCCCAATCCTCTTTGTTGTTCTTCAGTGGCTCCAATTATGCGTTGAGCTTCTTTGTTAGTAGTAGTTATCCGCCAATTGTTGGTTGTGCCTTCACAAATTTGGACAGCAAAAGGGGCCTGTTCAATAACTGCTTCAAGTAAAGCATTTGATTTAGCTAAAGCTTGTTCAACTTGTTCACGTTTTTCAATTTCATTGCTACGCTCAATAACCTGTTTTTCCAATTGCGAGTTAAGAACAGATAATTTCACTTGTTGTGCAGATATTTGTTGTGCCATGTTATTAAACTCATGACTCATTACACCAAATTCTCCTTTAAATTCAACAACACGACTGGTATAATCCCCTCGCCCAAATTTTTGTATACCATTAATAATATGATTTAATGGATAAATAATATTGCGTTGTACCAATACGATAACAATAATAAAAATAACAATTAAAATAATAGTATGCAAGATAATTCCTCGTTTAAAAGAGTACCAAGTTTTTTTTGTTATAGTGGAAGCCGGTAATTTGATGCTTAAAATTCCACGCAAATCACCAACTTGATAATTCCAAGCATTATCATATAATCTTCTGATAGTTTCTGGTGCTTCTTCACGTTTGCCATGACATTTTATACAATATTTTTCTACCCAAATTGGGCGGGCATAAAGGTAAAATGATTCACCATCAGTTTTTGTAAACGGTTTAAATAATATTTTTTCATTTGGATATTTCCGAAAGTAACTCATAGCTTCCAATTCAACACTATTAGCAGCATGTTTCGGGTTGCGAGGTTGATCAGACACATTATTAAAACTTATTCCAGAATTATCCCAATTAGAGAAATCTTCCGAAATTTTACTTAGAGCGTAAGCTGGTAAAAAACCAAGCGTTTTGTCAGTCAACGGTACACCACTATTGATAAATTGTTGGTGATAGACACGTCGAGTCGCCATCAAAGTATTTCGCAAATTTTCGGCTTGTTCGAGTAAACTGTTCTCAATATCTTGTTTTGTCGTCTGGTAATTAATTAATTCAAACCCAATAAAGGAACAGAGTAAAGTAACACCTATAAAAATTAGTAGTTTAGTTTGAATAGTCATATTTATATAATATTTGTTAGGAAAGTAGGCTTCCAACTTAAAGCGTGACAAAAACCAGTCTTCAAAACCTGTCAGGTTTGTTTCTCAAAGGCGTAGCGAATTTTTAAGTTGATAGCCCAAAAATGTTCATTCTGACAATAAATTTATAATTAAATGCTGGAATCGGTTTGCAAATTACGTCCAGCATAGATTCATATTAACCATTAATCGGAAGCTGTACATAAAACCGACTTCCTTCCCCAACTTCACTTTCAACTCCTATCGTACCACCACATTTTTCAACTAATTCTTTGCACAACATTAAACCTAAACCATTGCCTTTTTCACCAGCAGTACCATAAGTACGAGTTACATTGATTTGGAACAGTTTGTCAATATCTTCATGTTTGATACCAATACCAGTGTCTATAACTGATATTTCAACTAAGTTGTCTTTTGCTTGTTCAGCAGTGATTCGTACCGTGCCAGACTCTTGTGTGAACTTGAGCGCGTTTGAGATTAAGTTTCTAAGTACGGTGTCTAGCATGTTTTCATCGGCAAAAACCGCCATGTTTTCATTGATAATAGCAACAATATCAATCTTTTTGCCTTCTGCTTTGTTGCGTTGCAATTCAACATTTCGACTAACTAAATCTTGCAAAATCAGTGTTGTTGGGTTGGCTTGCAATCTACCTGTTTGTGCTCGTGACCAATTTAGCAAGTTTGTTAGCAAATCATAACCATTAGTAACAGCTCGCTTAAGCATTTGAAGGTAGTCTTTTTTTTCTTCAACATCTGGTTGCATTTCTTCATTTGTTAATAATTCCGCAAAACCTTGCAATCCATAAAATATGTTGCCCAAATCATGGCCAATGATGGAAAAAAGCTTGTCTTTTGTAGCAAGAGCCTCTTCTTTTTCAGCAAGTGCTTCTTGCAGTTCTTTTTTTGTCGCTTGCAATTCCAGATGTGTATTGACACGAGTGAGTAATTCCTTTTTATTAAAAGGTTTGGTGACATAATCAACTGCCCCTAATTCCAGCCCGACAATAACATCATCTTTTTCCGTTTTGGCAGTTAGGAAAATAATTGGAATTTCTGCCAATAAAGGGTCTTGCTTTAACCGCCGACACACTTCAAAACCATCCATATCTGGCATCATAATATCCAGCAAAATTAAGTCAGGATGTTTATTTTTGACAATATCCAATGCCAAAGTACCATTTGTAGCAAAGTACAGACTACGTTCACTTTCAGCCAGTACAGTGCCTAATATACCCAGATTTTTTGAGTTATCGTCTACCAATAAAATTGTTCGTTTTCTTTTCATAATTTAAATAATGGTTAGTGGTTAATGATTCTCAACAAAGCCGGTAATCCTTCGAGTGCCGTTTGAATATGGTCTATTTCAAAAGTTTCACTGCTTCCTTTGAGGGGTTCACCATATTGGATAAAAGCCGGAATGTTGTATTCCTTGCCTAGTTGGATCATTTTTTCAGCTAATTCGGCAACCATACCCATTTCCATTGCATTTTCTACTTCTTTCAAAAGTGGCCTAACTTCTTGTCTGATCTGGTTTTGTAATTCTGGGAGATTGGCAATTTCTGCCGGATTAATGGTATTGTCAACTTTCTCAATCACAACTTTAGGAGTGTCGGTGTCAGCTTTCTTGGTATGTTTGAGATAGTGAGAGAGTTCACCTAGCAGATCAGAAATATTAACTGGCTTGGATAAATAACCATCAAAACCGTGTGTCTCAATCTTAGATTTTTCATCCAAAGCAACTGAGGCAGTTAGGGCGATAATTGGAATATTAGCAGTGGTTGGATTATTTTTTAAACGCTTGGTGGCTTCATAGCCATCCATTTCTGGCATCCGAATATCCATTAAAATCAAAGCTGGCTGGTATTCTTCCACAAACAGTAACGCCTGTTGACCATTTTCCGCATAAATAACTTCTAAGTTGACTTGTGATAAATATTCTTTTATTAAATCACGATTGGATTCAATGTCATCTACTACCAATACGCACATTTTTTCAAATGTTAGCTGACTGGGATCGAAAGTATTATCTTGCACAACAGTTGATTGAGTGTTAACTACTTTAACATCATGAAGTACTATTTCAAATCGACTACTTTTACCGGGGTTGCTTTCAACGAAAATATGCCCGTTCATCATTTCAACTAGACGTTTGGTGATGGCAAGTCCAAGTCCAGTCCCCCCGTATTTACGAGTACTTTGCCCATCCTGTTGGCGGAATGATTCAAAAATGAGAGCTTGTTGATTGATCGGAATACCAATACCTGAATCTTCTACTGCCATGATTAAATTTACTTTGCTATGATCATCTCCAGTGTATATTTTATTGGCACATAGTTTAATATAACCACTATCAGTAAATTTAATTGCATTGCCAATTAGGTTAAGTAACACTTGGCGCAAACGAGTTTCATCTAAATACAAAGCCAATGGCAAGTTTTCATCAATTTCCATAATTAATTCAAGATTTTTTTCTATTATCTTGAGACTGAAAATCTGCTGCAACTCGGTGAAAATTTGTTGTGGATTCACTGGTTCATATTGAATATCCAACCGTCCAGCCTCAATCTTGGACAAGTCCAGTATATCATTTATTAAGGTCAAGAGGGTTTTACCACCAGTTTGAATGGAGTTAAGGTAACTTTTGTGCTTTTTATCAGTGATTTTGGAAGCAAGTATATCGCTAAAACCAATTACTGCATTCATGGGAGTACGAATTTCATGGCTCATGTTAGCGAGAAATTCACTCTTGGCACGATTGGCAGTATCGGCGGATTCTTTGGCTGCTATTAATTGAGCTTCCATACATTTGCGTTCCGTTATATCGTGTAGTGTGCAATGAGAACGTACATACTTGCCCTTACTATCATATTGAACCCGACCGTTAATAGTAATGGTGACTTTTTCGCCATTTTTTTTCAGAAGATGCAGTTCATTATTAGCAATTCCACATTCCTTGAATTGGCAAAAAGCATTTGGAAACATACTGTTGGTTTCTTTATCCCAAAAATCACCAAAGGGTTTACCCAGCATTTCATCTGCACGATAGCCAAGTAGTTGTTCCATTTCTGGATTTAGGTCAAGAAAGCATCCATTTTCATCAAGCGATTGGTATGCCACTGGAAATTTTTCAAATAGAGCACGGAAGCGTTTTTCACTCTTTTCTAATGTTATTTCAACTTGTTTACGCTCTGTTATATTCGTTGCAATTTCCATTCGTACTAGCCGTCCATCCGGCCACTGAATCGCTTGATCTCGACAAAGATACCATTCATTATTGAGTGTATTTTGGAATTCCCAAGCATAAGCATTATTGGGTTCTCCTTCTTTATTCAATAACTTATCATTGGTACAAAAAGAACAGGGACCAGTTTGTCCAGTTTGTAATACTTGCCAACAGATTTTTCCAACCACATCACTTCCACAAATATCTGTTCCATATTGATTAACAAATAACAGTTCATTTGTTTCAATATCACTCACATAAATGAATGCGTCTAAATTATTGGTTACGGTGGTAAATCGCTTGTGTGATTCCTGTAAAGCTTGTTCTGTTCGTTTGCGTTCAGTTATATCACTGGCAGTGCC
This sequence comes from Candidatus Parabeggiatoa sp. HSG14, assembly GCA_030378085.1. Taxonomy (GTDB): domain Bacteria; phylum Pseudomonadota; class Gammaproteobacteria; order Beggiatoales; family Beggiatoaceae; genus Parabeggiatoa. The sequence goes on from JAUCGK010000129.1 coordinate 10,901, forward strand.
TTGAACACCACAAATATTTCCAGCCGAATCTTTTTGAATCCGGGCATTTACCAATAGATTCAATGCTCGCCCGGATTTGGAGAAAACTATAGATTCGTGATTAACCAGTTCTATACCATTTGTCAAAATTTCTTTAACTTTCAAAATATCTTTGGCAGCTTGTTCTGGAGGTTGAAAATCGGTAAAAAGTTTACCAAGCATTTCTTCAGGTGTGTAGCCCAACTGACTTTCCCAAGTGGCATTCAAGAATGTGAAAAGTCCATTCAAGTCAAATTTCCATATCAGATCGTTCGAGGTTTCAACCAAATCACGATATTTTATTTCACTTTCCTGTAACGCTATCTCAGCCTTTTTACTTTTAGTTATGTCGTGGAAAATCTCAAACTTAGAAATACTACCATCTATGTTTTTAATAGGAGTGTCAAATAAATCAAAATATTTATCATGTTGGGGAACATAAAATTCCCATCTAATAGATTTCCCTGCTAATACCTCTTCATTCTTACACCATGGACAAACTTCTGTTCTACCATGGAAATAGGAATAACACTTGCGTCCATTAACTGAGCCAAATTCTCTTTTAAGAGCTGTGTTGACATATTCAATATCAAATTGCTCACTAATAATATAAACACCATTAGGTATAGCATTAAAAATGCTCACTAACCTATCACGCTCTTTTTGAATTGTCTCTTCTGCTTGTTTGCGTTCAGTGATGTCGTGGGCAATACCTTCAATTGAAACAACATGACCTTGTTCATCTAATACTGGCATTTCAGAGACTTCAAGGGTTTTAATCATTCCATCTTTACAATAAATTTCTAATTCATACGAAGGTTGAGCGATGCCTTGTATGCTTTGTTCAAAATGATGTTTTACTGCTTCATTAATGGGGTTATCTGTCAAATACTCTGTATAATGGCACATAAATTCTTCTGGTGTGTAACCCAATGAATTTTGAACAGAATTGCTAACAAACGTAAATATACCATCGGTGGTATGGCTATAAAAAAAGAATTCATCTGACATATTTTCTACGAGTCGCCGATATTTTTCTTCACTCTTCTGCAATGCGAATTCAGCCTGTTTGCGTTCAGTGATATCACTCATCACAGATAACAGGCATTTTTGATCTTGTAATTCAATAAATTCAACTGAGAATAAACCGTAACGTAAATGTCCTTCTTTAGTTTGTGCAGTCAGTTCCAAATTATGCAAAAAACCCTCTGATTTAATTTGCTGCTTGATTTTGTCACGATATTCTTTTGTGATAATATCTAATTCAATAGATGTTTTTCCAATCACTTCCTTTTTTTCATAACCTAAGATTTTAGAAAAACTGTTATTAACATCTAAATAACATCCATCTTCTAAAGTGCTGATGGCCATCAATGATGGACTCATTTGAAAAGCTGCGGCAAATTTTTCTTCCGAAATTTTTATTGCAGAAATATCTTTGCAAACACCGAATAAAACATCTTTGCCACTCCATTTTCCGCGTTGCACATGCGTTTCAACTGGTAGATATTTACCATCTTTCGTGATAAGCGGAATAGGACAATATTTCTCTTTTCCGGCGAGCATATTTTGTACTTTTTGAGTGACTTGGTGCCATTTTTCTTTTGGGTGAACAACCAATACATTTTGACCAATTAACTCATTTTCATTGTAACCCAGTCGATTCACAACAGTATCATTTATTTTGGTTATATTGCCTTCTATATCCAGCACAAAAAGTAAATCATCAATAGTATTAAAAAATGTATGTAGATTTTCTTCACTTTCATGCACGGCTTGTTCAGCTCGTTTGCGTTCGGTTATATCATGCAAAATACTCAACTTGGAAATACTTTCGTTTACATGAATTTTAACAGCAGTATCAAATACATCATAGTATTTGGCATTTTTGGTACAATACCACTCTTGTCGAACTGATTTTCCAGCAAATACTTCCTTATTTTCACACCAAGGACAAACTTCGGTTCTGTCATATAAATAGGAATAACATTTACGGTTGTTAACCAAACCAAATTCCTGTTCAATAACTGGATTAACATATTCAACATCAAACTGTTTACTAACGATATAAACACCATTTGGTATAGCATTTAAAATACTAAGTAATTTATCACGCTCTTTCTGGATAATTTCTTCATGTCGTTTGTGTTGGCTAATATCAATAATTATACCCAATAATAACAAGGAATCTTCAACAGTTTCAAAAATGGTCTTATGGATCGTAACATCATGTTTATTACCATTGGCTTGTTTTAATTTAGTGCTATAAACATGTTCTCCTTTAGTTTGAAAAATCTCTACATTTTTCGTATTATCATCAGGAATTTCAATATCTTCAGTAACAAAATCTCCATTTTCAGATACCATATAACTTTCTACAAAACTAGAGTTGTAGCCCAAAAAGTTACCAGCTTGGTCTTTCAAAAAAATGGGAATTGGAATGCTACTCACGATTGCTTGTAAAAAAGATAAAGCTTTTCGATGTTGAGATTCCATTATTTGAGCCATTTTTTTTTCTGCTTGTTTGCGTTCAGTTATGTCACGAACTGATGCAATCAATAAATAGTCTTCATTAAATTTATATGACTGTAGCAAAATTTCAGTTGGAAACTCTGTGCTGTCTTTCCGTTGATGGGTTGTTTCAATGCTTTCCTGATTTCGACTGTTAATTATTTCATCAAATTTGGCGACTAATTGTGCTTCAGTAAAATACGGCATAATATCTTGTGGTCCAACAGATAATAATTCATCATGTGAGTAACCAGTACTTTCACAAGCCATTTTATTCATATCAACAAATTTCATAGTTTGCCGATCAATGATAAAAATAGCATCAACAGAATTATCAAGGGCAGCACGAAAACGATGCAAGGATTCTTCGGCCTTCGTCATTCCAATTTTTTGTTGTTCAATTTCTTGAATACGTTGGGATAATTCAGTTGTTCTTTCAACAACTTGTCTTTCCAGTCCATCTTGGGCATTTTTAAGCAATACTGTCATATTGTCAAAAGTATTTGATAATTCTCCAATTTCATCTTGTGTATTAATAGTTTCTTGATAATTCCAGTTGCCTTTTCCTATTTCTTTGGCTTGACGTTGTAATTTTTGAATAGGGCGAGTTATGTTTTTAGCTATAAAAAAAGCCACAATGCCGCTGATGCCAAATAACAGTAGAAAAAATTGCAGCATCAGTTGTACTAATTTATTAACCGGTACAAAAGCTTCTTCAGCATCTATCTCTGCTAATAAACACCAGTCCATATTTTTAAGAGTATGATGGGTTCCCATCACTTGAATACCGCGATAATCTTCATAAATATCCATTTTAGCGTGTTCAATTTCATGTTTTTCAGCAGATAGTGTAAAACATTCTTTAGCTTCCGATGAATTGACTTTTTGACTAAGAAATGTATTTTCCTGAAACCGTGAGGGCGAAATCATATATCCATCTTTATTGATAAGGTATATCTCTTCAGTTTTTTTATGCTTTTGTAACAAGATTTTATATAATTCCTTTTCAATTTCCACATTGACAATCACAATACCGGCAAATTCATTTTTGATTAATATTGGGACAGAGATACTGATAACTTTAGTCCCAGTCATAGTGGAAATATGTACATCACGGATATAAATACCTTTTTTACCATTAGTAAATATTTCAGCATTGCCAACATAGTCAATTTTGGTATGGCTAGATACCACCACATTGCCCTGCTTATCTAAAACCCTTATCCGCGAAATATCGTCAGACGATAAGATGAAAGTTTTGATTTTTTGAA
>JAUCGK010000012.1 GCA_030378085.1 Candidatus Parabeggiatoa sp. HSG14
TTATGAATAATTTCATTACCAATTAAAGATACCAAAGCCACAATATTCATAAAAAGTTATGCAATCCATTGACAAATAAATTATAAGAAATTTTATTTTCACAATATTTGGAAGTGGAAAGTGGAAATCAGGAATTGGGAATTGGTTTCTGATATATGGGCAATTCGTTTTTTTTTAAGGGAATAAATTGATTTATTTATTATAACTTTTTGTTCCTTATGAATTTTTTGTTCTTTAAAAATTTATTTTTTTAATCCAGATAATTTTTTGACAAATTTACGAATTTATAAAAAAAAATAGAAAAAATTATAAAACTTAAAAAATAAAAAAACCCAGTTTTTCAAAAAAAAACTGGGTTTCTCTAAAAAAGACCGTACATACTGTCTTTTTATACCTGGCGTACAAGGTGTTATACCTTGTCAATAAACGAAACGAAAACACTATCAATTATTAATCCCCTCGCGTTGTATTTTATGTTCACGCCAGAATTGTCCTGCAAAAGCAACGATAGGATGTATCGGTGCTTTGGGTTTAATGCGTAAAGTCATGCCCGCTTGTTGAGGAGAACGATCACTTTTTTGATTATTGCATCTTTCACAAGCAGTTACAACGTTGTCCCAAACTTGTTGTCCACCTTTTGAGGTGGGGATGACGTGATCGATGGTTAAATGTTTTGTGTTACCACAATATTGGCAGGTGTGCTTGTCACGTCGCAAAATCTCCCGCCGGTTTACAGTAGGTATTCGCCAAGTTCTCTCTTTATGATTCACTGTCAAACGTATATGTTGTGGTATCAGAAATACCATAGTGGGTGAATGTATTGAGATGGCTTTGGTATCATCTCCCAAATCAAGCGGCTCTGCTTTCCCAGTTACGAGGAGAATAATTGCTCGTCTGATGTTGATTTGATTCATGGGTAGATAATTTTTGGAAAATACAGCTACAGATTGACTCAATTTAGTTGATTTAGTTGCACTATTTATCACAATAAGTTCCCTTTATCTTGTCATCAAAATTGTTACCTAGATGTTTATAAAAATTAATGGATTATAATAAATTAGAATAATTAAGCAAGTGTTTTATACATCATTATGGAAAAATTTTGTCTTTGGTAAAAACCTATCAAGTCAAAACTTTTCTGGATAACTATAACTCGACTATCAAGTTTTTATTCTGACAATGGAATAATAGACGCGAGCATCGCGTCTCTACCAGGCTATCATTGATTTCATTTTGTAGAGACGCAATGCTTGCGTCTCCTGCTTAATAATCATCAATCTTTTTAAAAACTTGATAGTCGAGTATAAGTGCAAAGGGATAATGCGTTATAATTTACCTTCAACTCTAGTTTTTCACATAACTAATTTCACACACCTTAAAAAAGTTATTTTTCTGAATATCTATAAAAACTAAAAATACCATGAAAAAAAGTCTTTACTTTCTTTTACCTCTATTGATTTTAGCAATTGGCGTTATGAGCTATATGTATATGCTCGAAACTCAGTCCAAAAATGCTCCCATTAAAATTGAAGAACAAGCATGGATTGTTACAACCGTATCCATCACCCCTACCACCCTATCACCTACTTTAACTTTGTACGGACGAGTTGAATCGCCTCGTACAGCAACATTACGCACTCCAACGTTATCAGTTGCCAATACAGAAGTTAAAAAAGTTTTTGTATTTGAAGGAGAAAAAGTCAAAAAAGGAGAGATTTTAATACGTTTAGAGGAGAGTGATAGCCGCCTTTATTTGAAACAACGTGAAGCAGATATGACGGACATTAAGGCACAAATGACACTCGAAAAGCAGCGTCATGCAAATAATCTCATTGCCATTGTTCATGAAGAAGCTTTGTTGAAATTGACGAAGAAATCACTTGAACGGCTACGTAAACTTAAAAAACAAAGAGTTAGCTCACAATCTGCCTCAGAAAATGCACAACAAGCAGTAGAACGGCAAATGTTAGCAGTGACTCGTATGCGCTTAGATATAAAGAACCATAAAGCCCGTTTAGCACAATTACAAGCCAAACATACCCATGTTTTAGCCCAGCGCGATATTGCTCGCTTAGAATTAGCACGTACCAAAATAAAAGCACCTTTTAGTGGTGTTCTTGCTAAAGTTTTAGTGGCGGTTGGGGATAGAGTACGAACTGGCGATGCTTTATTAAGACTTTATGATGATACTGCCTTAGAAGTTCGAGCGCAAATTCCTAGTCGTTATCAAGGTATGATACTTAATGCTTTAGTGGCAAAACATCAATTACAAGCACAAACACACATACACAACAAATTAATTGCTTTGCAATTAGAGAGAGTTTCCGGACAAATCAATTCAGACAGTGGTGGTATTGATGGCTTGTTTCAGGTGAAAAATGCTTATGGTTTATTGCGTTTAGGAGAATTTCTTACGCTTTATTTGAATCTGCCTCAACAAAGCCGTGTTGTCGCATTACCTTATGAAGCCGTTTATGGGATAAATCGTATTTACAAACTTGTTGAAGGGCGTATGAAAGGATTGACAATTGAAAGAGTAGGAGAACAAATGATAGAGAAAGGTAAAACAAAAATTTTGGTGAGAAGCCCAGAATTAAAGTCAGAAGAACAAGTGATAATCACGCAATTGCCCAATGCGATGGAGGGATTAAAAGTCAAGGCCAGTTCACCATCTTCTACTCATCCTCCCAATCTTTCAAATTAACTCCAGATGTTACGTACTGCTTCCAAAAGACACATGGCCTCTCTACTTTCGTTTCAAATTTATTTTGCGATGGGTTGCGCTTTTAGTTGGCAAAATGAATTTTAAACGAAAGTTTGGAAGCTATCTGCGTAACATCAGTTAATCCCTGAAATTCTTCCTTCAGATACATATTTTGGCCTTATACATATCTTGGCCTCAATACCTGCCAGGTTTTCAAAACCTAGCAGGTCTTGATTAAGCGGTGTCTGTATGTAGTATATGCCCCAAATTAGCTCAAGCTGGATGTTTTTCAAGGAGCATTTCTGTCTGTGGTATACAACCCTTTTGCTTCATCTCCCTCACTTGTTCGCTGATTGATAAATCAGCTGGTATCTGGTACAAGGTGATTCCGTTAGAAAAAGAATGACGACCTTTCTTAAGGATCATCAAATAGGAAGTACCTGATTGGATTGGCATATCTTTTATAGGCCAATGTAATGTCGGATTTTTTGCTTTCCAGCGTCTCTCCGTTTTTTGTCCGGTGAAATTGTTCACAATAGTCAATCTTTCTGTCTGTCCCGTTCGTTTGTCTTTAGCAAGCCATAAGTTCATATCAAGAGGAGTGACATAACAAAATGGGGCAGATTCACAAATATTCAGTGTCCAGACGTTAGGTGATGTACCACAATTATTCTGATTATCATCTCGTCGACGAGAGCCTAGTTTTCCTGCTAAAAGTAATGGTTGCTCCCCTTGAGGAAAAAGAATTGTGGTGTCATCACTGACTTCAGAGGCAGTAGCACTATTGATGGTTAAGCCAAGTGCTAACATAAGGAATATGCGTAATAATAACATGAGATGTCTCCTACCTAAAAATTATTCAGGCTTATTTCTTTACTTAGGAACGTGCATGAAATAATTTACCCAATTCCTGATAGGTTTTGAAAACCTGTCAGGTTTAGTTGTCGATTTTATTTCGTGCATATTCCTTAAAGCAAAAATTAAGAGAAAAAATATTTTGAAAGAAATGTTAAATTAAGGTTTCATAATATATCACAATTTAACAATTAAGCCAAGAAAAAGTTGAGGAGTTTCGGAAAATCTACTGTGTTCCATTCTCGAAACAACATGGTAACATGGTATGGGAATTTCCGCTTTAGATTAGCTTTAGGAAAGTGCGGGTTAGGGAGATTTCTGTAAGAAACGTGCATAAAATAAATTCGACAACTAAACCTGACAGGTTTTTAAAACCTGTCAGGTTTGGACATCAAATTTTGGAGATTATTAAATTCTCATTCTTTAATATTTGATGTTTATTCTTTTTAAACTAAAACTTGATATTAAATGAACATGTATTTCAAAATCATTATTTTAATTATTTTAATAACTTTAAGTTTATCAGGATTAGCTTACACTCCAAAATTCAAACATTTTTCCCTTGAACAGGGTTTATCTCAAAGTACTGTTTATGCAATTTTACAAGATACTAAAGGTTTTATGTGGATTGGAACACAAGATGGATTAAATAAATATGACGGTTATCAATTTACCATTTATCGGCATAATCTGCGAGAACCAAATAGCTTAAGTTATAACGAGGTTTTTGCCATTTTTGAAGATACGATGGGTACACTGTGGATTGGGACGGGCAAAGGACTTAACCAATATGATCGTCAACAAAACAAATTTATCCATTATTTTCACGATCCTAAAAATATCAATAGTTTGAGTAATAATACGATTTGGTCAATTTATGAAGATAACAAGGGTATGTTATGGATTGGTACTCAGGGTGGGGGACTTAATCGGTTTGATCGTCAACAAAAAAAGTTTGTGCGTTATCAGCATGATTCTAATAATTCGGATAGTTTGAGCCATAATTCTGTTTGGCCCATTTATCAAGACAGTACGGGTATTTTATGGATTGGTACAGACGGTGGGGGACTTAATAAATTTGATCACCATAAATTTAAGCATTATTTACCCGACGCGCAAAACCCTGCTAACTTGAATAATATTATCATGTCTATTTACGAGGACAGTGTTGGTTTATTATGGATTGGTACGGCTGATGGCCTTTATCAATTTGATAGTCATAAAGAGAAATTTGTTATACGTTATCAAAACGATCCAAAAAATCCAAATAGTTTAAGTCATAATAGCATTTGGGCTATTAACGAAGATGATAAGGGAAAATTATGGATTGCGACTGATGGTGGTGGTATTAATCAATTTGATCGTCAAACCCATAAATTTTTGCGTTATCAACATAATCCAAAAAATCCTGACAGTTTAAATGATGATGCTGTTTTATCGCTTTATCAAGATCGCACTAAAATGTGGTGGGTGGGTACGGGAAGTGGGGGACTTAACCAATTTCATTTTGGACAAAAGAAGTTTGAGCATTATTTCCATAAGTCAAAAAATCCTAATAGTCTCAATAACAATTATGTCTTATCAATTTACGAAGATAAAAAGGGCATACTATGGGTAGGTACTCAAGGTGGTGGACTCAATAAATTTGATCGGAAACGGCAAAAGGTAACACATTATTTGCACGATCCACAAAATCCTAATAGTTTAAGTCATAACGATGTACAATCCATTTACGAAGATAGCACAGGAATTTTATGGGTTGGCACGTTTGGGGGTGGTTTGAATCAGTTTAATTTGGAACAAGATAAATTTGTGTCTTATCGTCACAATAATGATAATCCTGATAGCTTAAGTAATGACCATGTTTTGTCAATTTATGAAGATCATAGCAAAATGTTATGGATTGCGACACGAGAAGGACTTAATAAATTTGATCGAGAACAGAAAAAATTTATCCATTATTTTCATGAATCCAAAAATCCCAATAGTTTGAGTCATAATTCCATTTTTCCAATTTATGAAGATAGTACAGGTACATTGTGGGTTGGTACTCAGGGTGGCGGCTTAAATAAATTTGATCGTCAACAACAAAAATTTGTCCATTACCAATATGATGCAAATAATCCATTCAGTTTAAGTCACAATGAAATTTCTGTCATTTATGAGGATAGGGCAAATAAATTATGGATAGGCACTTTTGGTGGTGGTTTTAATCAATTTGATCGAACAACAGAGCGTTTTTATGCTTATCAAGAAACTGACGGTTTACCCAATAATATGGTTTATGGCATTTTAGAAGATGAACAAGGGTACTTGTGGATTAGTAGCAATAAAGGCTTATCTAAGTTCGATAAAAATACAAAAAAATTTAGAAATTATGATGTTTCTGATGGACTGCAAAGTAATGAATTTAATGCCGTTTATCATAAAAATCGTCATCGTGAATTATTTTTTGGGGGTATCAATGGTTTTAATACATTTTATCCAACACAAATTCATGATAATGCTTATATCCCACCCATTGTTATTACAAAATTTGAAATTTTTAATAAACCAGTCAGTATTGGGGGAGATTCTCCCTTACAACAACATATCAGTGAAATTCATGAAATCACACTGTCTTATCAACAATCGTTTTTTTCTTTTGAATTTGCTGCGTTAAACTTTATACAGTCAGAAAAAAATGTTTATGCTTATCAATTAGAAGGCTTTGACAAAGATTGGAATTATATAGGTACTAGACGCAATGCCTATTATACCAATGTGCCTGATGGCACTTATCTCTTTCATGTCCAAGGTTCTAATAATGATAAAGTTTGGAATGAAGAAGGTACAGTAGTGAAAATCGTTATTCTGCCACCGCTTTGGAAAACCTGGTGGGCTTATACGTTATATGTCATTGCGATTTTAGCTATTGTTTTAAATTATGTCAGGGTACAACGAAAAAAATTACGAAAAAAACAATTAGAATTAGAACGTGAAAAGCAGATTGCAACCCAATTAAGAGAAGCAGATAGACTGAAAGATGAATTTTTAGCCAATACCTCCCATGAATTGCGAACTCCCATTAATGGCATTATTGGCATTGCGGATTCTTTAATGGATGGTGCAGCCGGCTCTTTAACTCAACCACTTCAGACGAATTTATCCATGATAGCTGGTAGTGGGCGACGACTCCTCAATCTTGTTTCTGATATTTTAGATTTTTCTCACCTGAAGAAAAAAGAGATTGATTTACAAATTAAAACTGTCGATGTACAGACTATAGTCGAGGTGGTGTTAACACTCACTCAACCATTGATTGGTCACAAAAAAGTGCAACTTATTAACTCTATTTCTACTGATTTGCCACCTATTAATGCTGATGAGAATCGTGTGCAACAGATTTTATACAATCTCATTGGTAATGCGATTAAATTCACTGATAGTGGTATGATAGAAATTTCTGCCGAAATTAAGGAAAAAGGGAGCGGTGTAAGGGAAAAGAAGTTAGAATCTATTCTTCATTCCCAATTAGCTATTACCGTCTCAGATACGGGTATTGGCATTCCAGAGGAAAAGTTAGATAGAATTTTTGAAGCCTTTGAACAAGCTAATGGTTCCACAGCAAGAATCTACGGTGGTACTGGCTTAGGGCTTGCCGTTACTCAACAACTTGTTAAATTACATGGGGGGCAAATGCTTGTTCAGTCACAACTGGGAATGGGATCACAATTTACCTTTACCTTGCCTATTTCTAAGGAAAAAATTGAACAAAATAAATCGCCTCAATTATCATCAGTTATTAATTATCAATCACCTGCCATCAACTACCTGCCATTAGAAAGTAATATACAACCCAGTTATTCAGAATCTGAATTATTTCAATCAAATCCTTTACAAGGAAAATTTAATATCTTGATTGTCGATGATGAGCCTGTTAATCGCCAGGTACTTGTCAACCATTTATCACTACAAAACTATATCATTAATCAAGCCGCATCGGGCGATGAAACTTTAGCTTATATGGAAAAAGGAGATAAACCTGATCTTATTCTTCTTGATGTGATGATGCCACGTATGAGTGGTTATGAAGTCACCAAAAAACTTCGTGAAACATGGCAAGCAGATGAATTGCCTATAATACTGCTCACTGCAAAAAATCAAGTGGCTGATTTAGTAGTAGGTTTAGAAAGCGGTGCGAATGATTATCTTACAAAACCAGTTTCTAAAGATGAACTGCTTGCCCGTATCAAAACACATTTTCACATTTTACAACTTAAAGCAGAAACCTTACATCTTGCTGTTAAAAATGAGAAAAGTTTAAGACAATTTTTGGATGCTATGCCTATAGGAGTGGGTGTACTTGATGCAGAGGGTAAACCTTATTATACGAATCATAAGGCGGAACAGATTCTTGGTAAAGGTGTTGTAAAAAGTGATAACAATCAACAAATTTTCCAGGTTTATAAAATTTATCGCGCTGGAACAAATCAGTTATATCCACTTGATGAATTACCTATTATGCAGGCAAAACGAGGTAAAAGCAGTTGTGCTAATGATCTCGAAATTCACCAAAGTCACAAAATTATCTCTGTGGAAACTCAAGGAACCCCTATTTTTGATGATAAAGGCAATGTTATTTATGCGCTGAGTGCCTTCCAAGATATCACCGAACGTAAACAAGCAGAAGCTGATAAAATCTGTCTTGCTCAAGAGCGCGAAGCTAAAAATAGTGCTTTACAAAAGAATAAAGAAATCGAATTTAAAAACAAAGAATTGGCAGAAACATTACAACAATTGCAAGTGACTCAGCGACAATTAATTGAAGCAGAAAAAATGTCTGCACTTGGTAACATGGTTGCTGGTATTTCTCATGAAGTAAATACACCCATTGGCATCGGTAGAACAATGGCTTCATTATTGGATGAAAAGACTGCTGATCTAATGGCGTTGTATGAAAACGGTCAAATGAAACGCAATAACTTAGATCAATACTTAAAAATGGTTTATCAAAGCAATGAATTAATTCTCAAAAATTTGACTCGTGCGGCTGAATTGATGAAAAGTTTTAAAGAGGTTGCTGTTGATCAATCTAGTGAACAAAAACGGCGTTTTTTGCTAAAAGAATATCTTCATGATATTTTAAATAGTTTGCAACCAGAATTCAAACACACAAAACATCAAGTATCCATAAAATGTGAAAAAGATATTTTGTTAATTAGTTATCCTGGAGCGTTCTCTCAAATCATCACTAATTTGGTAATCAACTCACTTATACACGGATTTAGTCACTTTTCAAAAAGGAAAGAAAATCTGAAAATAGGACAAATAATAATTGAGGCAACAACCAAAAATATTTCCTCGTCTATGAAAATAAAAGAACGAGAAGAAAATAAAGCCATTATTAATAAAGGAGACTTAATTTTACGTTATTCTGATAATGGTAAAGGCATATCCGCTAAGATTATTAATAACATTTTTGAACCTTTTTTTACCACTAATCGCCAACATGGTGGTACTGGATTAGGATTGAATATCGTTTTTAACTTAGTTACTCAGAAATTAAACGGTACTATAAGTTGTGAAAGTATTGAAGGTGAAGGAATAACTTTTACAATAAAAATCCCTCAAAACTAAAGTCTTGACTCCTTTATAAAACAGGAGTCCAAAATTTATTTTGGGCATACCAAACTAACCAAACTAAAGTTTGGACTCCTTTTTAGGACAACATTATGGAACTACAAAACGCTATTAATCAACTTTCTGAAATTCATGCACAAATTTCTAAGACGGAATTTTATCGTGGTATTCGCGCTGTGCCAGTAGCATTAACAGGATTCAATGCTTTTCTTGCTGCGTTTTTGCAACCTTATTGGATAGAACAAACGGATTACCTTGGTTTTGTTCTCTTTTGGGTAACCGTTGCAGCAATCAATATTCTTTTTATCAGCCTATTTTTAGTTTACGACTACTTTTCTCGTGAGACTTCTTTTGAACAGCAAAAAGCGCGAAACGTATTAATGCAATTTGGTCCAACATTAATAGCAGGCATAATCGTGACATCAGTGATGTATCGCCTTGAAGGAGAAATTTTGTTTTATCTTCCCGGCTTATGGAGCCTGATTTTTTCCTTGGGTGTTTTTGCTTGTCGTCCCTATTTTCCAAGAAATAGTTTTTGGGTGGGGAGTTATTATTTAATGGCCTCTGTTATTCTTTTTATGCTCGTGCCTACTCATCAAAGTATGCACCCTTGGGGGATGGGGTTGATTTTTGGTGTGGGACAACTATTAACTGCAATAGTTATTTATTGGGATTTGGAGCGTCATCATGATTAAAAAACGGAAAAATTTTAAAGAAAAAGGGCGCTATTCTTATGAGGGATTAGATCGCATTATGCATGAGAAGGCGCGTCTTAGTATCTTAACCTCATTACTCACCCGCTCTGACGGTTTATTGTTTGGTGATTTAAGGGAATTATGTGCTTTAACCGATGGCAATTTAAGTCGTCATGTGAAGGTATTAGAGGAAGAAGGGCTGGTTTCAGTAGAAAAAAGCTTTTATCGCAATCGCCCACAAACATTATGTTGCCTCACAGAAGTGGGGAGAGATCGCTTTTTGGCTTATCTTCAAGAATTGGAGCAAGTCGTCAGGGATGCCGCTACTGCTGCTAAGTCTCATAAAAAACCAGGAAATATAGGAGGATTAGCTACAGTATAATTATCTTAGATTTGCAAACGGTAAACTAACGTTTTATCCTCGTTCCAAAAAAACGTAGTGAAGCTGCAAGCCTTTCCCTGCTCAATGTTGAGATGATGAATTAAGAAATTTGAGAATTCCAATTAAATGGTGATTTGAACGTTCTGTTATTTCGTTACGCTTTATTCTACGTCCGCTAAGGAATGAGGATTCAATAAAATACGAAAGTTGAAACCTGACAGGTTTTAAAAACCTGTCAGGTTTAGCACCAAAATTTTGCAAATTATTAAATCCTCATTCCTAAGGCAATTTATCAAAATCACAAATAATTTCACCCACTTCAATTTCGACACATAGATCATCTGGTGCCAATTCTATCAATGGTCTAAATGAAAGAACCTGACGCGCTCTACCTCGTTGTCTGGTCTGCGTTTCTTGAATCACTTTTTCCTTGGAATCTGTCGTCACTGTGTAAGTCAAGGTACTGTCAGGATTGAGCGCAATACTCGGAGCTACTGTTTCTCCTTCGGGCAGTTCTTGATCGGTAACTTTAAAATTAGGCGTAATCAAGAAATGCAAACCTTGATACTGCACATAAAAAGTACCATTGGCATTAAAAATCACTTTCTCTACGCCTTCAAATTGGAAAGCGGTTTTAATAAAAATGTCGGGATAGAGTAGAGTTGGATAAGCGGTTTGCGAAGTACCGTCTTGATAGACCACTTTTGCCTTTTCAACACGTCTGGTACGAAATTCATCGGGCAAATGAAACCCGGGGTGAAGATGCGCTGGCGCATTATCAAAATCACAAACAATCTCATCAGGGGTAATTTCAACACATAAATCTTCAGGTGCCGGTTCAATGATTGGTGAAAAAATAGCTACCATTCGCGCCCTACCCCGTTGGCGCGTTGATTCAGGAATTTCCATCAAAACATCACCATCTTTGCCTAACGAGACTTCACCCCCTTCTAAGGTTTCTGATAAAGCCACCGGTTTTGGGGCAGGAATAAATTGAACTTCTAACGCATTGGGGGTTGTTATTTGATAAAACCCACCTTCTCCCACTGACAGTCCAGGAGGATTGGTGGTTTTGTCCACCTGCGTAATGTTATCAACATCAGGAATGACGCTAAATTGTACACTTTTTGACTGTTCAGGATTTTTGACATTCATAATCCCCTTATCATCTTGTTTCGGTGTAAGGTTGGAAGCGGCAAGTACTTGTCCAATGCCAGTGAGTACAGGGGGTCCAGCACCACCAACACCAAAGCCGGTATTGAGATTTGGCAACGTGGGTACTGTTACTGGAATTGGCACTTTAGGCGGTGGCAAGGCTTGGAGTGTCAGTTTTGAACCAGCAGGGGCTGTTAATGCGCCCGTTTCTGGATTTACTGTCCAACCAGGAGGGAGCAATTCCGCTGCGTCAGTCGAACTGACTTTATTGGTATCAAGGTTAGTCAATACCTTGGAAACTGCTTGGCTAGGCGTTTGTTTGAATTGAGCCAGATTGAAAGCTTTTAAAGTACACGGTGTCAGATCACGGACTTCTTCTGGCAATAAACTGGCAAGTTGACGCGAAATCAAAGTCGGATCGTTAATGCTTCTAACCGATGACCATCTTTCGCCTTCCTCATCCTTTATCTTAAACCGCCAATAATGCACCGTCTTATTTTTAAGCAATTCAGTAATATCATACTGGCTTTCGCTAATGGGTTCCGGCCATTCAATGGCTGAAATATCGGTAATCGGCAACGGCTCGGTGATATTGAATTGGTTAGAACCGCCGGGCCAACTTAGCAGTGTCTGTCCATTCACCCAAGTATTCTGATTAAGAACGCTTCCAGAGGTTCTGATAGTTAAGCGATAACCACTATCATTGTCTTTGATAGTACCACAATTGGTCACATCGCCATTCACAGTCAAAGCATAATTACTATTAGGATTAGTCTGTAGGATAATACCTTCTTCTATGACTAACGAGCCATTTATAGTGGGGAAGTTATAGAGATTTTTTTCACCACTCCCAGACAGAATCACAGTACCATTAAGACCACTTTGAATGAGTTGGGCATTCGCATCATCGCTACCTTTAAAGAAGAGCGTTGTGTCTGGGCCACCCACTTTCTGAGCAGCTGACACCTGTTTTAAAAAAGTGAGTTGAGCTTCAGGCGATAAAGTGATTGTCCTGCTAGCAAAATCCACATCTCCCGCAAAAGTGATAGGGCTATTGCTAATTGCAAAGTCAGCATCAAAGCGTACTGCTGATGAAATTGGATTACCTTCAATCGTTCTGGAATCCATGCCACTAATAAAATGTGTTGTTTGATTCTTCCAAGTCCCATTGTTGGTGATATTTCCAGAGACAGATAAAGTTAATAGATGACCACTATCATTATTTTTGATCGTGCCATGATTAGTCACATCGCCATTCACCGTCAAAGCATAATTACTATTAGGATTAGTCTGCAATGTAGCTCCCGCCAAAACTTCAAGCCCATTGACTGTCGGAAAGTTATAGAGATTAACAGTGCCATTAATCACCACGCTGTCCAGTTTAGTTGGCACGTTACCACCAACCCAAGTTTCTTTTACATTCCAATTTCCACCACTGGAAACGGAAGAAATAGTGGCGGCTAAACCAGAAACGGTCCATAGCCATAATCCCATCATTATCAAAAACGGTGGGAATAGTTCGCGTAGTGCGATTGGTTTAAAAACAATTTTCATCATTGTTTATTGTCCTCCTTATTAAAAAGATTGAAAAATTGTCTGAATCAGAGTTGGTAGAATTATAGCATGAGAAATCCCTGATTGTAACGGATTTTGGGGATACCTTAATTTCAAAGCGAATAAGCCTTGATATAACATTTCCCGATTGCATCAGGTACAAGTCCTTTAATTAAGGAGGGGATTTAGGGGAGGTTGGAAACGCTATACAAGTCCCCTCCTCAATTTAAGGAGGGGATTTAGGGGAGGTTGGAAACGCTATAAAAGCATTTTCGTTCAATGAATTGGTCTATTAAAAAATTATCAATTTGGGTGATATAATCATTTTTTTTAATAAAAACAATCTATTATAAGTTCATCCTTTTTAATACACTATTTATCATTAAAAATTTAAAATTAAAAAATTATTCCTGCTGTAAATTTTCCTGTGATGAATCCAATATTTATCTATATGTAGAGACGCACAGCCGTGCGTCTTTACATATCTTTAAGTGGGTATATTATTTTTTTGGAAATCCCTAATTGGGCAAGCAGAATTCTTAGACAAGTCAAAATTATGTTACAAAATGATATCTGTAAGAACTTTTAAAGCGAGGATAATAATAATGCGAAATGAAATTGACTACTGGAGAAACGAGCTTAAGAATGCAACACAACATTTTGTAAAAACATCAAGAAGATTAGAAAACCGTCTTGACGAAATAGGATACGTAACTAAAAATTCAGAGGCTGAAATGGTATCCATAGCAATAAAGAACAGAATACCTTTTGCTTAAATAATTAATCTATTTTTTATAGGGTAATTTTCCTATAAATTCGCGTGTTATATCCATTACAACAAGGATTCAAACATAATAAATTAGGTAGACAAATAAAAAATGTTCCAACGACTGTATGATTTAAGTTTTTCTTTATCTTCTGATAAAGCCTTTTGGCAACGCATTAATGAAGGAATGCCACCAGAATATAACATTGGTTTTATTTTACATTTTTCCAAAAAAGGCGAATGGTTGGGAGTTAAAACCACTCATAAATACAGCGATGTTGTGTATCGTTCTGGCACTTCTAATGGAACGGATTACACACCTTGTTGCAAACTTGCTAGCAATACAGCTAATCGCTTAGTTAAAACTGTCACGGCACTGGCAAATTATGTTGAATTGCCTAATGATAAAAAACAGTGGCTAGATGCCAGTATCCAAACTTTTGAAAATAAAAAAAACGAAATTTGGCAAGCTGTTAAGGATGAAGTTGCTTCTTCTGGAATTGATGGCAAAACGAAGCGGGGTTTTATCTATTGGATGATTGATTCAAAGCCAGTCTATCAATGGCAGGAAGCAAAAGCATTTTTGGAACAACAATTTTTAATTCCTTTTGCGAAAGGAGGAACTCGACAAGGGAGTTGTTCAGTTTGTGGACAACAAAAACAAAAGGTTTATGGTAATTATGCGGTTCTTGCTTGTTATAATCTTGATAAGCGCGGTAGTATTGCCGGGGGATTTTTGGAGACACAAGCTCATCGTAATTTTCCAGTTTGTGAAAGTTGTACTTTTGCAATTGCTGAAACTGTTACTTTTGTAGAAAATCATTTAACCAGCAATATGGTTGGACAAAGTTATATGATTTTGCCTTATGCTTCTACGCTTGAAATTCGTGAAGAACTTTATGAATCTATCCGTAGAAATCCACAACGTTTTAAATTAAATAAGAAGACACATGATTTAGTTTCTGAAGAAGTTCAATGGTTGGCAGATTTTGCAGAACAAGGTGATCAGATTGCTTTATCAATTATTTTTTTCAAAGCTAAAAATGCGGCTTGGCGTATTCAAGCAGAAGTGCAACAAATATTGCCAAGTCGTTTGAATGAATTACATAAAGCTTTTAAGGAGATTGAAAATGCTGATGATTTAGCGATTGATTTTGAAGATGAGCGCAAACCATTAAAAATTTCAGCATTCACTTTCAAAAATTTTTCTGGCATTATAGTGCTTATGGTCGTTATATTGAAAAATATGCCGATTTTTTCCATAAGCATGAAATGAAAGTAGCTTTTTTGACCGGTTGTTATGCCTCAACAGTTGCTTCAACACAACGGAAAGAACGCCACAACGATCCATTCACTAAGAAATTTTTAGGCCGCCTTTTGACAAAAACACATTTACAACGTTTATATCGGGAAGGGCATAACAAATTGGCTATGTATGACAAATTGGGTTATGTCATTAAAGGACTTGATCCGGATTTAGCTGAAGCATGGGTTGTTTGTGGAAAGCAATGGAACATTAGTGATGAAGAAGCTACTTTTGCCTTTACTATTGGATATAGCCTTGAATATCGTATTCGTAAACTTGATGAGGAACAACAATGAGTATCATAACTAACCGCTACGAAATCCTATTTTTGTATGATTGTAAGGATTGTAATCCAAATGGTGATCCGTTGGATGAAAATCGGCCTCGCACTGATCCAGAAACCGGCGTGGCAACTGTGACTGATGTGCGGATTAAACGTACTATCCGTGATTATTTTCTTGCTAAGGAACCTGATGTTGAAAAACGGGTAGATAGTGGTATGGAAGTTCTCATCCGTGATACTGATAAAGCAGATGGTTATTTATCAGAAGGTAAAGATCGGGCTGAACAATTTTTAAAATACGCCACGCAAGGTAAAAAGAAAGGTGAAAAGCAAGCAAGTATCTTGCAACCAGAGGTATTATCACGTTCTATTGATGCACGATTGTTTGGTGCTGCAATGCCATTGGGTAAGAACGAAGCCTCCATTCAAATTACAGGTAGTGTGCAATTTTCAGCTTTTAATCGTTCTTTACATCAGGTTGCACCGGTAATGGTACAACAAACAGCCGCTTTTGCTGGTAAAAAAGAGGCGCATCAAAAATCGTTAGCAGAACGGTGGATGTTGCCTTATGCCTTAATTGCGGCTTACGGAGTCGTTAATGAAGTGGCAGCAAGAACAACTCAAATGACGGATAGTGATTTACACCAGTTGATTGAAGCATTATGGTATGGCACTGCTAATTTGAATACCCATTCTAAAATTGGCCATGATCCTTTGTTGTTGGTTGTAGCCAAATATTCTCCTATGCGGCGTATTGGTGCGCTTTCAGGTAAAATCGCATTAATAAATAAAAAAGCAATTGATACCGCATTGCGTTCTACCGCTGATTACAAAGTAGATGTGTCTGCTTTGCTTGCGGCATTTAAAGCGTGTGATTCGCTGCAAAATCTTCAGGTTAAACAGGATATTCAATTGTGTTGTAAGTCAGGAGATAAAGAAAGCTCTTTTATTGAACTTGCAAAACAAGCTGGTTTATCTGTCAAGACATTATGATGGTGATTAATTTTTCGGTTCTACATACTGGCGTGGAGGAAGGATTATGCGTTGTATTGTTTTTGAAGTAAAGGGGGAATACGCACAATTTAAAAAACCTTATTCTCCTATGAGTCCAGTTACTTATCCATTTCCACCTCCTACGGCGGTTATGGGTTTGTTGGGCGCAATTATTGGCTATGAAAAACATGAATACCACGAACGTTTAGGTTGGCAATCATTACGCATTGCTGTTAGTTTGCGTCAACCTGTTCAAGTATTTCGTACTTCCATTAATTTATTGAATACCAAGAATGGTACTGATACTTTTTTTCGGCCAAAAGTTGATAAAGACACTCATATTCAAGTTCCCTTTGAATTTCTTAAATTTCCTCATTATCGAATATATGTAAGCGGATTACTTGAAAAAGCAATGAACGAATTAGCTAAAAATCTCCAAATGGGTTGTACCGCATTTACACCAGTGCTTGGTTTGGCAAGTTGTCTTGCTGATGTTGAATGGATCGGAGAATGGGAGGCTCACCCTTTTGATACATTGGAATGGGTAACTTCTACGGTTGTTCCCATATCTGGTGATGTCAAAATTCATTATGATGATAATCGCCGTTACCACCGTTTACGAGTGCCTGCCATTATGGATAGCCAACGGGTTGTTCATAATTATCAAGAAGTTATTGTTGCAGAAAACGCACAAACAATTCGAGGACAAGGGGGAGATAATTTATTTTTTAAGGTAAACAATGAAACCATTGCCCTTTTTCCAAACTTTCGCCCATCCTAACGATTTACTTCACAATCACCTTGAACGGGTTGCAATGAGAACGGTGGATTCTATTGCGCCTTCTGCAAAACATGAAGTACGATTAATCGCTTTTTTAGCAGGACTCTTTCACGATATTGGCAAAGGAACACCTTATTTTCAAGAATATCTATTGAAAACCAAGAAAAGAACTAAGCTGACTCCTCATGCTAAAAGTAGTGCCGTTTTATCGTGGTGGTATACTGAGGCAATGGAGTTGCCTTTGTGGGTAAGGTTGGCGGTATTTATTGCAATATTGCGTCATCACGGTGCGTTGAATTACAATGAATGGAGACAACTATTGTTCAATGTGCGGTTTGATATTAAAGAGGATAATTCCACTTTAATAAAACAACTTAATTCATTGGATTTAGAAGGTATTCATGGTTGGTTACAAAACCTTGCTCACTTGCAAATTGAAAAAATTGAGTTACCAGCGACTTTAAAGCCATTAACCTTAGAAACAATTACAGCAGCATTTAAAAAACCTAATGGTCCCCAACTTCGCAAAGCATTTTCTACTTTAGAAGAAGCTTTGATGTTTATCGCCGGGTTTGGTGGACTTTTAGCAGTAGATAAAATTGATACAGCGATAGCGGGTAATACAATTCACCGACAACTATTGCCTCGTGATGCTGTGCATGTGTATAAGTCAAAAAATCCAGAGAAATTTTCCCTAAAAACAGAACTAGATAAACATCGTGAAAATATTGCAGAAACGGTGGAAAAAACTTGGCTTGCCCATTTAAATGATCATTTATTTTCGCTCACAGCTCCCACAGGTTCAGGAAAAACCTTGACTGTCCTCAATGCCGCATTAGCAATACGTGCTGAGATTGACAAAAATCATGGTTATTCTCCCCGTATTATCTATTGTTTACCTTTTACATCAGTGATTGAACAAAATTATGCCGTTTTTCGTGCGGTGTTTAGAGAAAATGGATTAGAAGATCGCGAAGATTTATTGTTAAAACATCACCATCTTGTCAGTGGTTTATATCGAACCGAAGAACAAGAAAAAAAAGTGGAACATGAACCTGATGGTGCCGGACAATTATTGACGGAGACATGGCAAAGTGAGTTGGTTGTTACTACGTTTCATCAATTATTGCACAGTTTATTATCTAAACAAAATTCAAACTTAAAACGTGCAGGACAATTAACGGGTAGCCTAGTTTTAATGGATGAAGTGCAGGCGATTCCTATAAAGTATTGGCAGACATTGCGGGTTATTTTTCAGTCGGCTGCCCGTTGTTTAGGCACTCGCTTTATTTTATTAACTGCAACACGCCCACTGATTTTCCGTGCTGACAAAAAAGATGCAACGGAATTATTACCGAATCACTCTGAATATTTTCAGGCGTTATCACGGGTGCAATTACATTGGCATCATCAAGATAAATTGACATTGAATGATTTTTCTCAATATTTAATTGAAAAACATCAATCCGATATGTGTCCGTTGTTGATTATTGTTAATCGAATAAAATCAGTTAATGTTTTGTTTAATAAGCTTATTAAGCTTAAATCGGATGATAGGAAAATCATTGCCCTATCAACTCATTTTACCCCAAAAGATAGACGGGCTAGAATTTGTTTAATTCGACGATTATTGAAGAAAAAACAGGCTTGTATAGTCATTACCACCCAGTTGATTGAGGCTGGGGTTGATGTTAGTTTTCCAGTGGTACATCGGGAGCTTGCACCGTTAGATTCGGTTATTCAATCATCTGGGCGTTGTAATCGTAATAATGATGGAGTAGTTGGTGAAGTGCATTTATGGCAATTATATGATACCAGAGAAGATTTTAGTGTTAATGAACGTAAACCTTTATATCAAGGTGTTTATGATAGACTTCTTATTCAAGCTACAGAAACAGTATTCGGTAAACAAGACTTATGGCAAGAAAGTGATTTTTTAACGTTGAGTCAGCAATATTTTACGGAATGTTGGGAACGCGAGGAACAAAGCGATGTTGATAAATGGTTAAAAGAAGGTGATTTTGAAGCAGTTGAACAGCATTTTGAGTTAATTAGCCAAAAATATCCAAAAAAATCGCTTTTTGTTGTTGCTACGTCTGAAGATAAAAAATTATGGCAAACCTATCGGAATATTTATTCTAGTGACGATCCACCTTTAAATAAAGAAAATGCCTTTCGCAAAATACGCAAAAATTTTTATGAACGTGTCATTCAAGTGGCGGATAAAAATAGTAAACCTGATCCAAATGAACCTATTACGAAAATTGAGGCAGGCGAGGATAGTTATACTAGAGAAATAGGTTTTATTAAGCTAAAAGAAAAATCTGTACGTATATTTTAGCTAATCACTTATGTGGGGATTGAAGTGGGTTCGCGAACTATAACTTTTATCATCAACAAAAAATAAAACCTAGAGAATACTTGACTTTCTTGTCTGATGGTTTTGCTGTTTTAAAGTATGGAAAGGAACGCGCCGTTTTCAGATAAATATTTTGGCCTTAATACCTGCCAGGTTTTGAAAACCTGGCAGCTCTGATAACTTCGATTTTTCTGAAAGTCTATATGTCTATTATAACTAGGATTGAAACAAATTAGATGAGGAGAATACAGCAGCATGCATATTTTAGACCAGATACCTTATGTCAGCGTAGAATTACGTTGGATTTCTCCCCTAGCTGGTGCACCTTTTACGCGAGCACGTCAACTACGCGGTGCTATCGCTCATGCGTTTCCAGATGATAATCGGTTTCATCAACACGATGCCGATGGCAAGCCACTCTATCGCTATCCCCCTATTCAATATCGTTGGAAAGATGGATATGGTGTCGTTGCGGGGTGGCTGATGGGAGCGGAAACGTTGCTCAATATTTCTTGGCTTGACTTGCCGTTGACGATTGGTAAGGATGAAGTACAAGTGACGGATGCAATTATGTCTACACAATATGCCCAATTTGGCATTAGTGAATATTTGATATATTACCATTTTATGAATCCGGTATTATTGTTTAAACAAGAAAATTATAAAAAGTACAAAGCATTAGAATCTAAAACCGCACAGCGTTATGAACAAGATCGTCTTTTAGTTGCACAGTTGTTGAGTGCTATGCGGGGGTTGGGTGTAAATTTTGAGGTACAACTCTATGCTGCTTTTACCCACATTAAAACTTGCCAATGTCGATATAAAGGGCAAACGATGCTCGGTATCCAAGGTGATTTTGTGACGAATGCTTTATTACCACCTGGTTTGGCGATTGGACATGCAGTGAGTCATGGGCATGGGTGGATTGTGCCAAATAAGGAGTGACGCTGGAGCGTTGGAACGAGAAAAATTATGATTTATTTTTAAAGTAAGTCATAAGGGTAGAAAACCTGATGGCTTATTTATTTTATAAAATATTTTTATAATTTTCCCTATGCACAGTTGTAATCTCTGAAATATTTTGGTACAATGTCTCATTCAGTTGAATAACCCTATTTTTTTAGGGCGACTGTTGAGACAAATTTATTGTAATAATAAAAATGTGTTTTTATAACGCAATAATAATAAAGGAAAATTTTGTCAAATTTCGATGTAAAAGAAAGTTAAAAAGTGCTATTCTTAAGAAAATTTTATGGTATTTTTAAGCATTTTAATATTTGGAGTATTTTTGCAACTTGCTGATTTTTCAGGTAATCCTGGAAAATCGGGCTTTAAAGCCATATCCACTACAACAAGGATTGAAACTATAACGCAAACTAGACATACTACTGCACAAATTCAAGCTTTAAAGCCATATCCACTACAACAAGGATTGAAACACGATAGTTGCCGTTGCAGGGTCAGTTGTTGGTACGGTGCTTTAAAGCCATATCCACTACAACAAGGATTGAAACTTCGATATGCATCGAAAATTGATTCCCTATAAAAGCGTGCTTTAAAGCCATATCCACTACAACAAGGATTGAAACTCTGATGGCTTCCCCCATTCACTCCTTCCGAAGTCAAGCTTTAAAGCCATATCCACTACAACAAGGATTGAAACGCTAACTGAGCATAACGACATCAGTGATTATTTTTCGGGCTTTAAAGCCATATCCACTACAACAAGGATTGAAACATATGAAAAGCACTGGTTTTGGCGTTTAACGGGCCTACAGCTTTAAAGCCATATCCACTACAACAAGGATTGAAACTCATTCAAAGTTTTGACAGTTGTGCCGTTGTATTTGCTTTAAAGCCATATCCACTACAACAAGGATTGAAACAGTCGATTTGTTTCCTCATTCAGCTCATCTATGAGTGGCTTTAAAGCCATATCCACTACAACAAGGATTGAAACCTGAATATAAAACTGAAAGTGCAGGGGGTTCAATTTGGCTTTAAAGCCATATCCACTACAACAAGGATTGAAACTTCTACTTCCACTACCTTCAAAAACCTCTCGCTCGCTGCTTTAAAGCCATATCCACTACAACAAGGATTGAAACACGTATGGATAAAAAATTCTACAGTGTTGGCTAATTGCTTTAAAGCCATATCCACTACAACAAGGATTGAAACGGTGTCAAGAACCGAGTTGATATTGAAGGTATTAGAAGCTTTAAAGCCATATCCACTACAACAAGGATTGAAACCCATTGTTGCCTCATTCAAAACAGGGGATTTCAACAGCTTTAAAGCCATATCCACTACAACAAGGATTGAAACACGAATTTAAAACTAAAACATAGTAATAGTATTAAAAACGCTTTAAAGCCATATCCACTACAACAAGGATTGAAACTTAATAAGTGAAGTAATCTCTGATGAATCACGCGTGGCTTTAAAGCCATATCCACTACAACAAGGATTGAAACCGAATAAAAGTGAGTTTGCTAACCACGTAATAGGTTTGCTTTAAAGCCATATCCACTACAACAAGGATTGAAACTACATCCCCATTCCAGGGATTAACCCGTTACTGCTATGCTTTAAAGCCATATCCACTACAACAAGGATTGAAACGTTGTCAACCAACAGTTTTAAAACCTCTAAAACTTGGCTTTAAAGCCATATCCACTACAACAAGGATTGAAACGTAGCATTTTCAAAGAATTAAAGATTGTTATTGTATGCTTTTAAGCCATATCCACTACAACAAGGATTGAAACTTTCATCTAAAACAGGGGATTTTTCTACCTTTCCATGCTTTAAAGCCATATCCACTACAACAAGGATTGAAACTCTGATGAAAACATAAGTAAAGCCGACGAAGTCACACGGCTTTAAAGCCATATCCACTACAACAAGGATTGAAACGGTGATCCGGCATCTCGTAGGTAAAGCGGTTTCAGACCCGCTTTAAAGCCATATCCACTACAACAAGGATTGAAACTGTGTGACGTGGTTGCATACTTAATGTAGAGGGTTCATTGCTTTAAAGCCATATCCACTACAACAAGGATTGAAACCCAGGGGTAAAATAATTTTTGCTTGTGCTAACTTCATTGCTTTAAAGCCATATCCACTACAACAAGGATTGAAACAGCACTATTAAAACCGTTTTAGGCGTTGATGATAAGCTTTAAAGCCATATCCACTACAACAAGGATTGAAACAAAAGCATTGCATCAACTAAATCACTATCAACGAAGCTTTAAAGCCATATCCACTACAACAAGGATTGAAACATAAACAATATTAATAATTCCAATCAAGATATTTTGCTTTAAAGCCATATCCACTACAACAAGGATTGAAACCGCAAGAGCGCAACTCGGTTCAAGAGCAGCAAAAACGCGCTTTAAAGCCATATCCACTACAACAAGGATTGAAACCGCAAGATAATTCACAGCTAAGGGAAGCGATATCCAATGCTTTAAAGCCATATCCACTACAACAAGGATTGAAACGAGGTAATGTGACGACACTAGAAAAAAGATGTACCACGCTTTAAAGCCATATCCACTACAACAAGGATTGAAACCTTATAGATATTACGGCCTCAAAAAATGAACTTAAAGCTTTAAAGCCATATCCACTACAACAAGGATTGAAACATGAAACTCCGTTTGAAACTGAAATAAAAGAAATTCAGGCTTTAAAGCCATATCCACTACAACAAGGATTGAAACTAGTATATTTCGGCATCTTGAAAATTCATTTGCGTTAAGCTTTAAAGCCATATCCACTACAACAAGGATTGAAACTTGTTTGCGATGTACTGTTCGCATAATTCCAACAGTGCTTTAAAGCCATATCCACTACAACAAGGATTGAAACTTGCGAAGCTAATGACACAAAACCATAACCAGCACTTGCTTTAAAGCCATATCCACTACAACAAGGATTGAAACCATAACACTATATGAGATTCAAAATGACAAAACTTCGCTTTAAAGCCATATCCACTACAACAAGGATTGAAACAGTGGGAAACATGATGACACAGCACTCGCATTGAGTGGGCTTTAAAGCCATATCCACTACAACAAGGATTGAAACATTTTTTCGCCGTCAGAGTATTCATAAGCCTGGGTTGCCGCTTTAAAGCCATATCCACTACAACAAGGATTGAAACCTGTAATGATAGAAATCCACTTGCTAATAATCGGGGTGCTTTAAAGCCATATCCACTACAACAAGGATTGAAACTTCAAGTACTTGTCATGTAATACAATATATATAGCCATGCTTTAAAGCCATATCCACTACAACAAGGATTGAAACGGAGTTAAAATCTCAGCACCTAAAAAATCGCCTTGCTTTAAAGCCATATCCACTACAACAAGGATTGAAATCTTTCCACTACTTCAGCTATTTTGATACGTGCTGGGGGCTTTAAAGCCATATCCACTACAATGAGGATTTAATAATTTGCAAAATGTTGGTGCTAAACCTGACAGGTTTTAAAAACCTGTCAGGTTTCAACTTTCGTATTTTATCGAATCCTCATTCCTTATTGAGCTTCTGATGTAGTCCTTTATTATAAGTAATCCATGTAGTTATAATAAAAATAGTAGAGACGGGGCCGTGTGTCTCTACTACAACAAGGATTGAAACGTGATAGACACAAGGCAAAAAATCCGCTTCGTGTAATAAATGAAGTAACAATCGAATATTAACGATGCTGGCGTATCAAGACTAGGTTCCCACGCTGGCGCGTAGGAACCAGAAAACAAGGATTGAAACAAACTAAAAAAGCCCGAATGCTAAAAGCATTCGGGCTTTTTACTTTAAAACTATATCCACTACAACTAGGATTTTTCTAGTTCCAACGCTCCAGCGTTGGAACTCAATTTAGGACGCTCTAGCGTCCTATTTACTCGTGATGTTGGAACGAGAGAGCAGGATTAAACAGATTTAAGGATAGAATTTTAGTAGTCCTGATTTTGGAGTTCAAAGCTTTAACTTTGAAACGGTTGCCAAACCTGAAGGTTTGGACTCCATTGAGATTATTTTATAGCGTTTCCCGATTGCGTCTGGTACAAGTCCCCTCCTTAATTTAAGAAGGGGATTTAGGTGAGGTTGTACTTTTCCTATTTTTTTGCCGTTGGTATTTAAGCTATGATCACCATAAGTTTTCTTATTCAAACCCTCCCAAATTTCAAATCGTTCTCTTAGCTCGCCATCAAAACTCAGTTGATAAGCGAATACAGATTAAAAAAGGATTGTTGTCATAAAACAGAAAGAAATAATTTGGATAAATTTTTTCATGTTTTATATCATCCCTTTTTCTCGTTATCAATGTAATTTTAGTTAAAAAGTAGCATAATAGAAATGTAGTGACATTGGAGTCCAAACCTTCAGGTTTGGAAAGCATTGGAGTCCAAACCTTCAGGTTTGGACTCCATGTACCCTTTTTTGAACCATGCTAAATTTGTGTATAATATTGGAGTCCAAACCTTTAGGTTTGGAAAGCCAAATAAAGAGAGATTTTGATATAATGTTTCATAGGCATATCTTAATTGTTGCTTTGAGAAATTCAATTTTTTGGAAAAAAGAGATTTAGAGGCTTAAAGACGCGAGCATCGCCTCTCTACTGCTAATTAGAAAATTATTTCATGGAGCGAAGCTACTTTCCAGAAACTTAAATAATATTATAGTTTCGGGGAAATCGTACCTTATTCCATAAATCACAAATTTTGACATTGGCGAAGCTATTGTTTCATTAAATCAATAAACTACATCTCACTTTGACAATATTCTGAAATGGAAAAAGTATAATGAAAAATAAAACAAACTTGAAAGAATCAACAGTTGCTTGTGCTTTCTTAATAGCATCTAGCCCTGTATGGGCAGCAAACACAAAAATGGGAGGGGGGGCATTACCTCCCCCAGAAGAGAATAGACTACCTCCTCCCACCCCGAAAAGAGAAAGGCCAAAACCAACACCTAACGTTGGCAAAAGTTCTACTGTTCGTATTAGTTCTCTTGCAATGGCTGAAGCAGACAAGAAGAAAATGCAACAATGTTCAAAACTGCCTAAAGTGAGTGTAAGGAAACCA
This sequence comes from Candidatus Parabeggiatoa sp. HSG14, assembly GCA_030378085.1. Classification (GTDB taxonomy): domain Bacteria; phylum Pseudomonadota; class Gammaproteobacteria; order Beggiatoales; family Beggiatoaceae; genus Parabeggiatoa. The sequence goes on from JAUCGK010000012.1 coordinate 25,563, forward strand.
AAACCAAAAGGTATTTGGTCACTGACTTTTGATCCCAATGAGAAACAAAAGAAAGTGACCTTGCAATTTACCTTGTCGGATATTCCATCCATCAATAAGAAGAATGTATTGCTTTTGCTCTATAGTCGTTGTTTGTCCAAAAAGCCTCAACTAAAAACGCCATCGTCAAAAAACACGTTAGCACTTGCTTTCAACGATCTTTATCTTTTGGAGAGTTATGATATTCCTGCCACACCTTCTAGCCAATCTTCTTCTGATTCTTCAACAATCTCGAAAATTTTCGAGATTGACTTAGAAACTGATAAACTGGCCAAACAAGTTGAAGCTGGTAATACCAAATTTTATTTTCAAGCGGGTTTATTGACAAAAGCAGACTTTGACAAACAATATTACGAAGAAGTCAGGCTATCACCCATGGTAGCGGTTCATTTTTCACCAAAAGCGTGTTTAGATAAAAGAACTTTTTCCAGCCAAATGAGAGCAAAAAATCTATCATGCAAGGAGCTATCCACCAAAAACTAAGAATAATCATTGCCAAGGACGATGATAAGCTCCCAAAGTTGTTTGGGAACCTTCTGATACCCTACCTAATTCTGCTAACCAATTAGCTTCTGGCTTATAAGTGGCTGCATTACGCTGACAAGCATCAAGTGCAGCCCGCCAAACACGAGTCACTTGTGCGATATATGCAGGACTTCGCTGACGGCCTTCAATTTTAATTGCTGAAATACCTGCTGTTTCAAGTTGTGGTAACATTTCCAAAGTATTTAAACTGGTGGGTTCTTCAATCGCATAATAAGTATGTTTACCTACCTGAAAACGACCTTTACAAAGTGTAGGATAACCTGCTTTTTCTTCTTTACCACGTTTATCAATTAACACTCCTCCTAAGCGAGTTTCTAATCCTTGTGGTGTTTCTTTCCATTCAACAGCACTTGCAGGAGAACAAGCTCCAAAGGTATTGGGGGAGTCTCCCGTTGCATAAGAAGATAATAAACATCGTCCTTCTACCATGACGCACAAACTCCCAAAACCAAAAATCTCCACATCTATTGGGCTATTTTCTACAACATGTTTTACTTGAGGCAGCGAAAGCACTCTCGGCAAAACAACGCGCCGAACCCCAAAATGTTTATGATAAAAACGAATCGCTTCATAATTAGTCGCTGAACCTTGAACGGAAAGATGGCGAGGTAAATCAGGCCACCGTTCAGTGGCATAATCTAGTACCCCTAAATCCGCTAAAATCAAAGCATCTACCCCTAATTCTGCGGCATGATCTACCGCATCAGTCCAACGTGACCAACCTTTAGGTTGAGGATAAGTATTAATTGCTATAAATACCCGCACATTACGTTCATGGGCATAGCGAATACCTTGTTCCATTTTAGCAACCGTAAAATTGAGTCCAGCAAAATGCCGAGCATTGGTATCGTCACGAAAACCAATATAAACAGCATTAGCACCGTTGTCGACGGCTGCTTTTAAAGAAGGTAAATTACCAGCAGGACAAACGAGTTCCATAAATGATACCTATAGTGGTTTATAAATGAATTGATAAAATCTAAAAATGAGGAAGGAATCACTTGTTTCTGGATTTTTGCATATTCTCATATCTGCCAAAGCTAAAGCTTTGGACTCCAATGAACCCATTAATTTTAAATCATTATGGAACAGGCCATAAAAATTTACCATTTTCTAAAAAATAAGTGATTTGTTGTACACTATGTGCCGATTTTTTTGCCACAGCTTCTTGAGTATTAAAAGCATTATGTGGTGTTAAAATAACATTGGAACGTTTTGCGAGTTCTAACATCACTCGCGTTTCCATATCTTTATTATTATGAGTATTACCACGCCGCAGTAATATTGCGAGTTGACTTTCTTTATCATAAACATCTAATGCAATACCCCCAAGAAATTTTTCATCCATCAGATGCAATAAATCCACTGTCGATGATAATTCACCTCGTGAGATATTGATAAAAATCATGCCAGGTTTGCCTTGTTTCAATACTTGATAGTTAAAATAACCGATATTATCAGCGGTTAAATTCATGGCACAGATTACAATATCAGCTTGAGAAAGTCCTTTATCAATAGAAACATAAGAAACATCAGGGTGTTTTTCATCAATATCAACTCCCATAACCTCCATTCCCAAACATTTACCAATTTGTACAACTTCATAGCCAATATGACCAACACCAACTATCAGTAAAGTTTTATGTTGGCATTCTTGTCCTGTGAGCCCATCTCTATTAAAATTTGTAAATTGCTGAACTTGTTGTGGTAACTTTCTTAAAAGAGACATCCACAATAACATCGTTTGTTCAGCAACAGCGCGACTACAATACTTAGGAAGATAGCCACAAGGTAAATCTTTGCGACACTTTTGTAAATACTTCCAAATATGATCATAGCCTGTGCTTCGTGTCAAAAGGCCTTTTATCTTGGTTGCATAAGAAATAGGAATAATTGATTGAGTTCTTATGCTAACGATAGTTGCAAGAGATTTATGATGTTCTTCTTCTTGAATAGTTTTCCAAGTAAATCCTGCTTTGATATGGGGAGGTAAATAGTGCTTAATAGCCTGTTCTTCTTCTTCAAAAGCTTCGTAGAAAAAAACGTCTAACATTATGAATATTCCTGATATTTTAATAACTTTCTGTTCAAGTAGAGACACACGGTAGTCTGTCTCTACGAATGAATTTTGCACTCCAGACAAATGAAGCCTCTCTTAAATTTTAAGTACTGAGGCATAAATAAACCCGTATTTTTTTTAAATTTTCCACTTTGATAAAGGGAGAGTTAGGGGGGATTTTACATCTGAAAATTTATGCTTCAATACTTATTCTACTGCAATTTCTATTCGCCGATTTTTAGCCCATGCTTCTTGGGAGTTTTCAGATATCTGTGGTTTAGTAGAACCATATCCATAAATATGAATGTGCTTCGCTGGTATACCGTGCGCTACTAATCCCCACTTAATTGTGTCAGCGCGTACTTTAGATAATTTAAGATTATGGTAGGAATGAACTTCTTCAGAAACACCCTGTAAAGGCTGGTTGTCTGTGTGACTACTTATCTTAATAACTGTAGGTGCAATTTGTTTTAATGCTATTGCAATCTGGTTAAGTTGTTGAGTAGCAGATTTTTTTAGCTTTGCTGTACCTGGATTAAATATCAAATTACGGAAAATGATGACAGGCTGTATTTTAGCATTTAAGCCACAATCAAAAATTTGCTGTTCCATTTCTTGTCGCTGTTCTTTGTCATAGAGTAAAAGCAAATTTTCCTTTTCGAGAACCTCACCTTCTTCGGTAGTAGCATAACGGTGATTTTCTAACAATGCCATTATTTTTTTCTTAGATTTATCCTGATGACAAACATGAAGATAAGCTTCCAAACTGAGAGAAAATTGAGCTTGTTTGTCATAAATTTCGCCTAAGCCATACCAAGCTTGTGACAAATTGGAATTAATATTAACTGCTTGACGATAATGTTCAATAGCTTCAAGATAATTGCCTTCGTTTTTTAAAAGAAAGGCTAAGTTATTGTGGGAATAAGCGTGACGGGGACAACGTTGCAATGTTAGCTTGATTAAATGCTTTTGTTCTGTAATTGAGGCATTTTGTAAATCATCCGATTGATAAATGAAATTGTCAACATTTTTACAGAGTTGGGAAGCGATGACAAAGGGTGAAATGGTTAAAATAAGAAACAATAAAATAAGTTTTTCCAATACATCCCTAATCCTTCTCAAGAGGGAAAAAAATAGACAATTATCACTAATTCTTTTTTCAAAAGGAGAATAGCTACGTTTTAATACACCTAGAAAAATAAGAATTTTGTTAAATAAACATTGAATTAACATAAATTATCTCCCAATTAAAAATACCTGATTATAACGAATTTTGGGGACACCCCCCTAACCCCCCGTACCCCCCAGGGAGAAGTCCCAAAATAGAAAAATTAAAGCAAAGTGTCGAATAAAGTGTCGAATGATGTTTGGTTCCACCCGTGTACGGGGGGTAGGGGGGTGTCCCCAAAATCTGTTACAATCAGAAAAATACTTATAGTTTTTCTACTTTCAGTCATAAGGATTTTTGCTGCTTATTTTTCTTTCATAATCCTTATATTCGATGCTCAAGTTTCCTTTCAAAGCTTATAACTACAAGGATTGTTTATAATAAAGGATTCAATCAAAAATCTGATTGAGAGGGGTTCTGTTATTATCGAAAAGTGATGATTTTTGTTTGAAGTTTTTTCAAATTCATCAGAGTCGTGTTCCTTTACTTGACGGTTGTGATGTTTTTATCCTTTATTATAAGTAATCCTTGTAGTTATATACGGGAAGCGAAAAAACTTGAATATCGAATTATATCCATTTATAATTTTCAATCTTCAAGAAGTATAGAGCTACCTTCATCCCCTCCCACAAATAATCCCGTAAAAAATTTGTCTAAACTTTGATTTGTGCGAAAAAGTTCAGCGAGAAGAACTTTTTCTTCTTCAAGTCGGCGTTTGTCCTCTTCAAGTCGTTGTTTGTCCTCTTCAAGTTTCTGCAATTGATATCCCATATTTTCAATTGTTTGACCACTTTTGCTTAATTGAGATTGTATGGTATCAATTGTTTCTAACAATTGACCTGTTTCAATTTTAGTCTCACATTCAATATGTTCTTTCAATTTGTCCGTGGTCATTGCATCAGCAATTCCAATGGCTATGTTCAATGGTCGTCTCACCTGACGTAAAATAGCAAATACAATCCATCCACCAATGACTATGACTACTATCATGAAAACAGAAAGCCACAAAAGGGTTTTAACTTGAAAATGCGTTTTTTCTAGAAATTGATTGGCTTTAATATTCACCACATTGAGCAATTTCTTTAAATCTTTTTTTAATTGAGCAACATATTGAGCTTCTTTTCCCTTAAGAACTGAGATAGCTATTTCATCTATTTTACCTTTTTCATGTAAATCCATAATTTCTTTACGAATAGGTTTCCATTCATCAAATAATTTTATGACTTTGTCTACATTTTTTTTGTTACCAATAAAATGTTCTTTGATAACATCAAAGTATTGATAAGCTTCCTTTTCGTAAGCAGAAATGCTCAGCTTTGCGGGTTCTAAATTGATATTATCCCCAGTTAAAATAAATTCTTTCATGCGGCTTTGTATTTTGACAATATTGATATTGACATCACGTACTGCATTACTCACTATCAACGGATGGTGATGCAATTTTACTGTCAGTTTAACCAAACTATGTACCTGAAGCACAGCAAATAAACCCACCATGATTACAAATACAATTATAATTCCAAAACTGATGTACAAGCTGGTACTTACTTTCATCTTTTCAAACATGATTAATTCCTTTTATACTTAGGGATCAATACCATTAAGTTATGCTTTTTTTCCTTTTATACCAGGGAAATTAAGGAATATTTATTGCGATTTTTTCCCTCTTTATCAAAGAGAAATTATTAAAATGGTGTTGGCTATAGTGCAGGATTACTCTAATTTATTGAGAAATTCGATTTTTTGAAAAATTGGATTTCTTTGATAGTGGTATGAAAATTTCCGCTCCTCAATTTTCCTTAAGCACCATAAGTTTTACGATAATCTTGGATAGCTACTAAAATATCTTGTTTATCAGGTTGTTGTTCAAGGTAATTAAGAATATTATCTAAATGAATAATATTTGCCACCTGAATATCGTACATCTGTTCAACTTCTTTAATCGCTGAAAGTTGATTTTGCCCACGTTCTTGACGATCCAATGCAATCATCACACCCGCTAATTGTGCGCCTGAGTTTTGAATGATCTGCACAGATTCGCGTATTGCTATTCCCGCACTAATCACATCGTCAACCAATAAAACTTTTCCTGTTAAATGTGCCCCAATAATTACTCCACCTTCACCATGATCTTTCTCTTCTTTACGGTTAAAACAATAAGGGATATGGCGATGATGATGTTCAGCTAAAGCTATCGCTGAGGCTGTTACAATAGGAATGCCCTTATAAGCAGGCCCAAATAATACATCAAAGTCTATTTCAGAATGTTGTATAGCTTCTGCGTAAAAACGCCCTAACTGTGCGACTGCTTTGCCTGTATTAAACAAACCAACATTAAAAAAATATGGACTATGCCGCCCTGATTTCAATTTAAAATTGCCAAAACGTAAAACATTTTGACTAATGGCAAATTCTATAAAATCTCGTTGATAGGAGTGCATAAATTTATAATTCCTTTGTTTATCCTGTATCCCGTATTTTTGAAGAAATTTCAAGACGTTTCTTTTGTAAAACAAGTAGTGATGTTTTGGTCATTTCATTCTTCAAGGAAATCTGGTTAAATGTTATCATTATACTCCAAACGTTCAGGTTTTCGGATTATGAGAATATACTAAAAACGCACGCCAGACCTGACAGGTTTTCAAAACCTGTCAGGTCTTAAATCCGAAAACTTGAATGTTCAGAGTATATTTCGTAATATTGAAGTCCCTCCTTTCCCTTTGAAAAAGTGAGGTAAATGATATAAGAAGGAAATTAATTATTAAAGATAGCCCGATAAATCATTCCTTCCATTGACCAATCGATATATTTTCCGATATCTTTTAACTGGCAAACTTCAACATACGTTCTTTCAGATTCGTCTTCAACACCAAATGTTTTTCCAGAGGCAGCGAGTTGTTTGGCTTGTTCAATTTCTGATTGCTCTAATTCGACTGCGTAAACATTTGCAAAATGGGTTGACCAAGTTGCCATTAATTGTTTTGAATCAAGATGCCGTAATCTTTCTGGTTGGATTTTAAGGTTGGTTTCTTCATAAAATTCCTCACTGGCTAATTGTAATGGGTTGCCTTGTTTGAAACTAGAACCCCCTGGTAATTCATGGATAAAGCCATCTTCTGTTCTTGCAGGAGAACGAAATTCTTTGATTAAAACGATTTCACTTTCTAAGAGTATGCTAGGATGTTTCCAATAAGCGACAACAACGGAAATATCAGGACGACTGATGATAAATTCATTACTCTTAATACGTTCTTCAGCCGCAACCCATACTTTAACATATAGTGCGTAAGAGAATATGAAATTGACTTTATGAATGATAAATGTCCATAATACTTTAGCATTAATCAGTTCATTACCTGCTTTTTGTTGGCGTTGATACCAACTTTGAAATTGTGGCGTAGTCCAAATATGTAACGGGACATATCTTTCTCCATCTTTTCTTATTTTTTTTATAGAGTTGGCACATTGCTCCAGTTTAGAATAAAGATCAGTCACAACCTCATCAGCTAACATTGCTAAAGTATTTAGTGGCTGTTGTCCAGTAATATCAGTATACATCCAATCTAAGTATCTCGTTTTATCCGCTTTTTTAGGTCTTCCATAAAACAGCTTTCCCGATTCCACGTATTTACCAAATTCAATATTGGTTGTTAGCCCTTTGAGAGAAGTTTTCATGTCTCTTGGCATCCAAATTAAAATCGTATCTGCCATTTCGAGATAACGCTTTTCCCATTCCACTTGCTCAAGATAATTGATACTATCAATCCCACTTCTCGGTTCTGGAATAAAGACAACGATTTCAATATTATAATTTTCAATGAGTTCTGAAATGAGTTGTAAAGCTTCAGGTCGCCATGACTTTATATCATCTTTCCTTGGCGTGGGTCCTGCTAAAAAAATAGAAGCACTATAGGATAATGGTGCTTCTTCAAAGGCATAAACGGGAATAATCATAGTTTTTTTATAAACGTTCAGAATACATAGTAGAGACACACAGCCGTGTGTTTTTATAATAGTAGAGACACACAGCCGTGTGTCTCTACAGGCCGTGTGTTTTTACTTAAATTGCCAATTTCCTATATCAGCATTAATCCCTGTACCGTCGGGTTGTCCATCAGCTCCTAATGAATAAATGTCAAATTCTCCATGCATTCCTGGGCTAAGGTAGTTGTAGGGAAACCCCCAAGGATCTTTGGGTACGCTATGTCTGTCTAAATAACCGCCTTCTCTCCATTGGCGAGGTTCAGGGGAAATCATTGATTTTGTAATAAGAGCTTCTAACCCCTGATCAGTGGTTGGGTAAACATAATTATCCAAGCGATACATTTTTAGTGCATTTTCAATAACACCCATATCATTTTTAACTTGAACGAGACGCGCTTCATCAGTATGCCCAATAATGCGTGGTGCAATGAAAGCAGCAAGAATACTCAAAATAACTATAACGACCATCACTTCAATAAGTGTAAAGCCTTGATTTACCTTATTATTTAACATATTTATTTTTTATGCCTCTTGTATTTTTTGGCTGATTATAACGAATTTTGGGGACACCATACCCCCCCAACCCCCCGTACACAGGGGGAAGTCCCAAAATAGAAAAATTAAAGCAAAGTGTCGAATGATGTTTGGTTCCACCCGTGTACGGGGGGTTAGGGGGGGTGTCCCCAAAATCTGTTACAATCAGTTTTTTGGAACGCCCAAACCTAAAGGTTTGGGCGTTCCAAACCTAAAGGTTTGGATTCCAATAGGCTAGTACTATTTAAATTATCCAAAATCGGAACACGATATAAACGGTTACTAAAATCAGTGCCATACCATAAAATGTACCCAGTGTGATTGAGAACATGATTCGAGGAATAGGTTTTATTTCCATGTTTAAACCGAGTTGTGTTTAAACTAAATAAATAGGAGTCATCCCCCATACGATTTTGAATAACCCATTTATAAAGTTTACGGTAAAATCTTTCTTGTTGTAAAAAATAGGCATCCAAAAACCAAAATAAGAGTATAGAAATGAAGATAAAAGGCAATGTCATTGGATCAGACTTGACAGAAAAAATTAAAGCCATTATCGTGACAGCCCACCCTTTAATTAAAAAGGATGTATTTGACATTCGATTAATAATTGATTGAATTAAATCAATTTCTTTAATAAGCACTTTTTTGCATTCTGCTAAGTCCATCTTTTCCCTACTCTGGTAATGTTTAATTGAGAATTGAGAATCTTTAGTATTTGATTTTTCAATCTCTATTTGTCTTTCCTCATTTTCCATATTTTTTCTTGATTAAAGTAGGGATTGTGATTTGATATTATGGCGAAAAAATCGGATTTTTTCAAAAAATCGGACTCTTACAACTTAATAAATTATTTAGGATACCTATATTATCATTATTTAGTGGTTGAACGAAAACTCATTTAGCTGTTAAGAACGTGTACAAAATAACTTCGACAACTAAACCTGACAGGTTTTCAAAACCTGTCAGGTTTGGTTCAAGCGTTTTTTCAGTTATTAACTCCTCATTCCTAAAGGTTTTTGTTCAAGCACTATTATTTA
>JAUCGK010000130.1 GCA_030378085.1 Candidatus Parabeggiatoa sp. HSG14
ATCCTCTATTTTTTGCCTGTTTTTTTACAATCCTACCAATTTTTTAAAATCCTAAAACTATATTTTCTATAAAAATTATTATGAATTTCAAAGAATTAAATATACTTTCTCAAGTTTGTACTGATGTGATGCGTTGCGATCAATATCGTTTACAAAGACGTATCCGTACTCTTAAATCAAAACTAAAAAGTGGTCAAAATATTAATGTCAAGGTTTTTGAGCAATTATCCGCTGACATTGAAAAATCTCTCAAGCAGCATCAACGCCGTGTTACTAATTTACCAACCCCGCAATTTCCAGACGATTTACCCGTCAGCCAGCGGCGTGCGGATATAGCAACGGCAATCGCTAGCAATCAAGTGGTTGTCGTTGCGGGCGAAACCGGTTCAGGTAAAACGACACAGTTGCCTAAAATCTGTTTATCGCTAGGGCGGGGAGTGAATGGCATGATAGGATGTACCCAGCCGCGCCGGATTGCCGCACGTACTATTGCTATGCGGGTTGCTAGCGAGCTTGAGAGTTCCCTTGGACATGCTGTCGGTTATAAAGTGCGCTTTAGTGATCGCATTAGTTCTGATACTTATATTAAATTTATGACGGATGGGATTTTATTGGCGGAAACGCAGGGGGATCGTTTTTTAGAAGCTTATGATACGTTAATTCTTGATGAAGCCCATGAGCGAAGTTTGAATGTTGATTTTTTATTGGGCTATATTAAACAGTTATTACCTAAACGCCCTGACTTAAAACTGATTATTACTTCTGCCACTATCGACACTGCCCGTTTTTCCAGTCATTTTGATAATGCCCCTGTTGTTGAAGTGTCGGGACGTACTTATCCGGTTGATGTACGTTATCGCCCTTTGTTTGGTGATGAGGATGAGGAAGATCGTAATGTGATACAGGGTATTTTGGACGCGGTGGATGAAATCACAGCTTATAATCGACAAGCCGATATCTTAATTTTTTTAGCGGGTGAACGTGACATTCGAGAAACCGCCGAAGCGTTACGAAAACATTCCTTGCCCAATACCGAAATTTTGCCCCTTTATGCGCGTCTTTCAGCTGCTGAACAAAATCGTGTTTTTTCACCTGGGGGGCAACGGCGCATTGTGTTGGCAACCAATGTCGCGGAAACATCATTGACTGTGCCAAGAATTAAAACGGTGATTGATCCGGGTTTGGCGCGTATCAGTCGTTATAGTATTCGCAATAAAGTCCAACGGTTGCCCATTGAAAAAATTTCGCGTTCTAGCGCGGATCAACGCAAAGGGCGTTGTGGGCGGATTGCCCCCGGGTTATGTATTCGTTTGTATTCGGGCGAAGATTATGACACACGCCCGGAATTTACTGATCCAGAAATCTTACGCACTTCCCTGGCTTCAGTGATTTTGCAAATGTTAGCGTTACGTTTAGGTGATGTCAATGAATTTCCATTTGTCGATCCGCCTACGCCAAAGATGATTAATGATGGTTTTACTTTGTTAATGGAATTGGAGGCGGTGGATGACAATCGGGGATTAACAGAAATTGGTAGGCAACTTGCCAAATTACCTATCGATCCACGTATCGGGCGAATGATTTTAGCCGCAAAACAGGAAAATTGTTTGCAAGAAATGTTGATTATCGCCAGTGCCCTGAGTATTCAGGATCCCCGTGAACGTCCAATGGATGCCCAACAAGCCGCTGATGCTGCCCAAAAACGCTTTATTGAGGAAAAATCAGATTTTTTAAGTTACTTAAAACTCTGGGTTTTTTTCCAAGAAAACGCGAAACATTTATCGCAAAACAAATTACGCAAACTTTGCCATGCACATTTTTTATCCTATATTAGAATGCGCGAATGGTTAGATATTCATCATCAATTGAAGACTTTAGTCAGGGAAGCGGGCTGGCAACTTAATCAAGTTGAAGCGGGTTTTGATGAAATTCATCGCGCCTTGCTCACGGGGTTATTAGGTAATATTGCCTTTAAAACCGAGTTGGAAAAGAAGTCCACAGAGAAAAAATCAAGTGCTTCAAAAAAATCCGGTTTTACTCCCGAAGAATACTTAGGCACGCGTAATATCAAAGTTTATCTATTTCCTGGTTCCAGTTTGTTCAAAAAACAGCCTAAATGGATTATGGCTGCTGAGTTAGTGGAAACCACTAAGCTTTATGCCAGATGTTGTGCCAAAATCAATCCCGATTGGATAGAACAAGCCGCCGATAATTTATGTCAACATCATTATTTTGAACCACATTGGGAAAAACGTCGAGCGCAAGTGGGTGCTTTTGAGAAAGTAACGTTGTATGGTTTAACGATTGTGGCAAAACGGAAAGTGAATTATGGCCCTTTAGACCCTAAATTATCTAAGGAAATTTTTATTCGTAATGCCTTAGTTGAAGGAGATTATTACTGCAAAGCTGCATTTTTCCAACATAACCGTGAATTATTCAATGAAATTGAAGCCCTAGAACATAAATCACGCCGCCAAGATATTTTAGTGGATGAAGAGCACATTTATACCTTTTATGCGACACGAATCCCAGAAAATATCTATAGTGGGAAAACTTTTGAAAAATGGCTTAAACAAGCAGAACGCGATAATCCAAAATTGTTGTTTTTAAGCCGTGAAGACTTAATGAAGCACACAGGTGATAGTATTACCCCTCAAACTTTTCCAGATAACCTTGATATCAACGGTGTAAGCTTACCATTAAGTTATCAGTTTGAACCGGGGCATGAACTGGATGGTGTCACAATAGATATTCCGCTTGCTTTGTTAAACCAACTATCAGCACAGCCCTTTGAATGGCTAGTACCAGGTTTATTAGAAGAGAAAATCATTGCACTATTGCGAAGTATGCCCAAAGTATTGCGTCGTGCCTTTGTGCCAATGCCGGATGCTGCAAAAGATGCTTTGGATACGATCCAAAATCCAGTGGTGACTTTTCGGGAGGGAGGTAGTTTTTTAGAATATCCCAAAGAAGCATTATTAGATGTTTTAATAAGATTCTGTCATCGCCGCCTTGGTAAACCACTACCGGCTGATGTGTGGAAATTAGAAACCTTAGCACCACATTTGTTGATGAATTTCCGATTAGTTGAAAATCAGGGAGAACAAGGAAAAGAAAACATAAAAAAAGGAGAAAAGGAAACTATTCAAGGAGGCATTTTAGACATGAGTCGCGATCTTATTGCTTTGCAACAAAAATGGGGTTCTCATGCCAGTACCACTTCTCAACAACAGATTGCTGATAAAAGTGGTTTAGAACGCGATAAAATAACCGTTTGGGATTTTGGCGATTTACAATCGCAAGTAACCCTCAAACTTGAAGAAATAACAATGCAAGGTTTTCCTACTTTGATTGATCAAGAAACGCATGTTGATTTACGTGTGTTGGATAACCCTGCTACCGCCCAACAAGAATTACGTAATGGTTTACGGCGTTTATTTTTATTAGCCTTACCGACAAAAAAATTGCTTAAACAAATGCCAATTGATTCAAAATTATCGTTACAATACATAAAAGTAGGAAATAGTGAACAGCTTAAAAAAGACATGTTGATAGCAATAGTCGATTCCTTATTTTTAATGGTTCCTTTACCAGTTAAGCAAACAGAATTTGAACAACGTTTAGCACAAGGCAAACAACGCTTAATGCCCGCTGCTTATGAATATGCGAAACAACTGGCGAATGTATTGGAAGAATACAATGCGTTGAATCAACAACTCCGTAAATTGTCCAGTCGTAGCACCGCGCTCCCTGAGATTAAACAACATCTCAAACATTTAGTTTATGAAGGCTTTGTTAAAAAGATTTCTTTAGAACAACTCAAACATCTTCCCCGTTATCTTAAAGCAATACAATTGCGCTTAGAAAGACTTGATCATGATCCACAAAAAGATATGAGAAAAGCAGAACAACTTGCCCCTTTATGGGAAGCGTATTGGCAGCGTTGTACTGAAGACACGGAATTCAATTCCAAATTGGCAGAATTTCGCTGGATGTTGGAAGAATTGCGCGTATCCTTGTTTGCTCCCGAATTAAAAACAGCATACCCTGTTTCGGTGCAGCGATTGCAAAAAATGTGGGATCATTAAAAAACCTCAGAGGTTTTATAGCATTTCCCGATTGCGTCAGGTACAAGTCCCTTCCTTAATTTAAGGCTAACCTTTACCCACAAGTACCCAAAAATTATTTAATCGTATAAATAGTAACCTGAGTTCGATGTAAAAATAGAGTTAATTCAATATCGTTCCCAAATTTTATTTGGGAACGCACTGTTTGCCAAGCTTTGCTTGGCAAAAAAGCAAAGCTTCTGATGTATTGTGTTCCCAAATAAAATGGGGGAACAATTGTCACAATTATCAGTGTATTATATAACAAATACAATTAGTTATATTCATCAACTTATATCGAACTCAGGTTACGTAACTTGATAATACTGCATTAAATCCAAAATAAATTTTGGACTCCAAAAGCCGTTTTTTTTGTCTTAAATTTATTTTGGAAACGAATTAGCAAGTCATTTTTCCTGATTATAACGAATTTTGGGGATACCCCCCTAACCCCCCGTACACAGGGGGAAGTCCCAAAATAGAAAAAGCAAAGTGTCGAATGATGTTTGGTTCCACCTGTGTACGGGGGGTTAAGGGGGTGTCCCCAAAATCTGTTACAATCAGCATTTTTCTAAGTTAAATGAATTTTGGGGATACCTACTTTTTTACCCCCCTAACCCCCCGTACACAGGGGGAAGTCCCAAAATAGAAAAAGCAAAGTGTCGAATGATGTTTGGTTCCACCTGTGTACGGGGGGTTAAGGGGGTGTCCCCAAAATCTGTTACAATCAGCATTTTTCTAAGTTAAATGAATTTTGGGGATACCTACCTTTTTACCCCCCTAACCCCCCGTACACAGGGGGAAGTCCCAAAATAGAAAAATTAAAGCAAAGTGTCGAATGATGTTTGGTTCCACCTGTGTACGGGGGGTTAAGGGGGTGTCCCCAAAATCTGTTACAATCAGCATTTTTCTAAGTTATCTGTTCTTTTTTCCAAGCTATCTGCTCTATAACGAGTCGTTAAGCCCATTAAAAAATTCCGCAGAAACTGATCGCCACATTCTTGATATTTTTTATGCCCTTCTTTTCTAAATAAAGCGGTTAGTTCTGATTTTGATACTTCCATATCAGCCAATTTAAAAATACTAAGCATATCATCCTCTTTAAATTCAAGGGCAATACGAAGCTTTTTCAGGATGCTATTGTTGCTTAGTAGTAAAGTTGATTTTTTCTGTTGACCTTCTTTTTTACCTCTTTTATACAAAATAAAACCATCTAAAAAAGATTCAAGAACCTTATTACTACACTCAATATAGCCAGCTTCCTCTTCCTTTTTCAGAAAATCCAGTAAAGTAGCCCGTTCAATTTCATGTTCAGATAATTTGAAGATTTCAAGCATAGTTGAATCCTTGAAATCGAAAGTATATCTTAATCTTCGTAATATATCATTAGGAATCATAATTACATCCATCCAAATAAAAAAGTAGAAACACGTAGCCAAATAAAGACACAGAGTCTTGTGTTTCTACGACGTTATATTAAATTTGCCATCCATAAAATTCCGTTAGAATCAGTATTAATTATGTCACACTAAATTATAATAAGGAATGAGGATTTAATAACTGAAAAAACGCTTGAACCAAACTTGACAAGTTTTGAAAACCTGTCAGGTTTAAAGGTGGACATTATTAAATCCTTAGTTTGGGATTTTATAAAATCCTCGTTCCTTAATGCAATCAGGAAATGCTATAACAACAATTTATCTCCCCCAAAGTTTTTGCCACCAAGTTTTATTGTCGCTTTCAGATGAAATCTCAGTGATCCCTATTTTATCGCGAATAGCATTAATGTTCCACCCTGTAAGCGAAGCTAACATTTGTGCTTCTTTTTCTTGTCGCTTTACTAAATTCTTGTGGTATGCTTGAGCAGCATTACAACTATCGTTTCCATTCCAAGGATGACGCAATACATAACGACCTTGAAAATTGGAGCGATCTGCGGTTTCTTGAAACACTAAGTCTTCTGGGAATTTATTGGCCGTATAACGCAGATGTAACCGAGTGACAAATACATTTTTTGCTTGACGCTTCCAATTCGGTTGAGCCGAAACTTCATTTAACCAAAAAACACCCAGTTCACGCAATTCTTGGTCTGACAATGGATCAGCCGCGCAAGGATCACACCAATTCATATCCCAAGCGTATTCCAAAAACACGGTTTTCATATTCTCTTTTTGCACTTGTTTGTCGAACATAGCACGATAAAAACTTCCAAAATCATTCTTAATGTAAATTGGCAAATCCATATCTGTTGGCAATTTTACAGTACGATAATTGGTGGTTTCCACACGACCTTTTTTGGTTAATGTGTAAATAAATAGTTCTTGAGGCCCTTTGGCGTTCACAGTACCTAATCGAATAGGTAACATAAATTTAGGGGAATCGTAAGCCACTGAAATGGGACGTAAATAATTAAAACCAAGTTTCGATTGTTCTTCAAGGTTTACTTTAGCCACAAAAAAACGCATATTTTGTCTGATATAACTTCCTAATACCTTAGCAGCACCAGTTGGAATCCGATATCCATTTCCTTTGAGCCAAGTTTCCAAGC
This sequence comes from Candidatus Parabeggiatoa sp. HSG14, assembly GCA_030378085.1. Classification (GTDB taxonomy): domain Bacteria; phylum Pseudomonadota; class Gammaproteobacteria; order Beggiatoales; family Beggiatoaceae; genus Parabeggiatoa. Next base: position 6,655 of record JAUCGK010000130.1, read on the forward strand.
CTGTACTTTGGGTTGCCGACAAAATCACAATGTCATATTCACCAACGGTATATTGGGCTTCAACTGTTACGCCAAGGCTTTTTGCCATATCTTGCGTTGCGCTTTCCATTTCTGGTGCCGCTGAGAATAATTTATTACGCCGATATTCCATACAAGGGTTTTCGTCAAAGTATTCCACCAACCGGGGTGCAGTATAAGCATCTAGATGATCAATGATTGTCTTGTTACTAATATGAATTTGCCCTTTCTCAATAAAGGTGGGTACTGGAATCACTACCGCAAATTCTTTTAAATCGCCTTGAAAATCATTGGCCATTGTAATCACTGTTTTATCTTCATGGCGGGTTAATACAACTTGCGAAGCTTGGTTAAACAGTTTGGCATCGGCTTTCGCGACATAAAAACCACAAAAGCTATACGAAAATGGGGTAAAAAAAACCGTACTAAGCAAAACGGTTATTAAGCAGAGTTTTTTCATAAGTAAATTAACTCCTTCATGTTCAAAGATTAACTGATGTTACGCAGATAGCTTCCAAACTTTCGTTTCAAATTTATTTTGCCAACTAAAGTGCAATCCTTTGCAAAATAAATTTTGCACTCCTAATATTCACTTTTGGAAGTGCCGTGCGTAATATCAGAGATTAAGTTAATAGAGATAAATTAATAACTGCACATCATTTCCATTGATAACGTTTTCCTGGTAACAACCAATCAATCAAGGGTACAAACAATCCAAAAAATGCTAATGACCAAAATAGTCCGTTGGTACGATATAGCCAAAAATAGATGAAGTTAGCACCTAAAGCAACCAAAAATGCAAATAAAATCCGTCCAGCCCTAGAATCAGGGGTGGTTTTTGGGTCTGAAATCATAAAAAAAGCAAATAATAATAAAGCACCGTTTTCCAATTGATGTAAAGGAATGGTAAGCGGATCCCCTAGCCATAATGCCCGTCCAAATAAAATGGCGATATAAAAGAATAAAAAAGCAAAGGTGACATCACTGCGAGCGGCTCGATTAATAACCATCCCCCCAAAACAAGCCATTAAAAAACCAAAAAAGGCTGTACTCCCCCATTGTCCTGGGGATACCCATACTTGCCCTGTCAACAACATCATTGTTACCAAGCCAAAAGTAGTCGGATTGAAAATATGTTTATTATTCCAACGAAAAATAAACTTACTTAAAATAGTGATTATTGCTGTCAGACTCATTAATAACAACAGATTAGTACGAAGGAGTAAGCAGAGTGATAAGGAGGAAATTAAAGGACTTCTAAAATCAAAATAGGGGAGTTTAAAAAAGCGAGTACAAAAAAATTGAGTAAGTAATGCAGTGCTAATGATAATAAATGCAGATAAAATTTCAACTTCAAAATTAAGCCGTGTTATGCCATATATTAATAACAAGGACAAAATTGTGATTTGATAATAACGAGGATCACTTTGCCAAATTTGAGAGAGATAAAATTGAAATCGCATTTAGCTGTGAAATTGAGTGAGGGATTGTGAGGATTATTTTTTCCTAATAATATTTAGGGATAGGACTTTAAAAAGTGTGGGATTTTAATATAATTAAATTATGGTGGGCGATACTGGATTTGAACCAGTGACCCCTACCGTGTGAAGGTAGTGCTCTCCCACTGAGCTAATCGCCCTTAAAGTTCGGAACATTCTAATGCATCATCGTGGCTAAGTCAAATTTTTTCTATGATTGAATTCTTTTTCATTTGAATTATTTGACAAATTTGTGGATATTACCAGAGTTCCTATGGGAGTGGCGTACTATTTTGGTACACGATTCTATCAAAATGAAAAAAATTGAGCAGAGGTTTTTTTGTAATCAAATTAAAAATAAGCGGGATGATACGCAACGAGATGATACGCAACGATTTGCCCTACTCGTGTTTTGGTTTAATAAACGGATTAATAATGGTTAGTTTTTCATCAATCACTTGGGAATGGTGTAAATCTTCTGTATATAGAATGGCACAATCATTTTCTAATGCTGACGCAATAATTAAGCTATCGTAATAAGAATATTTATATCGGGTATAAATTTCGATAGCTCTAGCAACGATTAATTTATCAATCCCAGAAACTTCAGCAATTGATGCAATATCATCAATAATTTCTTTAACTTCTTCCAGTGTTTTAATCTTCTTTTTAGTTAAAACATTAAAACACTCGCCAAGTACTTGTGTACTAATTATGATATGGTCAAAATGCTTATTAATTAGCTTGGCAATAATATCACTTTTATCTTCCTCAGAATATAAGTATATCCAAAGGTTGCTATCAATAAAAACTTCATCGTTCATTCATTTTATCCCTGTCAAATTGATAATTAGCTGGCAATTGAAATGAATGTTTTTTCACAGAATTAAAAAAGCGTTCTTTACGCTTTGCAGTGTCATCTGTTACCAAAATAATCACATTGAGTTCCTTATCCAAAAAATTTTGGTACTGATTAGGTATTTTAATAATGCCATGCCGAGCATAAGTCTTAAATTGTATCGCGTTCATCAGTAATAACCTATAATAATGTATAATTGAAAATAATAATATACCAAAAAATTCCTAATTCCCCTTTATTTGAAGTGGGAAACTATTTGTATTTTATTTTCCCGCAACTCTCTAAGAGAATTAAATAAGGATGCTAATAAAGCCTCAAATATAATTTTTTTATTATATCACAATACAGTTTAATTTGCTAATTATATTAAATAATTTTTTAAAAATCAATGACTCATCTTATTAATTACCATGAAAAATAATATTTTTTGAGACAAATCTCCGTATCATTTTGCTATAATTATTTAAACAACTCCTAAAATTAATTGAGATTAATAATGACAGTTCGCACTCGTTTTGCACCTAGCCCTACAGGGTATTTACATGTTGGTGGTGTTCGCACCGCATTATTTTCATGGTTGTATGCGCGTAAGCATGGAGGGCAATTTGTCTTACGCATTGAAGATACTGATCGTGAGCGTTCTACTGAGGCTTCTGTTAATGCCATTTTGGAAGGCATGACGTGGCTTGGTTTACAGTCCGATGAGGGACCATTTTATCAAACCGAACGTTTTGACCGTTATCGTGAAGTCATTAAACAATTATTGGCCGAGGATAAAGCCTATTATTGTTATTGTTCCAAAGAACGTTTGGAAACGCTTCGCGCAAAACAAATGGCACGTAAGCAAAAACCTCGCTATGATGGCCGTTGTCGTCATCTTACAAGTACACCGCCTCATGTTAAACCGGTTGTTCGCTTTAAAAATCCTGAAGTTGGGGAGGTGGTTGTCCGAGATTTAATCAAGGGAACGGTAATATTTAAAAATAATGAACTTGACGATTTGATTATTGCGCGGGGAGATGGCACTCCCACTTATAATTTAACAGTGGTCATAGATGATTGGGATATGCGTATTACCCATGTTATTCGTGGGGATGACCATTTGAACAATACGCCCCGTCAAATAAATATTTTAGAGGCATTAGGCGCAACACTCCCACAATATGCCCATGTACCAATGATTTTAGGGAACGACGGACAACGTTTGTCTAAGCGACATGGGGCTGTCAGTGTGATGAATTACAAACAAGAGGGATATTTACCGGAGGCGTTACTAAATTATTTAGTACGATTGGGATGGTCTCATGGTGATCAAGAAATTTTTTCTCAGCAAGAGATGATAGATTTCTTTGAAATCAATGCGGTACATGGTTCACCGTCAGCATTTAATAGTGAAAAGTTACTGTGGTTAAATCAACACTATATCAAAATGGGTAACCCGGATCAGTTGGCAAAACATTTGCAGTTTCAGTGTAACCAGTTAAAAATGGATACTACGCAGGGACCACCATTAGTTGAAGTCGTCAAGACACAAGTAGAACGTGCTAAAACCTTTCAGGAAATGGCAAAAAATAGCCAGGTTTTTTTTAAAGACACAATTGAATTTGATGATAAGGCTGTACGAAAAAATCTTAAGCCTGCTATTTACAAACCGCTAACGGATTTGTGTGAGCGTTTGGAATATCTTGAAGATTGGACGGCTGAAGCTATTCATGCACTTGTTCATGCTATAGCTGAACAGTATGAACTTAAATTGGGTAAAATTGCACAACCATTGCGGGTAGCTGTTACTGGTGGGACGGTGTCTCCCCCCATTGATATAACGGTTTATTTAATAGGCCAAGTACGCAGTGTAGAACGTATCAAACGTGCCTTAACACTGTTTGGGGATACATAAGCATAACATAAATCCGTAGGAGATCGAACAATGTCACTGACACGGAAAGATGTACATATTGAAATGACTCTTGTTGATGGTTCTATCCTTAAAGGTACGATGGTTGTTGATCGGACCACCCGACTTTCAGATATGTTGAATAAACATGAAAAAGATTTTATTGTATTATCGGATTATGAAGACAACCATCATATCATTAATAAACACCATATTCTTAAAGTTGTGGAAGTTGAGAGTCTTGAGTTAGATGAGCCTGTCACTTATTCGTGATAAATGACTATATATACTTGGAATGTTCAAGTTTTCGGATTTAATATCTGATAGGTTTTAAAAACCTGTCAGGTCTGGCTTGTAGCTTGATAATTAGTAACCATCTTGTTTTCAGTCATTAGCCAATCCAAAAATTTAACGGTTTTAGTGTATTTTCATAATACGTCTGGAGTTATAGATGGGTAATGAATATTATAGAAAATTGTCAATTTGTTCATGACTTCTTAACACGATGCTCAACTTCAGAATGACAACCAATTGATTTTGATAAAAGTTTTTTAAAACGGTAGTGTATCTACCAAATTAATATACTAAAAAAATCAGTCCGTTATATGAAGTTGAGTACCGTGTTATACTGGTAGTACAACGGATTCACGAAATAGGATTTTTTATCTATACTCACTCCAGAAAAGTTTTGTCTTTGATAAAAATCTGCCAGGTTTGGCACGAAACTTTTCTGGACAACTATATAATGACAGGATTGAAAATCAATAAAAATACAGTTTTCCTTTTTATCAATTTTAATTTTCACCTTTTCAAGTACATTTCATAAATTTATACAAATTTATAATTATAAAAACCTCAATAAAATTAAATAGTTACCTAATAAATGTCAGTTATGATCATTATCTGTCATTTTCATTAACCTCATTCTCTCAATTTCTACCAATTTTGACATAAAATATTGTATACCACTCGATTATCAAGTTTTTAAAAGATTGATGATTATTAAGCGAGAGACGCAAGCATTGCGTCTCTACCAAACTCTATCGCTATGCTCGCGTCTCTGATGCTCGCGTTTAACTATTGGATTTCACTGTCACAATAAAAACTTGATAGTCGAGTACCACCCAATAATTTTTGGAGTAATAATGTCACTGACACGAAAAAACGTACATGTTGAAGTGAAACTCGTTGATGGTAGTATTCTCAAAGGTACGTTGGTTATTGAACGCTCCACCCGTCTCTCAGATACGCTGAATAAATTTAACAAAGATTTTATTGTTTTATCTGATTACGAAAAAACTCACCATATCATTAACAAAAAACACATCATAAAAGTTTTGGAAGAAGTTGAAAGTATTGAACTAGAATAATTGGTGATAATTCATTGTGGGTAGCATTCATAATTTCTTTGTGGGAGTCCAAACCTGAAGGTTTGGACTCCATGTTACCTTTTTATTGCCATTTTTGAACTATGCTCATTCATTGACAACCCTATAAAATAGGTAATTATTCTAAATTCATTAATAATCCTATAAAAAATATTTCCCATTTTAATAGAAGTGGATTAGGAATTTTTTATTTTTAAATCTTTAAAGTTCATTGTTTTTCATCAAATTTAAACTTTCTATTTTATCATTCCCAACTCCCAAAAAATGCTTTTCTCTATTGTTCGACAATTCGGTAGTGTATCCCTTGTTTTTCTACTATTACTCAGTTTATGTCATAGCTTGTCTGCTGCTCACATTACAGTACAAATTTCAATTGATGGCGTAAAAGGTGAATTACTAAAAAATGTATTGGCTTATTTAAGCCTTGAACAACAAAAAACACATCCACGTTTATCAGTTAAACGTATTCAACGTTTACATAAACAAGCTCCCAAAGAAATCCAACGCGCTTTACAACCTTTTGGTTATTATCAAGTCAATATCACTTCTGAATTAAAACGGCCTCAAAATGGACAAATTGCGTGGCAAGCACACTATCTTATTAATTTAGGAGAACCTTTAAAAATAAAGGAAGTTGACATACGCATTAATGGTGATGCTAAAGATGATAGCGTTTTTCAGAAACAAATTGAAAATTTCCCAGTAAAGAATGGCGAGACACTCAACCATCCTAATTACGAAAAAGGTAAACGTTTGTTACGTAATCTTGCCGAAGAGCGAGGCTATTTTGAGTCCAAGTTCACCCGTAATGAAATCCATTTTGATGAGCAAGCCTATACTGCTCGTATTTTATTGTCTTTTGATACAGGACAACGCTATCGTTTTGGTGAAGTGAGCTTTAAAAAAAATTTTTTTAATAAATCCCTTTTAGAACGATTTTTGACCTTTGAAAAAGGCAGTTTTTATACAGGTAATGCATTATTAGCTTTCAAAAATGCACTCACTTATAGTGATTATTTTGATGTTGTAGAAGTGGAAATGATGCGTTCATCAGTAACAGATGATTTATTTATACCAGTGGAAGTCACTTTAGAACGCCGTAAACCAAATAAATATATGGCTGGCATCGGCTATGGTACAGACACAGGGGTACGTGGCAGTTTAGAGTGGAAACGACGATATATTAATCCTTATGGGCATCGTTTTTCTGCTAAAGCCGAACTGTCAGAAATACGTCGGAGCATGACAGCGCGTTATGAAATCCCAACTAAAAAACGTTCAAAATCTCTTTCAAATATAGATAATTTTTTTGCAATTACAGCAGGTTATAAAGATGAGCATACTGATACCAGTGAAAGTGAGATTTTGTTACTTGGTGTCAGTCAACATCACTCACGTCGTATTTTGTCTAACATCCCATTAAGTGAAGTCATAGGTATTGAATACCGTGATGAAAAATATACCATTGGTAGTGATTCAGGCCATGCGAAGATGCTTATGCCTCATATTAATTGGTCTTATGTGAAAGCCGATAATCGTATCTATACACTACGTGGACACAAGATAGAGTTAGGCGTACAAGGTGCATTGAGTAATGTGGGATCAAATGTCTCTTTTCTACAAACTCGTTTGAATACTACCTTAATTCGTAAGGTACTTGACAGTGGGCGAATCATTGCGCGGGGAAACCTGGGTTATAGTTCTATTTCTTTACTTGATGGTGAATTTCACGATTTACCCCCGTCAATACGATTTTTTGCAGGCGGTGATCGCAGTGTACGCGGCTATGATTATCAAACTTTGGGACCCAAAAATTTAGAAGGACAGGTGATAGGCGGTAAAAACTTATTAGTAGGCAGTCTTGAATATGAACATAAAATTTTAGAAAAATGGAGTTTGGCAATATTTTACGATGTCGGAAATGCCTTTAATGATTTTTCTGAAACCCTGAAACAGGGAACAGGATTGGGAGTGCGTTGGCAATCACCTGTGGGTTTGGTTCGCGTGGACGTGGCAACTGCTTTGAGCGAAGAAAATTATCCTCTCCGTTTACATATCACAGTAGGACCAGATTTATAAATGCAAAATTTGCACGAAAGAGGTAACCCTTGAACAATGGTATGCCGGCTTGATTGATATTATTGCCGAAACGATTGGGCTAACGGATTTTGATACCGATAGTTGGTGGGATAGCCATCAATTACTCTCCCC
>JAUCGK010000131.1 GCA_030378085.1 Candidatus Parabeggiatoa sp. HSG14
AGTAAAAAATTAGGTTTACACTCTAATACCTTTAAGATGCTATGCAGATAATGGAACAATTGAATCTTAAACCAAATTTGGACATCAACGATACAATGTTGATTCTTACCTTGGTTTGCAAAAAAAATAATTACCATCTGCTATTGTCGCGTATCAAGCTCAACACAGCGAAACGATCTTGAAAAACAAGTCGAGTTAATGCAATCAAGATACTCTGAAGCCAAGGTTATTAAAGAAATCGTGAGTGGACTTAACTATAAAGCGTAAAGGACTAAGAGCTATATTGGGACGCGCAATGCGAGGTGACAAACTCGAAATTGTGGTTACCCATAAAGATCGCCTTGCAAGATTTGGATTTGAACTCATCGAATGGATTATCCAATAAAATGAGGGAAAAATCGTGGTTCTCAAACAAACTGCCTTATCCCCTTTATCCGAACTTTTAAATGACCTTCTTAGCATCCTCTATGTTTTCTCATGCAGAATGCACGGACTTAGAAATTATAAAAACCAAGTCCGTCAAGCTTTATCCGAAACAAAAACAAATGTTTAAAAAGTAGCATGATGTAGTCATTTTTACTCAAACCATTCTTATATGAACTTTTTGCACCTCTTAAATGGGATAATCTAAAGTCAAAAATCGAATGAAACTGCTGATAGTCAGTGGTTTATCGGGGGCTGGTAAAACCATCACTTTAAATAGCCTAGAAGACATGGGAGTTTATTGTGTTGATAATTTACCAATTGGTTTATTACCTGCCTTTGCTGAACAAGCCAATCTTATGGGCATGGTACATGAACGTGTTGCGATTGGAGTAGATGCCCGCACCATAACTGATCAAGATATGCCCGCTTTATTACAAGCTATTAGCGTCACACCGTTTCCAATTCAAGTGTTATTTCTTGAGGCAGATGATGCAGTACTTATCAAACGTTTCAGCGAAACCCGTCGTAAACATCCTTTAACAAAACGAAGTGTACCCTTAGCGGAAGCTATTAAACATGAACGCCAATTACTTGAACCATTGGCTTCTCGTGCTGATATTCGTATCAATACCACTTTAACACATGTTCATCAATTGCGTGATCTTATTCGTCTCCGTGTGGGTTTACATGCTTCAAATGGATTATCTTTGTTATTTCAGTCATTTGGCTTTAAATATGGACTTCCCAATGATGCCGATTTTGTCTTTGATGTTCGCTGTTTACCTAATCCCCATTGGAATACAGAATTAAGAAGTTTAACGGGTATGGATAAATCTGTGGTAAATTTTTTACATAAAGAACCCTCAGTACAACAAATGCGTGAACATCTTATCGGTTTTTTGGAAACTTGGATTCCTCAATTTGCAGCTAATGATCGTAGTTATCTAACCATTGCTGTTGGCTGTACGGGAGGACAACATCGTTCCGTTTATTTTGTTGAGCTTTTGGCACAACATTTTAGTCAATTCCGTTACGGGATATTGGTGCGACATCGAGAGTTATCAGTTCTCAGCGAACAATTTTCAATAAAAAATGAAAAATAATAACTGATAACTAAAATAACTGATAACTTAACTGATAACTGATAACTGATAATTGAAATGAGTGTAGGCGTTTTGCTGATTACCCATGATGATATAGGCTCAAGCTTGTTGGAAAGTTTGCAAAAGACATTGGGTACATTACCTTTACCTGTAAAAGTTCTACCTATTCGCCATGAAAATGAGCCACTGGCTTTTTGCTACCATGCGGAAAATATTTGTCAGACTCTTAACGAAGGACATGGTGTGTTAGTTCTTACTGACCTTTATGGTGCTACCCCATGTAATATTGCCAATAGCTTAATCCCTAATTATCGTGTGCGAGTTGTTTGTGGAGTAAACTTACCTATGCTTATTAAAATCATGAATTACCCATCGGCTGATTTAGATACCTTAGCTAATAAAGCACTATCAGGTGGTTGTCAAGGAATACTTGATGTCAATTCACTTGACAATTAGTCAGTGAATGGGAATAAACTGAAATATGCTGAAACAAACGCTTACTATCGTCAACAAATTAGGACTACATGCACGAGCTGCCGCTAAACTGGTCAAATTAGCTTCTACTTTTGAATGTGAAGTTCAAGTAAAACGCAAACAACGTGAAGTCAATGGTAAAAGTATCATGGGCGTAATGTTGTTGGCTGCTGGCAAGGGAACCGAAATTGAAGTAACTGTTGATGGCACTGATGAAACAAGTGCGATGGCTCAGTTAATAGAGCTTATACAAAGCGGTTTTGGAGAAGAAGAGTGAGTTTAGCCTTGCATGGTATAGGGGTATCTAAAGGCATTGCTATTGGTAGAGTCCATATCATTCACCGTGAACCGGTGGAGATCAACGAATATTGCTTACCTGAACAACACATTGAAGATGAAGTTGCACGTTTTGAAAATGCCTTAGCCATCGCACGCGAGCAATTATTACATATTAGTACTCGCATTCCCAAAGATACTACCGTTGATATCGCAACACTGATTGATGCTCATTTGTTAATGCTTGATGACAGCCTTTTAACAAAAGTCCCGATAGACTTAATCTATAAGCATCAATGTAATGCAGAGTGGGCCTTAAAAATGCAATGCGATACCATTGTGCAAATTTTTGAGAAAATGAGCGATCCTTATTTAAGTGCCCGCAAAAACGATGTCGAACAAGTTGTAACGCGCATTCAACGCATTTTACATGGTTATACTGATATACCTTATGAGCCAACAGAAGCATTAGCGAATACCATTGTATTAGCTGATGATCTAAGCCCTGCCGATACCGTGTTCATGCAACATCATGGTATCCTCGCTTTTGCCACTGAATTTGGTGGTAGCACTTCACATACAGCCATTTTAGCCCGTAGTTTAGGTATTCCTGCTATTGTCGGGCTGCGTCGTATCCGTCCTTATATCCAACCTGATGATTTATTGATTGTTGATGGTTTTCAAGGTGTCATACTTGTTACCCCCAATGAACGTAGTTTACGTTATTATCGGATGCGCCAACGCGAACAAAAACGTTATCGTGTTACCTTAGGTAAACTTAAGACGACACCGACTATAACAATTGATGGCACACCAATTACCTTACATGCCAATATTGAATTTCCAGAGGATATGATAGCTGTCAAACGTGCTGGGGGTGAAGGTGTAGGTTTATACCGGACAGAATTTTTATTTATGAACCGACAACAACCACCAGATGAGGAAGAACACTTTGATGCTTACAGACGAGTTATTCAATCTCTCAAAGGGGGTCCCGTGACAATACGCACCCTTGATTTGGGTGCTGATAAACAAATTGTTGATAGCCGCCATGAAGGGCCTTTAGCTACGAATCCCGCATTAGGTTTGCGTGCAATTCGGTTATGTTTAAAAGATCAAAAATTGTTTAAACCTCAATTACGCGCCATATTACGTGCTTCAGCATTGGGTAAGGTACGTATGATGATTCCTATGGTGTGTGGATTCCAAGAATTAGTTCAAATAGACAATATTATTAAAGAAATTAGAGATGAACTACAGAGTAAATCACAAACATTCGATCCTGATATGCCATTTGGTGTGATGGTAGAAGTACCTGCTATGGCAATCTGTAGTGATTTAGTTACACCACATGTCGATTTTTTGTCAATTGGTACTAACGATTTGATTCAATATACTTTAGCGATTGATCGGGGTGATGAAGCCGTGAATTATTTGTATGACCCCTTACATCCAGCAGTGTTACGTTTGATCAAAATGAGTATTGATGCAGCAAATAAAACAGGTAAACCTATCAGTATGTGTGGTGAGATGGCAAGTGATAGTCGTTATATTCGTTTGTTGCTTGGATTAGGATTACGCTCTTTTAGTGTCAATCCTGAGGATTTTTTAGAAATTAAACGAGTGATTAATAATAGTAACATGAATGGCTTAGAACCTCTTGCTCATCAAATACTTGAAATGAGTTCTCAAATAGAAATTATCAATTTATTAGAAACTATCAATGCTTAGGTTCTAAAGTCCTCATGTATCTACGAATCTTAATTATTACTATCGTCATACAAAATTCTCTTTAATTCTCCTTTATTTGTGGTGTGAACTGAGGTAATTTTTTCTTTAAATTTTTCCAAAATTTCACTAAAAATTTGCCATTTACACACTCAACATTATTTATCTCTTCATAAATATCTTTTCAATTTTTATTAAATCAATATCCCTTTCCATTCTTCCCTTTTCTCTTTTCTCTTTTCATTAATACTTATGACTACATCCCCCACTTTGAACACGTTACACGATGCTTTGGAAAAAAATTCTTCACCAGAAATTAATAGTATCATAAAAGACTTACATCCCTCTGAAATTGCTGATATTTTAGAATCATTGCCAACAAAGCAACGAAATTTGTTATGGCTACAGGAAAATATTGATCAGGGAGAAATACTCCCTTATGTGGGAGATAGTGTACGTGTTGAATTAATGCAAAGTATGCGACTTACTGAAGTTGCAGCCGCAACTTCAGATATGGAGCCTGATGATGCAGTAGATGTATTGCAAGATTTGCCTGACGAAATCGCAGGAAAAGTTTTACAAGCAATGGATATGCAACATTATCAACGTTTAACACAAGTTTTATTTTATCCTGAAAATTCTGCGGGCGGTTTGATGAATATTGATGTTTTAACCGTGCGTACCGAAATGACTTTAAAAATGGTTTTACATTATCTACGTCGTCTTGGCAAATTGCCGGAAAAAACAGATGTGTTGATGGTGGTAGACAGTAATAATTATTATCAAGGTGTATTGTTGTTAACAGATTTATTAACTCATGCACCAAAATTAACTGTGGGACAAGTGATGTCCACTGATATACAGGCTATTCCCGTTCAGTTATCTGCCCATGAAGTAGCACTTTTATTTGAACAACGAGACTTTTTATCAGTTCCAGTAATTAACGAACAAGGCATTTTAGTGGGCCGTATCACTATTGATGATGTGGTTGATGTGATTCGTGCTGAAGCTGATCACAATTTGATGGGACGTGCTGGTTTAGATGAAGAGGATGATATGTTTGCTCCCGTTTTAACGACTACTCATAATCGCGCTTTATGGTTAGGTGTTAATTTGGCGACTGCATTTTTAGCCGCTTACGTCATAGGCTTATTTGAAGCGACTTTAGAACAAATCGTTGCTTTAGCAGTATTAATGCCTGTTGTTGCCAGTATGGGAGGGATTGCAGGTAGTCAAACTTTAACAGTGGTGATTCGTGGCATGGCACTTGATCAAATAACCACAACTAATATTTCTTGGTTACTCAAAAAAGAATTGGCTGTTGGTTTACTCAATGGTATGATTTGGGCTATTATCGTTGCAATCGTTGCGATTTTATGGTTTAGAAATATTAAATTAGGAATAATTATTGGGATTGCTATCATTATTAATCTATCTTGTGGTGCTTTATCGGGAGTATTGATTCCTTTATTATTAAAACGCTTTTCTATTGATCCAGCTTTAGCTGGGGGCGTTATCTTGACAACACTAACAGATGTGATTGGTTTCGCTGCTTTTTTGGGTTTAGCAACTCTCTTGTTACTAAATTATGTTTAATTAATTTTAACTGATGAAAAATGAAAAAAAAGTGAAATTATGAGCATTTGGAATAATATTTGCATAAGTTATTAACTTATTGTTATCTTAAGATATTTTTATTATAAAATTTTTAATCAATACCTTAATATTTCGTTGGAAATTTGCTTTTTATAAGGAGTGATGCTGGAGCGTCACGAAATGCGTTCCAACGCAGGAGCGTCAATGCCATTAACTTAAGGAAAATTTGTTGGAGTCCAAACCTTCAGGTTTGGCTGATTCAAATTAAAATCAAAGACTTCCAAACCTAAAGGTTTCGAGGTTTAAGTTTTTGCACGCAAAAACTTACAACCTCGAAAGGACTCCAAGGCTTAAGTTAATGGCATTGACGCAGGAACGTTGGAACGAGAGGCTGAGTAGTTACAATAATTTAAGATAAATTATTAAAGAGTGAGGTTAAAAACTAATGTAATGTATTTCAATAAATATTCTAAGATATTAGCAAATTATAATTTGAATACAGAGTTCAATTAAAATTTTAATGGGAGGCTTTATATCCATCCCATTATCTAAATAAAGAAATAATTTAAATTAGGAAATGATTTTGACGTGTCACATATTTTGCATTAAAGTCAAGCATTCAAAAACTTCAGAACTTATGAGTATCTGAATTAATGAAAAGCAAAATGTTCTTATTAATTAATTCAATGAGACTACTGTGAATTTATGATTAATAAGTTATTTTGAATTTATGAACTTTTTATTTCTTAAATTTTGAAAATTTGACATGCCAAAAATTATTTATCACTGTGAGTCTGAACAACCGATAATTTTGCATCATCAAGCCGATGAAACCATTTTAGAAACTTCACTAAATAATGGTATTGCACATTATCATGAATGTGGTGGCAAGGGAGATTGCACCACTTGCCGTATAAGGGTGCTAAATGGTCACCAGAATATAACGAAGCGTACTGACGCTGAACTCAAAATCGCTCAAGAGAAAAATTGGTCAGATGACATCCGTTTAGCTTGCCAGGCAAAAATACATGGCGATGTCACCATTAGGCGATTAGTCATAGATGCGATAGATGTTGATTTAATTTCTTCAGAAAGTAATTCACCTCTCACAGGACATGAACGCTCATTAGTTGTTATGTTTTGTGATATTGCCAACTTTAGCGGCTTTACAACTCGACATTTGCCTGATGAAGTGGTGTATTTACTGAATAGATATTACAAAGAAGTGGCTGAACCTATCTTTGCCAATCAAGGTTACATTGATAAATATATGGGAGATAAACTGATGGCACTGTTTGGGCTTGAAAACGATGATCTTCACGAAAATTGTTTAAATGCCGTGCAAGCAAGTTTGCAGATGCAAGCCCGTGTCAAAGCATTAAATAAAAAAACTTTACAGTATTTTTTCCACGAATATCATGTACGGATAGGATTACATTATGGTTCGGTTATTGTTGGCGATATTGGGCATCCTTCTAAACGGCAATTGACTGTGTTGGGAAATGCTGTGAATGTTGCCAGTCGTGTTGAAGCAGCAAACAAAGCATTTGGTACTCAAATACTCATATCCAAAGACTTATTAAGTCACATTCCGAATGATGTTGAAACTGGACAAGCTGTAACAACTCAACTTGGCGGGCAAAGTTGTTTACACACACTTTATGAAGTCAAAGGAATTAAGGATTGGAAACCTTAAAATTAGGAATAGTAGTTATAGGCTTTCAAAAAAAATGTTTGGAACTAAACCTCGGAGGTTTTGAAAACTTCCGAGGTTTTTTATTGCTGTTATTTACTTAGGAAGGTGCATAAAACAATTAGAGTAATATCGGTATATCCCTATATGAGATAAGGTTTCGTAGGGGTAATCCTTATCGTTGACTAAGTTGTTTTATGGGCGTTCCTTAAGGTTTTCACCCCTCCATTTACTATCCGCCAAAACAATGGAAGTCTCAATTTGTTTCAATGGAATATTCCAATATTTTTTGAGTAGTTTATTTTTTTCCTTTTTATTAACAGGCGCAAAACCATTTTTGCGATAAAAACGGATTGCCCAATTTGCATCAGCCCAAGTACCTATCAATATCGGTTTTTCAGTTTTTTCTTTAAGAAAGTTTAAAAGTTGCTGACCAATTCCAGCATTTTGATGTTGTGTTCTGACATAAGCATGTCGAATTAAAGACACTTCGCCTTTATCTTGAAATCCCATCACTCCAATAAGGATAGAATTTTCCTCGTAACAAAAAAAACTAATCCCATCTGCTATCTCTTTTTCCAATTCATCCATTGGCATATAGGGTTCATGATATCTATCTGTCGGAATAACCCCTTTATAAACTGTAGCAGCATCATTAATAATCTCAAAAATTAACGATTTATCGCTGGTTTTGCATTCTCTGATCATCATTTTCCTTTAGATGTGGTTTTAAATTATTAGTGTTTAAAAATGATAGATTATTATAAATTTTACTCATTAAATATATAAGTAGAGACACACGGCCGTGTGTCTCTACTGAAAGGTAATAAGTATTATAAAATTCAGATTGAGATTACAAAAATTCTCTCTATTATTAAACTATGTTAAGTTTTTATTGATGCATAGCATCTAAGTCAGCTTTCTCACGTCAAGCAACAAGTACTTACTTCTTAAGATTAAGGAAATTGAATGTCTCATCCCGCTTTTAGTTTTGTCCGTCAAGCACGGATTTCTAGTTTAAATATTGAGGTTGAAGAATATCGCCATACTGTTACTGGGGCACGGCATCTACATTTATCAGCAGATGATAATAATAATGCGTTTTTGGTCGCCTTTTTGACAGTGCCACAGGATTCTACCGGAGTGGCACATATTCTTGAACATACCACTTTATGTGGTAGTAAACGCTATCCAATACGTGATCCGTTTTTTTTGATGTTGCGCCGTTCTTTGAATACGTTTATGAATGCGTTTACCAGTAGTGATTGGACAGCCTATCCATTTGCCAGTCAAAACGTGAAAGATTTCGATAACTTATTGCAAGTGTATTTAGATGCCACATTTTTTCCTAATTTGAATGCGCTTGATTTTTATCAAGAAGGACATCGGGTTGAATTTGAAACCCCAAATGATCCAAATACTCCCTTAGTTTATAAAGGAGTCGTGTTTAATGAAATGAAAGGTGCGTTAAGTTCGCCAGTACAACGTTTGTTATACGCAATACATCATTATTTATTTCCGACTATCACTTACCACTATAATAGTGGTGGTGATCCTAAGGTAATTCCTCAACTCACTCATGCTCAACTGAAAGCGTTCCATGCAAACCATTATCACCCGTCTAATGCTATTTTTATGACTTATGGGGATCGTCCCGCTTCAGTCCATCAACGTCTGTTTGAAGAATGTGCTTTGCAGCATTTTAAAGAAATCCCTTTGGAAAAGAAAGAAGGGAATTTTCAAATTCCTGATGAACAGCGTTATGATAAGCCACAACAAGTCGTTACTTATTATCCACTAGATAAACAAGAGGAAACTCAAAATAAAACGCATATTGTATTATCATGGTTATTAGGCTATAACACCGATATTCGTGAGGTAATGAATACCTACTTGTTGACAGGCGTGTTACTTGACAACAGTGCATCGCCCTTACGTCATGTCTTGGAAACAACCAGTTTAGGCACAGCACCATCACCTTTATGTGGTTTTGACGATAGTACTCGTGAAGGCTGTTTTATGTGTGGTTTGGATGGCTCTAACCCTGAACAGGCTGACGCAGTAGAAGATTTGATTCTACAGGTACTTAAAGACATCGCTGATAATGGAGTACCATTAGAATTGGTGGAATCAGTGCTACATCAGATTGAATTAAGTCAACGAGAAATTACGGGCGATGGTTTTCCTTATGGTTTACGTTTTTTAGTGAATACGGTGTCACCTATGTTACATGGTGGGGATCCCATTGCATTTTTGGATATCGATCCCGTATTGACAGCGTTACGCAAAGATGCCAAAGACCCTCATTTTATTCCTAATTTAGTGCGACAATTATTATTAGACAATCCGCACCGTGTACGTATCGTCATGACTCCTGATGTGAATTTGGCTGCACAACAAGTGGCTGAAGAAAAAGCACAGTTAGAAATATTAAAAGCGGCTATGACTGATGAGGATAAAAGCAAAGTTGTTGAACAAACCGTTATATTAGAAGCACGTCAACAGACAAAAGATGATCCAGATGCATTACCTAAAGTGGGTTTAGAAGATGTCGCTCAAGATTTGAAAATTCCTCAAGGCACTTCTCAACCAGTGAATGAAATACCAGCAACTTGGTTTGCACGCGGCACTAATGGTATAGTATATCAAAAAATTGTGATAGATTTGCCTGATTTTGAAGCAGAATTGTTAGACATTCTCCCTTTGTTTTGTGATTTCTTGACTGAAGTCGGTTGTGGCGACAAGGATTATCGAGAAATAGCCGCACAACAAGCCGCTGTGACGGGAGGTATCAGTGCTAGAATATCGTTACGAAGCACTCTTTCTGACGTGCAGACAGTACGCGCTATGTTTAATTTATCTGGTAAGGCATTAGTGCGTAATCAAGCTGCTTTAACCGAATTATTACGAGAAACTTTAGAACAAGCCCGTTTTGATGAATTGTCACGTTTACGCGAATTGATTGCTCAAATTAGGGCAGAAAATGATAACAGCATTGCTGCGCGTGGCGTTCAGCTTGTAATGAGTGCTTGTAGTAGCGGTATGAGTCCCTCTGGAAATTTAAGTCATTGTTGGCATGGATTAGCAGGAATACAAATGATACGGATGTTGGATAGCAGCCTAGAAAATGAGGAAAATTTGAAGGCGTTTGCAGCAAAATTGGAACGCATTCGTCATAAGCTACTTGAAGCACCACGCCAATTATTAGTTGTGAGTGAAGCAGAACAACATGCTCATATTAGCGAAACTTTTACCAAGATTCCATGGCACACTGCAAATGATGCGAGTACTCTTCCTTTTAAACCTTCTCCTATAAATAAAGTAGTTAAAGAAGCCTGGAGCATCAATACCCAAGTGAATTTTTGTGCAAAAGCTTACCCTACCGTACCAGAAGAACATCCTGATACACCTATTTTAGTGGTATTAGGACAATTCTTACAAAATGGTTTCTTGCATAATGCGTTACGTGAACAAGGAGGGGCTTATGGAAGTGGTGCTGGTTACGATAGTGATACTGGCGCATTTCGTTTTTATTCACTTCGGGATCCACGCTTAGTAGAAACCTTGGCAGATTTTGATCAGTCTTTGGTGTGGTTACAAAATACGAAGCATGAGCCTCGTGCTTTGGAAGAAGCCATCCTTGGTGTAATTAGTCGTATTGATCGTCCGGGTTCACCCGCTGGTGAAGCGATTATTGCATTTTTCAATGGATTACATGGACGCACTCCTGAACATCGGCGTGAATTTCGCCGCCAAATATTACAAGTCAAAATAGAAGACTTACAACGAGTGGCTTCAACTTATTTAAAACCTGAAAAAGCGAATACTGCTGTGTTAAGTAATGCGAAAACATTAGCTGATTTGCCAGAATTGGCATTAGAACGAAAGGTTTTGTAACATTATAAGGAATGTTTTCTCGGATTCTTTTGACGTTAGGAAGACATGTTGTTTCGAGAATGGAACGTAGCGGATTTCCTGAAACTCCAACTTTAGGATGGTATGAAAATTTCCCCTTTCCTGTATTGGTGCATTCAAGCGAAAATATTAATACCACTGAGAAATCCGATTTTTTAAAAAAAAGCTGATTTTTTGACGTTAAGGAATGAGGATTTAATAATTTCCAAAACTTGCTCGGTCAAACCTGTCAGGTTTAGTTTCTGATTTTATTAAATCCTAAGTCTTAAGAGGGTATCGAAACTATTGTATTAAAGTCTAAAACTCTGCGAATGTTCGTTACGTAGTCCTTTTGCAACTATCGGAGTTTCGGGAAATCGTCCCTCATTCCCGAAACAACAAATTTTGGCGAAGGTATTGATTATGAACAAACATGGACAATAAAAAATATATTGATTTAACCACTTATAGTTGGCCCGCTTCAAAATTAAATGAAGCCGTGTTGACATTAGCTAAGAAAGCAGGTTTTTTATCAAATCAACCAGATATAATGACTTTATCAGGCTATGAGGGTTCTGTGGATGATGAAATTATCAATCAATGGATGACAATCGCCGCCCAAAAAATGGGTATTGAAACTGAATCCGTAGAACTATCTTATGCAGAGCTTGAACAAAGAGTACGGCAGATTGGCCCTGCGTTGATTCGTGTATCAAATTTAGATAATCTCCATTTTTTAGCCGTTCTCAAGGGCAATAACAAATGGATAAATGTTATTACACCTAACTACAGGGTGCGGCGTATTTCCCTCATACAATTAAGAGATGTGTTAGCTTATGAGTTGGAAGCACCCTTAATCGAACCCATTCAAACATTACTCACTGATGCAGGCGTACCAGAGAGACGGCAAATTGCTACAAAAAATGCTATTTTACGTGAGCAACTCAGTACAGCGCATATTGGCGGTTGCTGGCTATTGCGTCTATCACCCGGGGATGATTTTTTAAAACAGCTTTTTCATGCGCGTTTGCCACGTTATTTATTAATCATTCTTGGGACAAGTTTAGCAGGGCAATTGTTTATGTTGTTAGAATGGTGGGTTATTGGCAGAAGCATATTAGAAGGGCATTTTGAATGGGCTTGGATGTCTGCTTGGGCTTTATTATTATTTACCGCTATTCCTTTACAATTATTAAGTACATGGATAGAAAGCCTACTTTCCTTAGGACTTGCCAGTCTTTTTAAGCAACGGATGTTATACGGTGTTTTACAACTAAAACCAGAAGAAATTCGTCACCAAGGTTCAGGCCAATTTTTAAGTCTTGTTATGGAAGCAGAATCATTGGAGTCTCTTGCATTAGGCGGTGGATTAACAGCTATTGTTGCCGTGTTATCATTATTTATCGCTGTGGGTGTTTTAGCAATCGGCGCAGAAGGATGGTTGCAGGTATTCTTATTACTAGGCTGGATGGCATTTACGGGTTGGATATGCTGGTATTATTACATTAAAGAAAATGAATGGGTCACAATTTACCGAGAAATGACTAATGACTTAGTAGAACGTATGGTAGGGCATCGCACCCGTTTAGCACAAGAAGATCCGAGTCATTGGCATGATGAGGAAGACGAATTTTTGAATCGTTATCTACAACAATCAGAAAAAATAGACCGTATCAATATTATCATTCAAGCAGTTATTGGGCGCGGTTGGATGATTGTAGGACTTATTGGAGTTGCTTACACATTTATTGTTGCACCAGTTGCTTCTGCTACTTTGGCGATTAGCGTGGGAGGTATTTTACTTGCCTCACAAGCCCTAAGCCAATTCGTTGCAGGTATATCAAGTTTTACTAGCGTTATGATTACTTGGAAACAGGTAGGACCACTTTTTCAAGCAGCCACTCGTGATCAAGATAAAAAATCTGCCAAATTTATTTTGCCAAAAATAATCGACAGAAAACAAGCGCATGAGCCTGTTTTAACTGCAAAAAATTTAATGTTTCGTTACCAAGAAAATGCTGCACCGATTTTGCAATCATGTCACTTAAAAATTCAAAAGGGAGAGCGTTTATTGTTAGAAGGACCTTCTGGTGGTGGAAAATCTACATTGTCTGCCCTGTTAGCCGGTTTACGTATACCAGAATCAGGTGAATTAAAATTATGGGGTATTGATCAGAAAATAATTGGTATAGAAGGTTGGCGACAAAGAATTGTTACTGCCCCACAATTCCATGAAAATCATGTACTGAGTGAAACATTTTCTTTTAATTTATTGATGGGGAGACGTTGGCCCCCTTTACAAAAAGATTTGGAAGAAGCCGATGCTATTTGCAGAGAGCTTGGTTTAGGTAATTTGATTGAGCGAATGCCGGCAGGATTTCAACAGATGGTTGGTGAAAGTGGCTGGCAATTGTCTCATGGTGAACGTAGTCGGCTTTATATTGCCCGTGCTATTCTTCAACAAGCTGACTTAATTATTTTGGATGAAAGTTTTGCCGCACTTGATCCAGAAAATCTTAAACGTGCCCTGCAATGTGTTCTACGTCGCGCCCCCGCGTTGTTAGTCATTGCACATCCGTAAAGGAGTGACGCTGGATCGTTGGAACGAGAAAAAATATGAGTAAAAATGAAGCGTTAGCGAAACCTGACAGGTTTTTAAAACCTGTCAGGTTTGATTTCAAGATTTTACTGAACTCTCATTCCTTAATGGCTTACACCATTAGATTTATCGTATTGTTCCAACCATTTTTTGTTCGATTTCGATTTTTTCTTCGTACCGAACTTTGCGCCTGCACGAATATTGCTTGAAACCGTTAACCCATAATGCGGAATGTTAAGGACAAAACAAGATTTCTCGACGATTTCTCTCTTTGATTGTGATTTTCTTTCATGAGTTGTCATCGTATATTCTCCGTTTAAAATCAGTGAAAATTTAAAAATAGAATTTGCTGTAAATTTTGTGAAGGCAAAAAGCTTTGCTTTAAACGCCAAAAAAATTTACAGTAAAAAATAAAAAAGTGGTGAAAAATTCACAAATCTGGTCATTTTGGAGAATTTTTTGCCACTGTAATGACTTTATAATTTGACTGTATATCTCAAATTTTGTCAATCTTATACTCTGAACGTTCAAGTTTTCGGATTTAAGACCTGACAGGTTTTGAAAACCTGTCAGGTCTGGCGTGCGTTTTTAGTATATTCTCATAATCCGAAAACCTGAACGTTTGGAGTATAACTCGAAATCCTCCCTATCCTACTTTTAGGCTCTCTGGTAATTTGCGTTGTAAAAAACAATAGTAAAAACATAATATTATAACTAACGGAAGCAAATAAGGGAATCATGACAGATTTTGATTCTTTGAATTAAACTCAGGCTTCTCCAATTTTT
>JAUCGK010000423.1 GCA_030378085.1 Candidatus Parabeggiatoa sp. HSG14
ACCGGTTCCACCGGTGGCTATTCACATTCAACCCTTTCAGGGTTGAAATTAACCCCGAAGGGGTGAAACGTGAATAGCCATAGGTGAAACCTATGGAACTTGGAAATATTGTGCGTAACATCAGTTAATCAATGCAACAACTATAAAAGCAATAGTTATTTAATCAATGCAACAACAACCTGCATGACCCCTATTACTGAATTAATGGAGTATTCTGGTAAAAAATTGTATCGAATGGCTAAAACGTTTGCAGGTAAAGGGTATATTGATAGTTTAGATATAGCATTTCCCGATTGCGTCAGGTACAAGTCCCCTCCTCAATTTAAGAAGGGGATTTAGGGGAGGTTGTACTTTATTCAATCGGGAAACGCTATAACATCTAAATTTAATCGCTTTTCTTCTGACAATTGTGCATACCAAAGTAATGCCCATTCGTGTACTTTCAATTCTGTGCGGTTCATCATTCCTGTGCGTAAATCGGTTAACACACCTGCTTTACCGTCATCAGCTGGGAGCGCGTAGCTACGAATAATTTGCAGTTTGGGTACTTGAACTTCCTCATTTAATAAATCGAAGCTCACTTGAATAGGTATCGCATTTTCATTGGGTGGATGAAATAAATGGATACCTTTTTCACCTGCTAATAAAGTTTGTAAGCAGGGGCCTTTAAGTTTGAGGTGACACTTATTTGAATCATCTACAGGATATCGTGTGACTTCTATTCCCATATAAGCCAGTCCTTTTTCGTAACCATTTGATAGATAATTCAATTCTTCTTGACCACTCCCACGTACTCGTGATTGTAATGTGAGCGTTAGCATTTCATATTGATTTAATTCCAATCCCTGACAAAAAAAGTTTAAGAATGTGGCATTCATTAATAAATTCAACCAATAACTACTAGATTCACGAATCAATTTAGGTGCCAATACATACATTTCTTCTAAATAATCACGAATTTCTTGATGAGCATAAAAATCGGCACTATTAATGTATTGTTCTTTAGTCTGACTAAAATTGAAATGTGCTTGTTGTCTTTGTGTGGTAAAACGTGTTTCAGTGGGATCTCTTGCTATTTCTAAAGCCCAACGAATTTCATCTAATTGTTCCATCACCTCAAAAATGCTCTCTTGCATGGTGAGTAAAAAACGCATTTTTTCTGTACTGGCTTCTAATGCAATCCCTTGAGTATCTCGTAAACCATACAGGCGATCTCTTAGATTTGATGTTATTTCAAATAATATGTTTACACTTTTCAAAGAGAGTGCTTGTTCAAGTTGAGATGGCAATATTTTTTCTTGTGATATAGGTTGTAAAGCAGTGATACGTGGCTGTAAACCCCCATTGTTCCAATCAATATCTAAAAGAATGGGTTGATTTGCTGTTAAATCCACTAATTGCGTTGCAGCGAGTGCAGTTAAGTCACGTTCAATGGCTCGTTTTAAGGCACGTCCTCCTAACACCGCATCAAATCCTCTTTGCGCGACTTCTACTAATGCTTTTTCAAAAATATTAAGAATGGTTGTCCTTCGCACAAAACCATCTCGTTGTAATAAATCCTCCAATTGTAAACGGGTAATAGCAACCGCATCTTGCAATTCTAAAGATTTAAACACCACCATGCGATCAATACGATTTAATAATTCAGGGCGAAAGAAGTCTTCAACAGCAGCACGGTAACCACTGGCTTGATTTTGTGCATCTTTTTCCACAAAACCCATTTTACGGCCTGCTTGTTCTGCCCCTAAATTTGAGGTCATGATAATAATTGTATTGGTAAAATCGGTGGTACTCCCCAAAGTATCAGTAAGTCGTCCTTCTCCCAATACTTGCAACAGTAAATCATGGATTGCCGGATGCGCTTTTTCAATTTCATCAAGCAATAAAACGCAAAAAGGCTGATGACGTACTCGTGTTGTCAATAAACCATCGGGACGTGACCAATTTCCAATTAACCGCCCAACATCTGCCTCTGTGACAAACTCATTCATATCCAACCGTATGAGTTGCGATTCATCAGTAAATAAATAATGAGTCAACACCTTAGCAGCTTGCGTTTTACCCACCCCAGTGGGGCCAATAAAAAGTAAAGTTGCCATTGGTTTTTTAGGGTCTTGCAATCCCGATTTAATCGTTTGCACCACATCCACCAAACAATTTATCGCATTGGGTTGGCCAATCAATTTAGTAGAGAGGGCTTTTTCAACTTCCTTTTTATGTAAGGTTTTTTTGCGATCTAATAAATCGCTTGTCATGTGAGTAATTTCGCTAACCGCTTCTTCAACCTCTTCAACACTAACGAATCCATATCGATATTTGGCTGCGAGCCGTTCAAGAAAATCAACGATATTACCAGGCATAGCTGTATTCTTAAGCAAAGAATGCGTCAAGGCAAACACACGTTCCATTGCTTCATTATCAATTTCGCATTCATGTTTTTGCTCTAATCGTGCCCGTTCCAATAAGGCAATATGAGCAGTGCTTGCCATATTGGGTTCATTAAGGCGAATCACTTGACACAAATCTGCAAAACGACGATCCGTTTCCATTACCACATTCCATTCTTCAGGACTGGCTTCAGCAATCAAAGTAAGTTGCCGTTGTTCCATATAGGGTTTTAGAACATCACTGAGCGTCAATGAATTTTGGGCACTTTTACCAATACGAAATAAAGCCACCAAATTATCAATAAACAACCGTGGACGGGCAATGGGAAGCGCATTTTTTGGATTGCCGTGAATGACATATTCTAAAATAGATTCAAACCGCCGTTGCCACATACCCACAATACTCATTCCTGCAATAATGCGATTAGGATCAATATGCCATAAAGTTGCAGCACGAGATTTGGGTTTAGTTTCTTGTTCCTGAAGATAACGGAAAAATGTTTCATGTAGCAACGTTGTGCGTCCACAACCAGGTGGCCCTACGATAACAACAGCTGTCATTGTTTGACCAAAAATGAGTTTTCCCAATCTTTCCACAGACTCATCACGCAACGAAGCTCGCCTAAGATGATGAGGATAACCATCACGTAAATTAGAACCGACACGTGCCAACTCGGTTGCACCAAAAAACTCTTGTTGTTGTCCAGCGAGGGAGGCAAACCATCCATCCACCCTTTTTTCAAAAGGAAATTGAGCGCGTTTGACATTGACAGACAGAGAAATTGTGGTCAAAAACTCTGAACCGTTGGCATAATAATCATTAGGACTAAACTCATCAGGATATCTCTTGCGTTGTTCGCGTAATTGATCACAAATAACATCTATCAATTGTTCAATAAAAGTAGCACGTTCTGCTGTTTTTTCATTAACAATCGCAAAAGTATTATCAAACGCTGGTAAACACAAGAATTGATGATCTTTTAGTGGAAAACGTACTACAGCAAATGTGCCAAATATTTTTTGTTGTCCAAACGAAAAATCAAGCGGGATAAGTTCAAACTTTAATTTAGGATTGAAAGCAAACCATAGTAAATCATCAATCGTTTTACGTTCTGTTGCAAAAGTACGAAATAAGCGACGCATATCTTTGGTGAGTAAATCCACTGCATCACGAAAGCGTCTTGCTGAACGATTAGGATTGTCTAAAAACAAAGGACGTAGATGATAGCCTTCTGTTTGTGATGGAGAAACAAGCACTGGAAATTCGAGGGGGACAATGGGCATAGTAAAATTTTTCTTAAAGTTTTTTTGATTATGGACGATTTTCCAAAATTATTACATTACCTGATTTTCGGGAAAGCTGTGAAGCTCAATTCCCGAAATAACTACCAATGCAGAATTTGTTGTTTCGGGAATGAGGTACAATTTCCCGAAACTTTTATAATCTCGAAAATTTGATATCCAAACCTGGCAGGTTTAATGATTGAGGCAATCGGACTTTACAGAATCCTTATTCCTTATGATAATTCCTAATTCATCCCAAATACCATCAATTTTTTCTTTAACTGTCGCATTCATACTAATTGGTTTACCCCATTCACGTTGCGTTTCCCCCCGCCATTTATTGGTTGCATCAAATCCGATTTTTCCTCCTAAACCCGATACTGGGGAAGCAAAATCTAAATAATCAATCGGTGTATTTTCAATAACAGTGGTATCACGGGCAGGGTCCATTCGTGTTGTCATTGCCCATATCACATCTTGCCAATCGCGGACATTCACATCTGCATCAGTAATTATTACGAATTTAGTATACATAAACTGACGTAAAAATGACCAGATACCAAACATGACTCGCTTAGCATGTCCAGGATATTGTTTGTTAATGCTGATGATTGCCATTCGGTAAGAGCAACCTTCGGGCGGTAAATAAAAATCAATAATTTCAGGAAATTGCTTCTGTAGAATAGGGATAAAAACCTCATTGAGTGCCACGCCTAAAATAGCCGGTTCATCGGGAGGGCGGCCCGTGTAAGTACTATGATAAATCGGTTGATGGCGATGAGTGAGGCGTTCTATTGTGAATACAGGAAAGGTTTCTACTTCATTATAGTAGCCCGTGTGATCACCATAAGGTCCTTCTTTGGCAATTTCGTTAGGATAAATAAAGCCTTCAAGCACAATTTCAGCATTTGCAGGTACTTGTAAATCGTGGGTTAAGCAGCGTGTTACCTCAGTACGATTCCCACGCAACAAACCGGCAAATGCATATTCCGATAAAGTATCTGGCACTGGTGTTACTGCGCCCAAGATTGTTGCGGGATCAGTACCCAATGCAACCGCTACTGGAAAAGGCTCCCCAGGATGGACTTGTTGCCATTCTTGAAAATCTAACGCCCCACCTCGGTGCGACAACCAACGCATAATCACCTTATTTTTTTCAATGACTTGCTGTCGATAAATCCCTAAATTTTGGCGAGATTTATGTGGTCCTTTTGTGATGACTAATCCCCAAGTAATAAGAGGGCCAATATCTTCAGGCCAACATGTTTGAATTGGCCAGCGAGATAAATCAACTTCATCACCTATTAACACATTTTCTTGACAAGCGGCTCTTTTGATTGCCTTAGGCGGCATATTCAAAACTTGCTTAAAAAGCGGTAATTTATCAAAGGTATCTTTAATCCCTTTGGGAGGCTCTGGTTCTTTTAAAAATGCTAATAGTTGACCCACTTCACGTAAAGCTGTCACCGACTCTTGCCCCATACCCAAGGCAACACGCTTTGGTGTTCCAAACAAATTTCCTAAAACAGGGATATTGTGTCCTTTAGGATTTTCAAATAACAAAGCAGGGCCTTCAGCTCGCAAAGTACGATCACAAATTTCAGTCATTTCCAAATAAGGATCAATCTCAAGCTGAATACGCTTGAGTTCGCCTAATTGTTCTAGTTGAGTAATAAAGTCGCGTAAATCTTTGTAATACATTGTATTAAGATTGGAATCCAAACCCTTCAGGTTTGGGCATTCCAAAGCTAAAGCTTTGGACTCCAACACGTTATCCTTATGTTGAGGCTGGAATCCAAACATTCAGGTTTGGAAAGCTTTGGACTCCAACACGTTATTTTATGGAGATTAACTAGAATTCAGGAATCAAGCAAGGGAAGGATTTTTCATAATTTAATATTGGCGATATACTCAAATAGTTCAGTGCCAATTTCTTCAGAATCAACTAATAATAAGCCAGCAAGTTTTTGAAATCTTTCGTTTTCAATCATAGAAGCAATGTGGGCAATCGCTTCTGTTTGCTTTACCATTTTAAGGTAAAGTATATATTGATGAAAATTTTTCAAAACCGTCTTTTTTTGACGAGGTTTATAATTATCGCCATTTAGCCAATAAATGACTTGTTCGTTTAAAAAGATAAACTCTTTCAATTTAAAAGGTTTTAGTTTTCCTTTATACTTGCTAAACGTTAAAAGAAGTTGCTCAGGCGAAACTTTTAAAGTTGTTCCTAAACTCTTTTTAAAACTTATAGCAGCTTTTACGCCTACAATACCAGCAATGATTTTAACATGGATATCCCCAATTTCATCAATTGGCTTAATCAAGTGAGATACCTTTTCCCAAGCTCTGCGATCTGGTGTTTTATTGAGTCCAGAACTCACTGATAAACCGTCTTGACTATTAAAAAAATCTTCTGGATCGAGAAAATGATGATTTTTTTGAATAAAGGCAGTTACCCGTTCATCAAGCCCCTTCTCATTAGCCCATAATAACCAATCTTCTACTGTTGGTGCAAATTCATATAAATTGAAGCGTGACACTAACGCCGGGTCTAAATCGGTTAATTGATATTCATCTCCCTCATTGACAGCGGATAGAACAATACTGCCTTCCGGCAATTGTTTGCCCGCTAAGGTTTTATTCAACGTTAAATCTTGAACCGATTGAAGTATTTCAGGACGGGCGCGATTCAACTCATCCAGAAAAAGAACAATTGGTTTATTATCAACAGGCCACCAGTAAGGGGGTAGAAAATCGGAATGTCCCGTTTTTTCGTCTTTATACATAAGTCCAATTAAATCACCGGGATCGCTCATCTGTCCAAGGAAAAAGGCAATGACCTTCATTTTCTTTTTTTGGTAAAATCCTGTAATAATCTGCGATTTACCAATCCCATGTTTCCCGATTAACATAATATTTTGTTCAGGGGGAGTTATTTTTAATATTTCGACGAGTTCTGGTACATCAATTTTTATAGCCATATTTTAATTGTTAGTTATAACCATACGTGAATTCCCATTATCAAACTAATTTTTACCCACAAGCGAGTATACGAAAATAGCCCTTTTATCTCATGAAGTTAATTAATTTGGAAGCACAGTACGTAATACCCAATATCTATTACTTTAAATCAAAACCAAGATCAATATGGTAACTTTCCAGCATTGGCAATGACATCACCGCAATATTTGTATTTTTCTCAATTTCTATCAAAACCGTTTTCAAGTGTTCTTCTGTCGAAGCTGTTAACACAAACCAGAGGTTAAAGCGGTGTTCACGTTCATAATTATGGTTGACTTCAGGCAATGTACTGATATATTTGGCAACTTCGATTAACCCTTCTTTAGGAACTGCCATTGCTGCTAGTGTACTTGTTCCAACACGGTGTGGGCTAAAAACAGGGCCAATACGACTGATAATTTTTGTTTTTGTTAATTCGCGTAATGCTTCAAGGACTTCTTCTTCTGTGGTCCCTAAATATGTAGCGATGTCTGTATAAGGAGTGGGAGATAAAGGAAAATCCTTTTGAAAATCGTTAAGTAAACTTTCCTGCAAGTAATTCAATTCAATGTGAGCAGAATCGTTAATATTCACGACAGGTGCATGTCTCATATTCATAAAATACAATGAAAATAAATATTTCTCGAATTTTTCCTTGCTGTAAATAATCTTGATAATTAGGAATGAAGATTTAATAACTCAAAAAACGCTTGAACCAAACCTGACAGGTTTTGAAAACCTGTCAGGTTTAAACGTGGACATTATGAGATACTTAGTTTGGGATTTTATAAAATCCTCGTTCCTTATGAAAAATTCACTCCTAAATCCCTTAGAGAAGATTTACAATAAAATTTACAGCAAGAATTTTTTACAGAAATTCTCCCTTAATACCCGCCTTTTTTTCCTACCCCAAAATAAGAGAATTCCCATTTTTCTTCAAAGGGTTTCCACCAACCCTCTACTCTGGTTTCTTTGTCCGCATGGTAAGGAATATCTGGCGGTAAAAAATGAACAGACAACTGATAACGCCCCGCACCATTCAGTTTCACATTGTCACCATAATGTGGGCCATCAGAAGCAGCCATTGGAACTAACATACCTTGGCTTGTCCAACTACTCCCCTTTTTAGCCAACCGATAATGGAGCATCAGATAAGGCATCCAGCTACCCTCTGGAAAACCGTAGGGACTATTTTTAGCAGTCCGTACATCAACTTCTAAATGAATATCCGAGTCTTCTCTTGCTTTCCCATGATGATGTGCATGTTTGTCATGACTTTGGCTTTTCATGTCGCCTTTCATATCGCCTTTCATGTCGCCTTGTTTCATCATGACTACAGCCTGGATATACAATGGCTGAATTGTCATGTAGTTTTTTACTATGGGCTTTTTTGCAATATATTGATTGGCGGCAACGACACTCCCAGTTAATAAACATCCTGCAAGTACAAGTCCAATCTGATACGACAACTTCTTTTTCATAAAAATTACCTCCAACGTTTTAAAAAAGTGCATAATTCCAAGCTAATCCAATTGAAGCACTGCCAACAATGCTCGGAATTAAAGGCAACCAACGAACCTTTATACCGACTTGTTGCCAAGCTAAAATTTGATTGCCTAAAAGAATACTCCAAAAGAAAGCCAAAGAGAACAGCAAAAATTTGATGATGCTAATTCCCTGTGGTGTAAAACCTAACCAGGTAAAAACGTGAAACAGTTCAGAACCTAATCCCAAAATTAAGGACACCATGGCAATTGGGACATATTGATAGCTTAATTCTACAAAGCTTTGTAGTAAAGATCGTCGCGCTTTTAACTTTATTGCTAGCCAAGCGGATAGCGTTGTCGTAGCAAATAAAACAAAAGCGAGTAAAAACATAAAACCAAGCATAAAGCTGGTTATTGAAAAAAAATCAATCCAGGTAAAACTTTCACCTCGTTGGGGATGTACACTCATCAACCAGTTTGGTCCTGGCTCTCCAGCCCAATACCATTCATAAGAAAAAAGCCATTCTCCAAACGTATGCCGATATTCTTGAAAAAAAGGCAATACAATCCAAAGAAATCCACTTAAGGCAATGCCTGTCCCTAAAAATAAAAAAATCGTTTCATATATATTAGGACTATAATGGTGAATAGTCGATACTTCTTCGCCGGGTGACCGAATTTTCATAATCATCCCTGCTGCCTTACTTGATTTCTTCACACAAGTCTGACACGCAATACAATGTCTTGACTCTTTTTTAAAGCGAAGATCGATCATCATGGGACAAGCCCCTTTTTCTGTACATTGTTCTCCTACAGTCGATTGTAATTCTTTGCTACATGCAAAGTGAAGTACTCCCAATCGTGAAAATATGCCAAGAAGCAAACCTATAGGACACAGATGCCGACACCACACTCGTTTATTTTTGCCATAAAGAAATCCAATGACAATAGCAATCAACATTGTTCCCCCAAACAATCCAGCAGCAGCTTCAGGATGATCACGCACGCCAAGCGTTTGCCCAAGTATCGTAATCAGTAAAAAGCTTACAATAGGTGTTCCTTCCCAACGGATCCATGAAGGAATTTCTTTTTGCAATCCATAATGATTAACCCATTCAGAAGTGGCCCCTTGTGGGCAAAAAAAACCACACCAGCTACGCCCTACCAAAATAACTGATAACAAAACCAATGGGAACCATAGAGTCCATATCAAAAAGTTTGAAAATACGGTAAAGTTATTTAGTGGACTGGCATTAAGGGGCGGTTCTGGTAAAAATAAGGGTAAAAAAATAAGGGCAAAAAAAATCCATAAATTAAGAATTTTCAAAAAAACAGTGTGTGTTTTCAGCAAAATAAATAATTTTTCTAACCATTGCGTATAAAAATGCCGGACTATACTTTTCATTTTTTAGTACATCTCAGTGATTGTTTTGTTAAAAAAATGTATAATTCCATGTTAACCCAATTGAAGTGCTGCCTAATGATGCACAATAAAAAAGTTTCTTTATAAATTCTACCATAACTCGCATAAAAAAAGAATGATAATGTGATATGGGACAAAATATTTAAGAGAACTGTTCTTTTATTTTATTTCTACATTGTTCCATGGTGAGTGATATTGATATGGAACCATTTTTTTCATCTGCTTTAGAGTAGAAATATTTCCAGATTTGTTCAAATAGTGCGTCTGCTGTTGCTGGATTCCATGAATCGAGTTTAGGCCAATCAACAGCCCATCGTTTTGTCATTTCCTCAAACATTTCTGTATTAAAACTTGCAATCAGCATCGTGGAAATTAAACTACATTCTTGAAATTGTTCGTACCCTACTGTGATTTTGAGTGCTTGATTGGGCGCATTGTTGGGGATTTCTAATTTTATCGCATTTTTACCAACCAAAAATGAATCGGAATGGACAATGCCATGTCTTAATTCGCAAATTTTACCAAATTCTTGGAGCAATTCGCTTGTGATGCCATTTTTTTTCAATTCATATTTCAAGAATTTTCTACAGGTACTTTTTATGCTATCAGCGTCTGCAAAAGAAATATGTTCAAATGCGCCACGTTCCACTTGTCCTTCACGATGCCAAATAACGGAGCCAAGCTTGATAGCTTGATCTGAAGACGCAGCTTGTGCAATCGGACAAATACGGATAATACGAGCAAATAAATCACGAAAATAATTCTCAGTGGATGATATCAATCCAACTAACAAAAGCGTTCCCATTGAGGGATATTGATGCAAAAAATCTGGTTTGGCTACATTTAGTATATCTTGTGTTGTCGCATAGAAAGCATCAATGGGGGAGTCAACGAGTGGTGATGAACTGGGTGCAACATACTGATTAATATCATCAATTTTTGCTGTATTAATTGTTTGATTAATCGCTTTACGCCAATTATCACTCATGATATATACTCTTCAGCAAGAGAACGAATTCGTTTAGCCCTTATGTCACCAATTCCAGGTATACCACGCAATTCCCTGTTTTCATGATCCATTAGGATGTCTTTAATGGTTCGGATATGGGAATTTTTTTTGATGGTTTGAACTCGTGTTTTGGTTAGCCTTAATTTCTCTATATCATGTTTGACAATTTCACCAAAGATTGAACCTGTCTTGAGTATAACACCACAATTAGCACAAAATTTAGCATGTTCATTGATTCTTGGGGTTCCACATTGTTGGCACGGTGGAAGTGCTAATTTGAACACGCTTAAAAGATCATCTGTACCAATAAGACTATTGGCGGTTATTTTTGGGTAATGACGAGGAGAATATTCACGCAAAGCCTTAGATAAATCAGTAGTAGATACTGCTGATTTACCAAATAATACATTCCTTAAAATTAAAGCGGCATAATGAATGACATAAATTTCATAAATACCTGCATTCCCCATATTAATTTTACCTTTTGGCAATAGAATCCCAACATATTGAAAAAAACCTAGCACTTTTAACATTTCCGCGGGTAAGGGATATTTAATACCAATTGAAATACTTTGAGTATTAACATCATTATTTTTATTATATTCTTTCGCCTTATTTATCATGGCATTAAATAATTGTTCACCAATCAGGATAAAATGTTCATAAATAGGCAGTTGTATCCTTAAAGAAGAGTAGACGCTAAAGGTGTTATCAAAAGAAGATTTGATAGCTTGTGATGCCCTTGCCCTACTAAAATTAACCTCAAATTCTCCAGTATTTGAAGCCGACTTCTTTTTATAGAAACTTCTTGTCATGTTCAATAAAGCCCTTGGTATCCCAAACGCTGCGTAACACACTAACTGCAATAAAGGTTCATTGGCAAGTAGTGCCTTGTAAACCTCGTTTGGCAAACGTCGTTCAAGGACTTCAAACATGAAATCAAGATAATTGGGAGAATCTGGTTTTATCCAAACGTCTATCTCTTCAGCGTCATGTCCAACATGAAAACTCGCCGAATAAATTGTTACTCCTGGATAAATAGCCGCTTTGGGTGATATAATTCTACTTTTTATTTGGCGAAAAAAATCAAAAAAGTCACGTTGTTGCTCTGGTGAAAAGGCATGAGCGGCATCATCAAGCAACAAGACACATCGCGTTTTTCCAAGGGATAGAAGCACTTTTTTTATATCCTCTTCCAAAGAAGATATCGTTAGCAAATAGTCTTCTTCATCAATTAATTTGTTAATTCGACCCAATTCAAGTTGATTTATCACCCTATCAATAAATTCTTTATCAAATTTAAGAGCACTCAGCGGTGTCTTTTTAACCTCTTTTAAGATGTGAAATAAACCCTGATAAACCTTAAAGAGTAACCATTGCT
Source organism: Candidatus Parabeggiatoa sp. HSG14 (assembly GCA_030378085.1). Taxonomy (GTDB): domain Bacteria; phylum Pseudomonadota; class Gammaproteobacteria; order Beggiatoales; family Beggiatoaceae; genus Parabeggiatoa. Next base: position 11,972 of record JAUCGK010000423.1, read on the forward strand.
TAAACCAAAAAATAGCATTGACATTACCCTCTTTATACAATGGTTCTAACTGTAGTGAAGTTTTGAAGTTAACATAAATGGGTAAAGAGGTTGCTTTAGAATCTGCCCGTAATTTATGAAAAGTTTTGAGCATTAACGTAGTCTTACCACAGCCACGCGGCCCTGTAATAAGCTTTGCGCCTCCTTGTGACAACTTTCGTATAATGGTGTTTTCGTCTGGTTGCTCAGTACTCCATTTTAAGAAAGCAGTTTCGTCAATATATTCAGCTTGCTCAATAAAAATATTTTCTTCTTCAAAATCTATATCATTAGTCATTAAAATTTATTTTCTCCTTTTTAATTTCACACGGTATCGTAAGGTAGCATTTTTCGTTAAAAGCGCAGGGGCAAGTCATCCAAAATAAATTTTGGACTCCATAAAAACTGTTGGTTTGGAGTCTAAAATTTATTTTGGAAACCGAAAATGAACACTCCCATACTTTTAATCACACCCATATCTCAGTGATCGTTTCGTTAAAAAAGTGCATAATTCCAAGCCATTCCGATTGAAGCACTCCCAATAATACACGGAATTAAAGGCAACCAACGAACTTTTATATTGACTCGTTGCCAAGCTAAAATTTGATTGCCTAGTAAAATACTCCAAAAGAAAGCCAAAGCAAATAGCGAAAATTTAATTGTGCCAATACTTTGGTGAGTGAAACCTAACCATGTAAAAACGTAAAACAATTCAACACCTAATCCTAAAATGAGAGAAATCATGGCAACAGGGGCATATTGATAACCGAGTTCTACAAAGCTTTGCCAAAAATACCGTTTTGCCCCTAGCTTTATCGCTAACCAAGCCGATAGTGCTGTCATAGCAAACAAAACAAAAGTGAGCAAAAACATAAAACCCAACATAAAGCTGGTAATTGAAAAAAAATCAACCCAAGTAAAACTCTCACCTCGTTGGGGATGTACACTCATTAACCATCCTGGTCCGGAATTTCCTGCCCAATACCATTCATAAGAAAAGAGCCATTCTCCAAACGTATGCCGATATTCTTGAAAAAAAGGCAATGCAATCCAGAGAAATCCACCTAACGCAATACCCGTTCCCAAAAATAAAAAAAATGTTTCAAATATGTTAGGGCTATAACGGTGAATCATAGCGACTTCTTCGCCGGGTGGCCGAGTTTTCATGGCCATTCCCCGTGATGCACCAAGTGTCACACAACGGCTTGATCCGAGTTTCACACAACGACAACACGCAATACAATGCCTTGATTCTTTTTTATGGCGAAGATCAATCATTGTGGGGCAAACCCCTTTTTCTGTACACGGTTCTCCCACTAATTGCGGCTTATTGCGGCATTCTCCTTTTCCAGTGCATTCTTTTCCTTCAGCTAATTCCAACTCATCATTGCCACATGAACAACTTTTTTCAGTACACTGTTTTTCTTCAGTCAACTTTTTCTTTTTGTCACAGGCAAAGTAAAGTATTCCTAATCGTGAGAATATGCCAAGCAATAAACCGATAGGGCATAAATGCCTACACCATACTCGTTTATATTTTCCATAAATAAGCCCAACAACCATTGCAGCCAATAACGTTCCCCCAAATAATTCTGCAATCGCTTCGGGATGATCACGCACCCCTAGTGTTTGCCCAAGTATCGTAATTAGCAAAAAGCTCACAATAGGTGTTCCTTGCCAACGCATCCAAGCGGGAGGCCGTTTTTGCAATCCATAATAACTAGCCCATTCTGAAACCGCACCCTGTGGACAAAAAAAACCACACCAACTACGTGCAAACAAAATAACCGATAACAAAATCAATGGAAACCATAAAGCCCATATTGTGAAATTTGAAAACACCGTGAAATTATTCCACGGCTTAGCATTTTCAGGGACTTCTGGTAAAAATAAGGGCAAAAAAACAATAGCCATAAAAAACAACAGAGTAAAAATTTGCAGGAGAACAGTGTATTGTCTTAGTAAAATAAATAATTTTTCTAACCACTGTATAGAAAAATTTTGGATGCTCTCTTTCATCTTTAGTTAATAAACCTCGTGTTTTGTTTTTTTGCTCTCACTGTAAGAGTAACTACGTTTCTGTTTTTGTATAACATGGTGAATATACCTAATTTTTTTGCCACTTCTTTCTAATATTTGATTTTTTTATTTTACCACCAAAAAAATTATCTGGATAATTTTAAAAAATAGTTTAATCATTTATAGAGATTCCTTACACTCTAACTCGACTATCAAGTTTTTATTGTGACAATGAAATCCAAGAGTGAGACGCGAGCATCGGAGACGCGAGCATCGCGTCTCTACATATTGATGGAATTTGGTAGAGACGCAATGCTTGCGTCTCTCGCTTAATAATCATCAATCTTTTAAAACTTGATAGTCGAGTCTAACTCAATGAAATAATTGACTAGAAAATGGACAAAAAATACTATTGGGTTCTAAATAAGTTATTT
>JAUCGK010000424.1 GCA_030378085.1 Candidatus Parabeggiatoa sp. HSG14
GTACACAGGGGGAAGTCCCAAAATAGAAAAAGCAAAGTGTCAAATGATGTTTGGTTCCACCCGTGTACGGGGGGTTAGGGGGGTGTCCCTAAAATTATTTGAAGTACAGTGCGTAACATCAGTTAATTAATAAATTCAAAAAAATAATTTTTACCTTAAAAACTGGGAATATACTAAATCGTCAATCCTTATTAGTTTTGTTATCAATCTCATCCAAGAATTTGTGAAACAAACCTTGAACCCCACTCAAAAATCTAATTTTTTCAAAAATGTGATTTCTTTTAAAATTAAAAATATTTTAAATAACAATAAATTACGAATTTAGGCAAAAATTGTTCCGTTTTTTATTGCCTTTTCACATTACATGCACTTTCGTTCTAAAATCTACTTCTTGCTGATTTTGTAAAAATTACTTTACGTTTATCAACTAATAAATTCTATAGTCCCATTAAAAGCTCTACTTATCAATTTTCCGCTCTCCACTTTAATAAACTACAAAATCAATTAATACCTTCGCCAAAATCTTGAGTATTAAATTCAACTATTACAAAAATACTTAAAAATCAACGAGATTTAAAATAAGATTCACTGGTTTAAAAATAAGGCAACAGGTTGAAATTAAAGTAATATCATGCAATAACCTACTTATTTAGAAGGATAATTGGCGAAGGTATTGATCAATCACACCTAATTTATTATATTTACCCAAACTATGCTCAACAAAATTCAGCTTATTGCCAGTTTGTTCTATTTCAAAAAAATAGAACAAAGCATTAATATACTTCGCCAAAAACTTGAGTATTAAACTCAGCTATTTAAAAAATACTTAAAAATCAACGAGATTTAAAATAAGTTTAAATAGAGTAACTGGTTGAAATTTAGCTAATATCACATAATAACTGTCTTATTTAGTAGGATAATTGGCGAAGGTATTGAGCATTAACCACATATTCATAGTTTATGCACTGATGTTACGCAGATGGTTTCCAAACTGGAGTGCAAAATAAATAGTGCGTAACATCAGTTATGCAATTACAATCACTTGAGACTTGACTAGTACACAGATATTATAAATACTATATAAATCAACTTTAATACAGTGGGCTTTAGTCGGCTATACATAATAATAACTATAGATAAAATCTGTAAAACTTAGAAACACCTTGCGTAACATTAGTTATAAATCAATTTTTGAAAAAACTTGAACATTGAGATAAAGGAAAATAAAGTGACGAATAAATCATCTACAGTTTGCCCTGTTAATTCTCACAACGAATGGGACCCCCTTGAGGAAGTTGTTGTTGGTAGTCTGGAGGAAGCAATGTTTCCCGATGCTGAGATTATTAATAAACATACCTTTCCCCCCGGTGAGTGGGAAAAGCTCCAAGAAATGGTGGGAAGCGGTGGTATTCCTTATCCAAAAGAAATGATTGAGGCTGGAAAAAAAGATCGAGACGCATTTATCCATATTTTGGAGGCGGAAGGTGTGAGAGTTCGTCAAGTGGATATTGTCAATTATTCAGCCCCTTTTTCTACACCAGACTGGCAAACACCCAGTGGATTTAGTGCCGCTAACCCACGCGATCCTTTCATAGTAATTGGCAATGAAATTATTGAAACGCCGATGGCAGATCGGAGTCGTTATTTTGAAGCGTGGGCTTATCGTCCTCTTTTTAAGGAATATTTTAAGGCGGGTGCCAAATGGGTTTCAGCACCTAAACCACAATTGCTAGATGCTCAGTATCACCTAGATTTTCAATCAGCAAAATATGGCGAAGACATGCGCTATGTCGTTACCGAGTTTGAACCCACTTTTGATGCCGCCGACTTTGTCCGCTGTGGGCGAGATATTTTCTGTCAAAAAAGTCATGTGACCAATGAATTGGGTATTATGTGGCTACAACGTCATTTAGGTGACGGATACCATGTACATGAGCTTCAATCCCGTTGCCCACAAGTGATGCATATTGACACGACTTTTATGCCATTAGCACCCGGTAAAGTTTTAGCTAATCCAGAGTTTTTGGATATTAACAAGTTGCCTGATATTTTGAAAAATTGGGATATTCTAATTGCGCCGCATGCTGTGTCGAGTGGACAAACACAACTTGATACGATTAGTCAGTGGGCAAACATGAATGTCCTTATGTTGGATGAGGAACGGGTGATTGTCGAAAAAACTCAAGAGCCGATGATTAAAGCACTCAAAAAATGGGGTTTTAAACCGATTCCTTGCCCTTTTGAAAATTACTATCCGTTTATGGGATCATTTCATTGTGCTACTTTGGATATCAGGAGGCGGGGTGAATTGCAGTCTTATTTTTAAATCCTTAATGAGGCGTAAAATCCAAGTTGGGAGGTAAGTTACTTTCCCTCCTCAACACATAATCTGAGGCTCTATAATGTCGCTAATATATAAATTCCCCAAACTCTATGATTGGGTAGTAGAAGACATGTTGAATCATCCCGATATGAAAGATTTTTATGACAATGTTTTCTATGACATGTTACAACTTGATAAATTACAAGAGGGTTCTCTTGTTCTTGACTTAGCTTGTGGTACGGGTTTGGTAGGCTTGGATATTGCTGAAAGGCGACCCGATGTTCATGTGGTGGGTTTAGATATTTCAGACTCGGTTCTTGAACAGGCACGTCATTATGTACACGAAAGACAATTAAAGAATATTGTCTTTGTCAAAAAAGACATTTTTGCACTGACATCGGAGAATATTTCTGAGGTTTGCGGTATCAAAGACAATCGTGCTTTATTCGACATGATTGTTTGTTCTCATGGATACACAGCCATGAAAAATTATGAAGTTGTTTTTGAGCATACTTTGTCCTTACTCAGGAAAAATGGTTGTTACATCATCATGGATATATATTTCCCAGAACGTTCTTTGAAGACACGTCTTGCCAATAAATTGATTGCTCAGAAATTATTTGGAGCTGATCAATTTAGAAAACCTTGGTTATTGCTCAAGGATAGGTTTATTGATTTCAAGATGCCAGAAACCCATGTAAAATATTTTAGCATATCTAATATGCTGTATGTGGCAAGAGGAGTCAACCAGCAAGAAAATTAAAAAATCTTGCTTTTCTAGAAACTATCATAACAAGTACTGAATCATAAATTTTCTAGTATTTTAATAAAAATTCACATGCTGCTGGACTGGTTTTGCAATACGAAACGTTTTCACAGTGGATAGAAAACGTTACGAAGCAGGAGGCAAAATACTTGAAAGTTCATGGTTCGGTACTTAATAGGCAAATGCTGATGTTTATTGATGATGCGAGAACCAATGGTCGTCGGGCTGTCCAAGAAACAGTGGCAAATGCGTTGTGGAAACGCAACGAGGAATTTTTGAGTGCGTTAGATGATATTATCAACAAGCACCGTTTTTTACATCACCCAATATACCAAACCAAAGAATCTGATTTTCCCAATAAAGAATGGGCAAAAAGATTTTATCTAGGTGCTGGGAAACTAACAGAAACTATTACTAATGGAGTCATTCATGCTTTAAGTACCAGTATCCAACTACAATCTCGGTTAGGGACAAAGGCGGTTTACAGTGCGCGTTTTTTACTACAAATTAACTTACTTGATGAACTGGGTTTTAGGCCTGAGTCAGTAAAGGTAGGATGTTATGCAGGACACCCTAATTTGTCACACTTTATGCTGCTTGTTGAAACTTTGTCACAAATCGGAGTGAGTCTGCAAGAATTGGAAGCCTACCAAGCTACTGATGAAAACCGTAATTTTTATCGTTGCTTTGAAAATAATTATGAAGATTATACACGGTTGATTTGTGTTTTGGCACTGTTTGACAAAGTATTTCTCAACACAGTAGCAGAATGGTTGTTAGAAGTCGCCAATTTTTCAGGCATAGATGTTTCGCAAGGTTATTACAGCATCAATGTCGGTGATGATGCAGCCGCCGATACATGGTATCTTTTCCAACAAGCAATTATACCAGAGCGTTATGACGAAATGCGTGTATTAATTGAGGAAACTCTGGAAACTTGGGCGGTTTGGTCTGATTGTTTATTAGCATAGGTAAGATAAACCCAATAGGTATTCTGTATTTTTAATTCTTATAAATGCTCACGCTTCGCGCTAAGAAGGCTAAGTGTGTTAATTTTAAAACTTTAGTGTTTTTGAGACTTGGTGTGAGATAAAAATAGCACATAAAAAAACTTAAGTAATAGCTAAACTTTAAGATGACAAAAATTTTAATTGTTGGTGCTGCCTTAGGATACACGGTATTCAAAGTGTATCAAGGTTACAAAGAAACAAAAAAAACAAAAATATCCCCATCCTTATCAACCCCAAAAAAAGTTATTCTCAAAAAAGAGAAAATAACGCTTCCCTCTGATATGGTCATAAATAATCAACCAGTTGAAGAGAATTTACCGGTTGTAACGGATGAAAATTTGACCAATGAGATCAAGAAAAGTGCCGAGCGAGATTTTATCGTTTCGTCAGCTTCACTGGGTTTAACCACGGTGGGTGCTTTGGTTTATCCTCCATTAATCATTGCCAGCATAGCTGGTATGGTTTATCTTACCATCCCAATTTGGCAAAAAGGTTACCATTCACTTTTTAAAAAACGCCAAATAGATATAGCAGTTATTGATTCCATTGCTTTACCAGGTATTTTCTTGACAGGTCATTTCTTTATTGCTGCTATAGCGTTTTGGCTCTATGCTCTCAGCCAAAAATTGTTACTTAAAACAGAAGATCAATCTGTGAAAAGTCTTATCAACATCTTTGGAGAGCAACCTAATTTTGTTTGGATATTGAAAGATAATATTGAAATCGAAATTCCATTTGATGCCTTGAAAGTTGGTGATATTATTGTCGTTAATGCTGGTGAAGCTATTCCTATAGATGGTATGATTGCCAATGGTGTTGCTTCAATAGATCAACATACTTTAACTGGCGAATCCCAACCCGTAGAAAAAGGAATTGGTGATAAAGTATTTGCGTCAACTATTATGTTATCTGGGAAAATTAACATCCAAGTTAAACAAACAGGGGAGGATACTGTCGCAGCCAAAATTGGTGAAATACTTATTTCTACAATAGATTTTAAAACCTCTATCCAATCTAGGGGACAAGAAATAGCAGATAAATCGGCTTTACCAACACTGATTTTAAGTGGTTTAGCAATACCGGTTGCTGGGCATACTGGCGCATTAGCTGTTCTCGGTTCCTGTTTGGGAGACAATGTCCGGATAACATCGCCCATCAGTGTACTGAATTTCCTTAAGATTGCCTCTGAACAAAGCATTCTCATTAAAGATGGGCGTGCTTTAGAATTGTTAAGCAAAGTGGATACTGTTGTTTTCGATAAAACAGGTACCCTAACCCAAGAACAACCTCATGTTGGAAAAATATATACACTGCAAGAGAGAAAAGAAAATGAGTTGTTAAGATATGCGGCTGCGGCTGAATACAAACAAGCACATCCAATTGCCAAAGCAATTATTCAAGCGGCTAATGAACGCGAATTAAATCTGCCTGATATTGATAATGCAAAATATGACGTGGGCTATGGTATCAAAGTGAATATAGAAAACCAACTTATCCAGGTGGGTAGTATTCGCTTTATGGAAATGGAAAACATTGCTATTCCTTACGAGATAAAACAAATTATCTCAGATTGCCACGATTCTGGTCATTCACTTGTTATGATTGCTATTGATAATCAATTGGCGGGTGCAATTGAATTACATGCAACGATTCGTCCCGAAGCAAAAAGCATCATCAAAGATTTACACCAGCGTAATATATCTACATACATTATCTCTGGAGATCATGAAAAACCCACTCAACGATTAGCTAAAGAACTCGGTATAGATAATTACTTTGCAGAGACCTTACCGGAAAACAAGGCAACTCTTATCCAGCAACTCATTGATGCAGGGAAAGTGGTTTGTTTCGTTGGTGATGGTATCAATGATTCTATTGCTTTGAAAAAAGCGCATGTTTCTATTTCCCTAAAAGGTGCTTCAACAATTGCAACAGACACTGCTCAAATTATATTGATGGATGAAAGTTTAAAGCATCTTTGTCAAGTGTTTGACCTTGCTAATCATTTAGATAAAAATTTAAATACCGGTTTGATAACAACAATAGTACCGGGACTTATAACCATAGGAAGTGTTTTCTTAATACACATGGGAATTATTGGCTCAATTGTTGTGTTTAATGCGGGTCTATTAGCGGGCGTAACTAACTCAATGTGGCCTTTAGTAGAACATCATCAGAAGAAAAAATCAAAATAAAGGGTATCCTTCATATTTCCTCAAAAATAGTGAACACTTGTTTCGGGAATGGAACGAAGTGGATTTCCCGAAACCCACCACGTATAGCCTTGGTTTTGGAAAATCGCTCCGCTCATTTCCGAAACAACCCTGTAAACTACTTTTGAAGGGTGCCAAAAATTTTGATTTACAAATGAAGGTTCTAAAATTTCAAAGCGTCAAAAAAATAAAACTTGTTATAAAATATAAATATGGATTATAAAGATTTAAAAATGGTTCAAGATTTTACTCAACCAACCACGTTAATTGAACTACTTCGCCAAAGAGTACGAAACCAACCCAATAAAAAAGCTTATACCTTTCTCAAAGATGGCGAAACTGAAGAAGCTAACTTAACTTATGCACAATTAGATCAACGTGCACAAGTTATCGCTGCAAAACTTCAGAGTATGGTAGCTGCAAGAGAACGTGTGTTATTACTTTACCCGAGCGGATTAGACTATATTACTGCCTTTTTGGGTTGTCTTTATGCTGATATGATAGCTGTACCCGCTTATCCACCTCGCCGTAACCGTTCTGACCAACGGCTTGCTGCAATTGCCGCTGACGCAAAAGCCGCAGTAGTACTGACCACAACTGATATCTTATCAAAGACTACACAGCAACTTACTCATGCCCATGAGTTGAAAAACTTACGCTGGATAGCCACTGATAATTTAGCTGAAGCATTAGCCGATAATTGGCAAATGCCGAAAATAGAGAGTGATACATTGGCCTTTCTTCAATATACATCTGGTTCAACTGGAACACCAAAAGGGGTAATGGTTACTCACAGTAATATATTATACAATTCAAAAGACATTGATTTAGGATGGGGACACACGCAAGATAGCGTTATGGTCACATGGTTACCGATTTTTCATGATATGGGACTTATTTATGGGATTCTCCAACCTTTATATAAGGGTTTTTCTTGTTACCTAATGACATCTGCTGCTTTCTTACAAAAACCATTTCGTTGGTTACAGACTATTTCACGTTTTTGTGGTACTCACAGTGCTGCTCCTAATTTTGCTTATGAACTCTGTGTACAGCGTATTACGCCGCAACAACGGACACTTTTAGATTTGAGTCATTGGCAAATGGCTTTAAATGGTTCCGAACCCATTAGGAAGGAATCACTTCAACGTTTTGCTGATACTTTTGAGTCTTGTGGTTTTAACCCAAAAGCGTTGTGTCCCGGTTACGGATTGGCTGAAGCAACCCTGAAAGTAAGTGCTATTCGTTCTGATAAACTCAATTTTATGACGCTTCAAAGTGAAGCGTTAGCACAACATAAAATAATTAAGGCAAGTCAAGAAGAAGCAAATAATCCTGCTTTGTCTCATACTATTGTTGGATGTGGTTTTAGTGAAATTGATACGCAAGTGGTTATTGTTAATCAAGAAACTTTAATGCCCTGTGCTTCTGATGAAGTAGGTGAAATTTGGGTATCTGGTGCTTCAATAGCACAAGGTTATTGGAACCGTTCTAATGAGACAAAATATACGTTTCACGCTTTTATGCAAAATGGTGAAGGGCCATTTATGCGTACTGGGGATTTAGGTTTTTTGCAGGATGAAGAACTCTTTGTGATGGGCCGTGTAAAAGATGTTATCATCATTCGAGGCGAAAACTATTATCCCCAAGATATTGAATTAACAGTAGAAAATAGTCATATAGCACTACATCCTAGTGGTAGTGCTGCTTTTTCAGTAGAAATAGCGGGAGAAGAACGGTTAGTCATTGCCCAAGAAGTTAAACGAACCGCATTTAGAAAATTAAATGTGGATGAAGTTATCAGTGCCATCCGTCAAGCTGTTGCAGAGCAATATGAGTTAGTCGTCTATGCTGTGCTATTGCTTAGACAAGCAACAATACCAAAAACTTCCAGTGGCAAAATTCAACGCCAAGCATGTAAAACGGGTTTCTTAGAAAATACGTTTAAGACAATAGTCGTGTGGCAACAGCCAGAAATTTCAGAACAATACCAAGAAACTGTCATCAAAAAACAAGAAACGGCATCACAAAAGCAAACACCTTTGCAGCACTTAAAACAAGTCGCTCCCAATGACCGTTATGCACTTATCCTATCAACCATACGCAAGATATTATCTACCATTACTGGTCTTAGTAAGATTGGTAACAATGATAATCTGATCGAAAGTGGCATGGATTCATTCGCGGGTGTTGAATTTCTGGACTACTTGGAAGAAACTTATGAGATGTCACTATCAACCACATTCCTACGTGACTATCCGACTTTGCACAAGATTAGCGGTTACCTTGAACTAAAATTGTGGCCTACAACAGATACAAATACCGAATTAAAACTCGTCGCTGAAGATGAGATGGCTGTTAGTGTAAAAGAATTGGCTGATTTCAGTTACCGTTTTGCCAGCGAACTCAAGGGAAGACGCGCTAAAATTGATGGTCAGTGGTACATAGATTATGGTTCCTGTAACTATTTGGGACTTGATTGGCATCCATACGTTATGGAAGCAGTTCAACCGGCTTTAGCACGTTGGGGAGTACATCCCCCTTGGACACGATTTTTAGCCTCTCCACAAATTTACCAAGAATTGGAAATTAAATTAGCCAAGCTGGTGGCAGCACCTTATGTAGATGTTTTTCCAACTGTTACCCTGCTTAATATGGGATTAATGCCAGAACTCATCGGGCCTGAGGATATCCTTTTTATTGATCAGTATGCACATAGCTGTTTGCAAAAAGCAGCCGCTTTGTGTCACGAACGAGGAAGCCGCATTGTCGTTTTCCGCCACAATGACGTAGCTGATTTGGAACAACGAATGGCTACGGTTTCACCATCTTGCAAAAAACTCATTGTAGTGGATGGCGTTTACTCCTTAGATGGAACCCACGCGCCCTTACCGGGACTCGTTGAATTAGGTAAACGCTATAACGCTTTGATTATGATAGATGATTCACATGGTTTTGGTGTATTAGGCGAACAACCAACACCAGAGTTTCCTTATGGAAAACGAGGTAACGGTATAGCTAAATACTACGATCTTGATTATGGGCGTGATGGTATTATCTATGTGGGTCAATTATCCAAAGCGTATTCGACCATGGGAGGCTTTGTTGCTTATGGCGATATCACTATTCAAACGGCAGTACGCAATGCGTTTTCTATGATTTTTTCTGGCCCATTACCCACAGCAAGTCTTGCAACGGGAATTGCTGGCCTTGAAGTCAATGAACGCGAAGGCGATAAAACACGTACTACAATACTAGAACGTACTCGTTTGCTCATTCGTGGTTTACAGGAATTAGGCTACACTATATCTAGTCCGCCAGATTCTCACTTAATTCGGGTAACTGTGGGTACTCAACCTACTTCTGTTGAATTTTTGAAAAAACTCATGGTGGACGAAAAGATCATTGTCACACCCGCTGTTTATCCAGCAGTTGAATGGACAAATACCGGTTTTCGCTTTATGGTAACCGCATTACACACCGAGGAAGATATTGCCGAAACGTTAGTATCAATGAAAAAATTGGTAAATATCGTGCAAAATAATAACGATTGAAGAATTTATTGAAGGTAGCTGAACTTAGTAACGAAAAAGTTATAATCAGGGGAGAACGCAACAATCATGACTGAAAAAGTGAATGAGTCGCAGGAACAATACTCTGATAAAAAAACGATTAAAATTACAGATATGCCAAAAGATGAGCGTCCACGCGAAAAATTGTTGGAACGTGGTGCAACGGCATTAACCAATGTAGAATTGTTAGCTATTTTTTTGCGTATTGGGATAAAAGGTAAAAGTGCTTTAGATTTAGCAAGAGATTTGTTAGATGAGTTTGGCGATTTACGCACTTTATTAGGTGCTGATCATAAGTTGTTTTGTAAAGCTAAAGGATTGGGAGATGCGAAATATGTCCAACTAAAAGCCAGTGTAGAATTGAGTCGGCGTTATTTACGTGAGTGTTTAGAACGTGGCAATGCTTTAACAAATCCTGATGATACGCGCAATTTTTTGATGTCAGAACTCAGTGGTCGAGATTATGAGGTGTTTGCTTGTTTATTTTTAGATAATAAACATAGAGTTATAAGATTTGAAGAATTGTTTTATGGCACAATAGATGGTGCAAGCGTTTATCCGCGTGAAGTGGTTAAACGTACTTTACAGCATAATGCGGCTGCCCTCATTTTAGCACACAATCACCCCTCTGGCGTTGCAGAACCAAGTCAAGCAGATGTTTCTATAACAAAGCGTTTAAAGGAGGCATTAAATTTAATTGATGTGCGAGTATTAGATCATTTTGTGATTGGTGATGGTTATAGTGTTTCTCTCGCTGAAAAGGGGTTGATATAAGAAAGCTAATCCGTTGTACTAATTGAGGTAAAATCCCAAAAATTGGCACTGGGGTTGTTGAATGGGATCGCTTAAATTTCAAGCGATTCGGGTAATTGGGAACAAAAACTGAAGTTGGTGAGGTGTCGAGGTTGCTCAAGTATGCTTGTATTCTTAGCATAAATTAATCATCATAATTTTTTTGATGCGGCAATAAATTAATTCTGATTGTAACAGATTTTGGGGACACCCCCCTAACCCCCCGTACACGGGTGGAACCAAACATCATTCGATACTTTGCTTTAATTTTTCTATTTTGGGACTTCCCCCTGTGTACGGGGGGTTGTGTACGGGGGGGTAGGGGTGTCCCCAAAATTTGTTATAATCAGGAATTTTGCATTCCAATTGGCAAAATAAATTTTGCACTCCAGTTTGGAAGCTATCTGCGTAACATCAGTTATTTACTCATTCTCATTTTGAAATGATGATATAGCTTAGAACAAGGGCTTTTGAGATGTTGGACAAGATTTTTTGAGATGTTGCAATTTAACATACATCATAGCTGTCATTAAGGCATCATTAAATGCATCGTGTTTGCCCAATACAGGTAAATTTAAATCTGCCAAGATAACATCAAAACGCAAATCAACATGAATTGGATTTAAAATATTTTGTTTGCAATCATAATACATACCTGATACTTCAATTTGTTCATTAGGTAAAGTAATACCCAACAATGGTTTGAGGTATTTGTTAATCATGGCAACATCAAATTCTAAGTAGTAGCCTACCAATGGGCGAGAACCAATAAAGTCTAAAAAGCGTATGATTGCTTTTTCTGGCTGTGATGCGTTTTCTAAATCACAGTGACGCAAACGATGAATTTTAATACTGACTTCATCTATTTCTGTGCTAGGTTTGATAAATAATTCTAACTTTTGGCTTGTTAGAATATTATTATTTCTAATTTTGACAGCACCAATAGACAAAATTTCAGCTTTTTTGGGATTCAAACTGGTGGTTTCGCAATCAAAACAAATCAGTTCATTATCTGGCGGATTATCAAATAAAAATGCAAACTCTTCAAATTTGAGATTTTTACGATTGTATTTTTTTTGTAAGGATTTTAACATGATAATTATTAATTAAATAGTTGGGTAGTCCTGCAATATGTAGTGGTGATTATTTTAAATTGTAATAAAATCAACATTTTAATAAATTGACCACTACTATGTGCAGGACTACCCTTACATTGAACTGAACCAGTACCTTCTTTTCACGCATGAGCATATTGACATTAAAGTTAATATTAGCAGCGTTCTTGAAGATTGGTTGGTGTATCAAACGACAAAACTGAAAGAATTTTCTCTTTAAAATCTTTAACTCAGTCTATCCAACTTAAAATGATAAATGATAAATTTTTTAAAATCATTAACGATTTTGAAAGAGTCTTTCAGTAAATCACGTTCTAATTTATTCAATTGACTGGGGTTAATGTAATTGTTATAAGGTTCTCCTTGTTTCATTTTTTCCAATTCAAAATAGAGACGTATTGAAATCATAAAAGCAAGTGCTTCAATCAAATCAGCTGCAAAAGCTTTGTCGATGATACCTTTTTGAGTAAGGTATTTTATTCTCTTGAGCGTGTTAGTTTGAGTAATTTTGTGTTCCAAAGCTAAACTACGCACACCATGCACAATGGGGAAAATACCACCTTTCTTAATATCCAATTGATCTTCTTTGCTTCTATCTACAATAAAAGTGGTGAAGAAACCCAATGGTGTTTCAAATGAGAGGGTTGGCTTTGCAAAATAGGAAAAAAATGCCTGATTATCTTGCAAACGATCATATAAATACTGTTTAGCTTTTTTAAGTAATGTTTCATCACCTGCAACTGCTTTCGCATCACAAAAAATAGCAAGATCCAATAAGGGTTCTTGAGATTCTATAACCCATTCAAAAATTTGTGCTTTAAAGTTTTTTAAAGGTTGACACCAGCGAGAATTGTTAACCATGATTTTACCAGGGCAAGGCGGATAGCCAAAATCCACCAGTGTTTCTGTCAATTCTTTAGTGATATTTTCCAAACCTTCATAGACAAAACCATCTCGTAAAATCATAGCATTGTCCTGAT
Source organism: Candidatus Parabeggiatoa sp. HSG14 (assembly GCA_030378085.1). Classification (GTDB taxonomy): domain Bacteria; phylum Pseudomonadota; class Gammaproteobacteria; order Beggiatoales; family Beggiatoaceae; genus Parabeggiatoa. The sequence goes on from JAUCGK010000424.1 coordinate 12,772, forward strand.
CGGTTTTAAGAATTTGTTCGCCTCGCCCTTCACTACCCATAACAATCAAACAAGAATTTTCCAAAAGTTCAGACGGTGCTACAAAAGAATATAACTTTTTAAAGACTTGTAGATTTAATTCATTAACCCATTGCATCATATAACCGATTTTCATGCCACTCGCTTGAAATGACTTGACCATATTAGTCATATTTTGACTGGCTACTTTCAGTTGCTCTTTATTCTCAGCTCTATCAATTTGCACAGCAACTAGGCGGGTATGATTTGATAAATAACTCAGTAAATCAATTTGTTCTAAAACACCAATCACAAGATTATCTTTTTTAATGAGCAAGTGTTTAATAGAATGTCGGAGCATTACCAACAAGGCATGAAGCAAGAAATCTTTGCAACACATACTAATCAGATTATAAGTAGCAATGTTACCAACTGGATCATCTATAGAATAGCGTTTTAACACCATATCGCGGAGATCTTTATCAGTAACGATACCAATATCATTGTTATTTTTGACTAAAACGAAATTCGCTTTCCGTGCAGTCATGGTTTGTACCGCTTCATACACGGAAATGTTAGCATCGACAAAAACGGGTGGATGAACATAGGTATCCTTAATTTTAGCAACCATGAAGGAAGCTAATTCTTTACTATTGCGCTGTTCAAGTAAAACATTGAGGCGTTTAGATAAATCTTGATAATAAAACTCTTTAAAAAGTTCATTATGTTGGATAAGAATTAAAAAAATCTCTTTAGGGAGAACATAGCAAATCAATTCTTCTTGTACCGTAAAATTATTTTTACTTTTGCCTTCAAGCAATGACATCGCATCAAAAGAATCTTGTGAAACATAAGCGGATACCATTTCATCCCCATAAGTTTCTTGCACTATACCTTTGATAATAATATAAAGTGCTTTTGGGGAGGAATCTTGTTGGATTAATTGCTCTCCTTTTTTAAAGTAGGCAATATCCATCGCATCGGCAACCGCTTCAACTTCATGCGATAGCAATTGGTTAAATGGAGGAATATCAGAAATAAAAGCTTTTTGTTCTAAAACACTCATTTGTCCAGTTATCAGTTATTTAGTTAAAAGGGAGTAAATTTATCGAAAATTTGTAAAATTCTGCGCCCAAACCTAAAGGTTTGGACTCCAACATCAATACATTGAAGTGTTACCTTGAATTGAACCATGTTGTTTTAGTTCATAAGTATTTAGTATTTTATTAATTATTTCAAATAGTTGAAAATTTATTTATTTAACTTTATTAAATAATATTTAATTTTACAATTAAAAACTGATGTTACGTAGATGGCTTCCAAACTTTCGTTTCAAATTTATTTTGCCAATTGAGAGTGCAACTCCTCGCAAAATAAATTTTACACTCCTTTATTCACTTTTGGAAGTGCAATGCGTAACATCAGTTATGTAACTGATGTTACGCACCGTGTTTCTACAAGATTCAATGTTTAAATTTCTAAAAAATAATGACTTGCTATAAATAATTCTATGTTGTAGAGACGCGATGCTCGTGTCTTTTATAAACTGATGTTACGCAGATAGCTTTCAAACTGGAGTGCAAAATTGAGGACACCCCCCTAACCCCCCGTACACAGGGGGAAGTCCCAAAATAGAAAAATTAAAGCAAAGTGTCGAATGATGTTTGGTTC
>JAUCGK010000132.1:0-551 GCA_030378085.1 Candidatus Parabeggiatoa sp. HSG14
GAAATAAATAATTGCCTGAAAGGAGTGTTTCTGGTGACCAATTTGGCTTAAATAAATGCATAAATCGAGTGCCTTGTGGAGACAGACTATCACGATCTGAGTAAATAATATGCGTATCAGAATGATTTGGATAAGCTTGGGTTTGCACAGAATAAATACATTCCCGTAAATGAGCAGGGTGTGTATTAAAAACGGGAGTAACAATGCTAATCAATGGACGTGCTTGCCAACTCAGTGCATTATTACGCAATTGTTGCCAATCATACAACGTCAAAAAACCATAATGAAACAGCCATGCTTGATATTCTATCCATTCACTACAAGCCCAGCGTCTCAAATCAACTTCCGTGGGTATATAGAGATTTACTTTTTTTGATTTTCTCTCTGAGAATTTATACCAACTATTAAGAAAATATTTCAACGCTAATCAATGGACGTGCTTGCCAACTCAGTGCATTATTACGCAATTGTTGCCAATCATACAACGTCAAAAAACCATAATGAAACAGCCATGCTTGATATTCTATCCATTCACTACAAGCCCAGCGTCT
>JAUCGK010000132.1:649-14414 GCA_030378085.1 Candidatus Parabeggiatoa sp. HSG14
CTCAAATCAACTTCCGTGGGTATATAGAGATTTACTTTTTTTGATTTTCTCTCTGAGAATTTATACCAACTATTAAGAAAATATTTCAACATTTATTATTTTTGAGAATTGGGAGTTGGAAATTTTTAGTGTTTACAATCCTATCCGAAATGTTTTATCCTGTCGACTGTAATTTTTGGGACGCAAGGTTAGCTGCTAACGCTTATGATTAATCAATTCAAGTGACTACATTTAACATTATGGAAACTATTGAATCTCCTACCGAAATATCAACGGTACCTCTTTTGTTTAAAATGCCAGTCCCCCTCAATACTGAACTTCCACCAACAGCTCAAAATGCTTTTGAGATATATTTACAACAACACCCGGAGATGGTTACTCAAATATTAACCCTCTCGACACAAATATCTCAGCCTAAGCCACAAGAACCACCAAATAAATGGACACAAATTGCACAAGAATTTAGAGATAATGCCATGTCGATCTCATGATTGCTGCCACTGCTCTGGAAAATCAGGCCATCTTAGTCAGCAATGACCAGAAAATATTCGCCACTATTCAAACCTTCCGCCCTGATTTTCGATGGGAAGATTGGACACTAGATAAAGAATGTGTCTGTACAGGGTTAATTTCAACAAACTGGAAGTGTCTAACAAAGCCTTCATAATGCACTCCGTCGTTCTTCTATCAAAGCATCACTTAATGAACATTTCACATCTTTGAGCATTTCTCTTGATTGTGCAAAAGAAAAATGAGCCAGGTCTAATTTCTTTGGCGTTAATTCTTTCTGCTTCAATAGAATACAAGATTTTATATGGAAACTTGTGCATTAGATACCGGCGCACTTCGCCCCGTTCGATAGCATAAGCTTCTGGAAAATGGGTTATTTTCTTTATTGCGGATTTTACTTCGTTTTTAAATCGTACCCCTAATCCCTTATGTTCAAGTTCATAGTAAGCTATCGCATCTAAAAGTTCCGCTTCCGATAACTCAGTAAATAGAATTTTCATGATTCTTCTTTTTCATTAAAAATTTCTGTCATTGGAATACCCTTCAATTTTCCACTTCTGTGGGCATCTAACCTTTTTTCGGCTTCAATCGCCCAGATTTTATCAAGGGCTTTATTGGGTTCATCTAAACTTTGCAATAACCCTTCAATAATATAAAATTTCTCATAAGGCTTGAGTGGCAATGCACTTTCCAAAATGGTTTGACTACTATTCATAAATAATAATCCTCATGAATTAGGAAGAACTAGGAATGGTAGAAACTGTTATCATTTCCATTTTAGATAATGTCTATGATAAATGAAAACATGTATATACTAAAACAGCATGTCTTGGCTGTCAAGCTCAAAAAAAAAGGTGAGAATTTCTTCTCACCTTTTTGAATATAGCTGTAAGTAATGGTCACGAAATAAAATCCCTATATTTGAAATAAATAATTTAGTATTGTAAAATGCAAAATCACATATTAAATATTTACAAAGTATTGGGCGATTGGAATGACTCAGTAAATCCTATTGAATTCTTCCGCAATCATATAAAACATAGTTTCTGTCTGCCTAACAAGTTATTTGTGCAATTAAGAAAATAGACATTGACTTATTTTACAGCCTCAATACTTGTTATCAACTTATCAATTTTATGATAGAGATCATTAGGATTAATCAGAAATTTCTCTAATTGCTGAGATACACATTTCATCCTAGAATGTGAATCGAGGCAGTCTCCCAAATGAACGTCTACTTGTTTCCTAAAATCCGGCTTAAACTTTTTGTTGTCTAGTTGTTGAGCAATGTCACTTATCTGCTTTAAACCATCCAACAAATTGTCTGATTCAACGATTTCTACCTTTTTCAACCTATCATGAAGCGCGCTAATAATTCTCGCATCATCATTGGAAAATAAAGGTAGATAGACAACTTTGGCTCTTTGCTCAGGATCAAATTCTCTTAAAGCGTTACGAACAGCTACAATTCCTTTGAGTTTATTATTCTGAAAAGAATGTTCTTCAGCAAGCAGTTTATAAATTTGCTCTTTATCCTTAATAAACGCCACAAGAGTACTCATTTTGACGGAGTCTGCTAAATACTCATCAAGTTGTTTAAATACTTCGTTACAACTATTTTTAGGACATTTGAATAGTTTTTCTAATTCCTTTCTGGCTTTTTTCTGTTTTTTAGTCTCTACAACATTCCATTTTGTTGTTGAAACAAGAACAATAAGATTTAGCACCATTTCTTTTGGAGTCTTAAACTCCAAATAAGGCTTGAGCGTGTTTTTGCCATCCAATGCCAGTTTGGATGCTAAATATTTGATGCTCACTGCATCTTTATTGAGAAATAAAGGGAGATAAACTTGTTCGGGTTCTGGTTTACCCTTCAAAGCCGCTTCAAGTTTTCTTAAAGCGTTACGATAGTCCACTACCTGTCTGAGTTTTATTTTGTTAAAAGGATAATATTCATCAAAACCAAGCTGTTTATAAATCTGTTTTTTATCCTCATTTTCAGATATAAATGCCACGAGATGACTCATATAGGGTCTGTCTTGAGACTTAACAAGTTGTTTAAGTTGACTATAATCAAGTTTTTTTAATTCTCTTTTTGCAGAATCCTTGTTGTTTTTAGAACCAAATACAGCCTTCCAATTTTCTATGAAATTATCTAATGTTTGTTGCTGTAATCTTTGCTCATCATCCTTCTTTTGTTGTCGTAATTTTTGTACATATTTCTGAAGACATTCATCACTTGATAAACAAGATGCGAGCGTTAGACTACCATCCCTAATTTGACCTAATTTGTTGACTAAGTCTGAAGTTATTTTGGCATCATCATCCGTAAAGAATGGAAGACAAACTTTATCATCATACGGTTTAGTCGGAGTAAATAGTTTGTTGTGTAGTTTTCTTAATTGCCTACGAATATTGACTAGCGAAAATACCAGTTCACGGTTTAATGAAGGCTTATCCTGAAAAAGCTTGTCAAGCTCCAAATCAGCTAATTTTCTTCTATTGCTATCAGTCACAAAATAAAGAAAAGTTTCTTCATAAACCTCATTAGACAAATTCGATAACTTGTCGTGACAATCAGTTTCTTCTAATTCTTTAAAGAATTCAGTGGAGCCAATTTTATTTGAAGTCGAAATATCACATAAGGTTCTGATTTCTATCAACGCCTTTTTGTTTTCGTCAGAAACCTGACAGTCTTTAGGCAAGAAGCGATTATATTTTTCATAAGGCGAAATTTTATCAGCTATTCCATTAATTGTCTGATATTGCCCGTCTTGTGTACATTTTGAGGCACTAGCAACACCGATTATAACAATCAACATTGCAACAATGATCAACCACCCTTTCACTGTCTTAGGTTGTTTTTTTTTTGGAAATGAAGACTTTAAATTTCTTTCAGTCGCATCATTTTGTGTAACGGCTGACGTTTTGGTTTTAACAAACGGATTTAACCCATTAAAAACATTATCTTGTTTCCACTGAATTAGCTCATCACGCTTTACATGAACTCCGTCAGATTCTTTCCAATCAATAGTCTGAGTAACTAAAGTCGCAAACTCCTTAGACAAGTAGTTCTTTAGCTTGTCACGTACTTCTTTGTGTTTTTTAACTGGTAATTGCTTGACATCAAATCCTACCAACATCAAAATTTCATAGCCTTCACGACCTTTTTTTTGTTCAGTCTTTTGACTGACTGCGATATAATCCTTGCCTAGACAACTACCATCTGAAACCTGTTCAGCCTTTTGACTGACTGCGAAATCCTTTCCTTCCGATTGATAAATAATAGCCGTGTTGATAGGTTTACAACCTTCATTTAAATCCTTTTCTTTCAGTTGATCAATAGCCGTTTTGAAGTATTCCATAACTTCTTTTATAGAAATCGGTAAATTAGGCGGAATCACAAACTTGTGATTATCTTCACCAGCACGCGGTGTCTGTGCTATTAAAAAAATAGCCATTAATTTAGTTTTCCTCCCACGAAGGTAGCTGTGGTTTCCGAGGTATTCCTACAAGCCGAAATACTGCTCTAGAGATTGGTTCCTCTTCTCCTAATGGTTTGAGTACAAGACTAAAACCATTTAAATTGGCAACTTTGACTTTTTTACGACCTTGCCCATTATCATCATTGTCTGATATCCAATTATTCTCAACGATTTTGACCTCAATAGTGACAAGGTCACTGAGTTTGCGTTTAAAATAACTACGTCCAATTTCCCCCGTTGAAGTCCTGGCATCGGCATTGATTCCCGCCTTTTCTATAAAGGTTTTGCCATCTACAAAAACAGTAATCGTATTATTATTCTCGTTAATATCGCCCCACTCTATTCTAGCAAGGATAAGTCTGAGTAGTCCGAGGGGATTTTGCATCTTAATCAGATACTCTTGATATGCTGTTACACGATTTTTCATTGCTTGCAATGGTGCCGAGTTTAAATAATTCTCCGCACGTTCTAAGTCCTTCGCTTCAAGAAATACTGTATAAAGAAAACGATCTTCAGCTACTTGTACCCTTTTACGCAAATCCTGAATTTTGGTACGTCTTTCCTGATTTTGGAATTCACTTGGCCAATGAGCATAATTATCAAGTGGTTTATAGGCAGTTGACCATCTTCGACGTTCAATCAACCGCTTGATTTCCTTATCCAAGGATTTAAAGACATTTTCTAAAAATTGTTGCTTTAAATCTTGTAAATTTGTATCTTCTTCAAACTGAGGTCGGCTTAAATATTGTGCTGCTTCTAAAAAAGCACCGTTATTGAACCAATTATAATATTCAATTTTAAAAGCGATCCATTCTTTTTCAGAATCCGCTTTTGCAATGATAATCGCAGCTTCAGCAGCGTGTTTGCCATTTGGTAATTCTTCTAAGTAGGCATCTGCTTTTTCAGCTTTGATCTCCAAGGAGCCAGCTTGCTCTACTGGCAACCACCAGCGTTGTTCTTTCTTATTATGCAAAGCAATTTCTGCTTGTGTAATAACATTTTTAGCATTTGCTGCATGATCACCGTGAGGTTTTTCTTGCAAATAAGCATTTGCTGCATCTATTTTTTCTTGTGGAGATTTCGCATCAACAACATGTTGCCACCAACGCTGTTCATCTATCACACGTATTGCATTTTTGGCCTGTTCAATTTTAACTTTAGCTTCATCAACATATATACCTTTAGGTTTGGCTTGCAAATAAAGCTGTGCCATTTCAATTTTAGCCAGTGGAGATTTAGCCGCTATGACGGATTGCCACAACTTTTTTTCTTCACGCAATTCGTTTTGGGCTTGTGCAATAATCGTTGTCGCCTCGGCAACATGTTCACCGTTATCTATGTTCTGCAAATAAGCCTGGGTAGCTTCTATTTTGGTCAGCGGAGATTTAGCATTGACAACGGGTTGCCACCATTGTTGTTCTTTTGCCACCCGCTTGGTTTCCTTATCACGCAATTTTTCCTTTGCCAAACGTATTGTTTCTTTGGCTTGTGCGATTTCCCTATCAGCGTCAACAGCATGATCACCGTTGGGTAGATTATGCAAATAAGTCTGCGCCGTTTCTATTTTTTCCTGCGGAGATTGTGCATTATCAACGGGTTGCCACCAACGTTTTTCTTCATGCAGACGCAATTGTTCTTCAATTTGCGTGATAATATTTTCAACTTTTGCATTATGTCTTCCGTCTGGCATTTTTTTTTGATATTGGCGTGCTGCTTCAAGTTTAGTTATTTGGGTAGGTGCTTGTTCTATTGCAATCCACCATTGCTTTTCAGGTTCTTCACGCAATTCTGTTTCAATTTGTGCAATAATAGTCTTTACATCACCGATATGTTCACCATTAGGTAATGCCTTGAGGTAACTTTCGCAAGCTTGACGTTTATTTTGGAGAGAAGGAGCATCTTGTATTACTTGCCACAAAAACTGTTCTCTCTGATGACGCAATTTATCCAATTCTAATTTTGCAGTTTGATTACTGACAACAAATAGCCACGAAAAGGGATGCGAGTATGGTTTGGTGTAGTAATAATTCTCTAACCACTGCTCCGCTGTTTTAATGTCATCTAACTGAGCTTTGGGATTATTTAAAATGCTGTGGACTTCATCATATTTTTTCTCATCATCATAAGCTTGTTTACTTCCCAATCCAAGAAGTGGTATAATCATCAGAAGAAAAGACAATGAAATCAAACGTGTCCACCATATCCATGAAGATTGATGTTGTGCCTGTCTAGTACGTTTTACCAATTTCGAGTCTTTTGGAAAAAGAGGAATAAGTTCATCGCCTCTATCTTTGAGTTTCCATAAAGGCAATGATGGATAAGGTATCCATTTTTTATAACTATCGATGTCTCGTTCATAGCTTTGCAAAGGAATGATTTTCAAGCGTTGAGCCATCCAGATAAAACCCTCCAACAAGCCAAACGATGCGAGAGGGTTGACTTGTTTAGGAAATTCATATTCTCTCCCCCCTGCAGTGGTACGCTGTTCATACTCACCAAACGCACTAAGCGGAAAAGCTTTACAATTTTCTTCACCAACTTTATTTATAAGCACATTATATAAATCACGATGTTCTGTGGAAGGCAGTTTATCAGAGGTTAAAGCTTCTTGTGAAACAGTATATTCTGGTAATGGCGCAATACGATCCCACTTATTGATGAGTAATACAATGGGTTGATTAAAGGGTATGCGAGTTAAGGTATTTTGCAATAAGTTGAAAAATTCAGACTTCGCTTTATCCTTTTTAGTAGGATGTGGTGCAGGTGCTATAATAAAAAGACCATCCATACCTGCTAATTTATCGCGCAGTTCTGTTTTTCCAGGCAAATATCCTTCTGGTCCGGCCAATTCGCCGCCATAATCAATGAGTCGAGCTTGAAAAGGACCGGTTTCTTCTGAAGAAAATTCATAATCGAAAATAATATCGTAAGTCAACTCAGTTGCCATTGGCACCGAGCCTTCTTCTAATTGTTGTTTGGCTTCCCGAAGCCTTTGGCTACTTTTATGTAGTTCATCGGCTTCTTTTTCAGCATCAGTCCACGCATCTTTGTCACCTGTAGGTGGCGCAATATCCAGCGGTAACAACGCACAGGCATAGCCGGCAGGATGGGCGCGGCGTTGCATATCAAGGGCTGCTAGAATGCAGGTTTTTCCTGAGCCGGAAAGCCCAAGAAAACCGAAATTGTACTTTTTCGACATAAGTTTTTATTAATTATCAATTATCAGTTACACAATCTTACCAGCATTTTTTTCTTGAGTATAAATGATGTATTTGGAGTCCAAAGCTTCAGTTTTGGCTAGATTCCCAAAACTAAATCTTTAGATTCCATCACCGTGTCACCGATTTCATCAACATCAACCACCAAGCAGAGATATTTTGTTGCCACGCGGTGACTTTCTTTTTGGCTTTTACAAGAAGTCGTGCAGATCGCCTTGACATATTCGTTGCCTTTGGTCTCATTTCTAAAATGCTTACAACGTACCCCGCTCTTTCTCCAACCACATCGCTTAATGCTCTTTCCGAAGTCTCTCTAAAAAAATGCCCACTTAAACCTTGACTTGGATTCATCAGCACTTTAGCATCTTTACGCATGAAGACTCTGGCTTCCAATCCCAAAAATCTCATGGTATTACGTCCCCTACGCCCTGTTTTTTTATGCAAAAAGCGTATAAACTTTGTCACATCATAAGAAACCGATTTTTTAGCTTTTTCATCTAATTGCTTAAAAACTCGTTGATTTTTTTGTATGATACCTGAAAAACGGTTAGATGGTTTTGATAGTTTAGTTTTTCGCACTTGTTTAAGAACATGTCGCGTTTTTTTTCTAACCAGTTTTTGTGAAATCGTTTTACCTGTACTTCCAAACTTTTGAATAGTCTTACCCAAAGGCTTGGAAATAAGAGAAACTTTTCCAGCAATCAAGGTAACAGGTACAATAGCCAGCGCATCAAATCCTATACCAAGCGCATCTCCCCCTGTTAATTCACGGCCTTGTAGCAATTTTTTCCCCGCATAATAACTGTCATAAAAAGGGACCCAAGTCACGGGGCCACTCGGTGGTGGGCCGATTTCTTCGGCAAGTGCGGCATTATCTGTGATAGAGACAAAATAACGCAAATGCTGAGGTAACTCAGGGCAACCTTGCTCAGGATAATTAGGGCAAAGAGTTGCTAGTTTGCTGGCTAAAGCTGCTTGAGTACTCGCGGAAAATCCTCGGCGCATTAACTCACGAAACAGTAACTCATCCTTATACTTATATAGTGCATCCACCGTGTCATCGTCACCCTCTAATAAAATGTCGATAACAATAGGTTGCATCTCGGCGGGATAACTATCCTCACCAAACAACATGCCAACCGGTGCTAATCCCCATTTCTCCAATAACGCTTCACCCTTGTCGATAGCCAGCAAGTCCCAAATATATGGATCATTAACGAGCCCATCAAAAGTACCATTGTTATGCAGCACGCGCATGAATGCTGGCCATAATTTTTTCCGAAAATGTTTATAAAATTCAGAATCATTGTTTAAGCGTTGGCGAATATCTTGCCCCCGTTCAATCAAAAAACCTATAATTTCAGCGAGTTGAGCATCAGTTGAATGCCACAAATATTTGCTGAAAATATCTTCAAGCCATGCGTCATACTCTTTTGCACCTATCGAGTGACGCGGAAAAATGAATACCATTTCGCCGCCCAAAATACCACGCTCTGCAATATCGCACATAATATCACGGTGTTTGTCCAAAGCCTCCGTGAGTAGTTGGATATCGGAGGGAGAACTGTGCAAAGCATAAAAACGGGTCAGGGCATTATAACAATCTGGTTTATTGAGTGTCTTGACAAGCAAAGACGGATTGTCGGAGATTGCAAGTAGTCCTGCTGTTTCTGGATACCTACGTAAAAAATCGCTCACATAAGCAGAATGACTCAATTGTTTGAGCAATTTGATTTGATAATGAAAATCATCTTCATGTTCTTGTTTAAGGGTAGTAAACCACGTACTATTGATAGCAACAACGTTGATGGCAGTATCGACGCGCCAACCCGCTTTGATGAGTTCATTTAGAATATAGTCATCAACAGCCGAAATGGGTTGCTGGCTTGCCGCTAAAACGGGCATCGCATTAAAAACGATATACAATAATAAAGCCAATTGACAAATGCCAATTGACAGTGATGTGAAAATAGTTTGCTTTGACATAGAACTCTCCACTTTGTGTAACCAAGTATTTTCCCTTTTTACTTTTTTATAATTGATTGAATAATAGAATATTAGATAATAAAGTTTTAATTGATAGGGACGCTGGAGCGTCCCAAGATGGGTTCCAACGCTGGAGCGTTGGAACCAGAAAAAATGCGCCCCACTGTTGTGGCATCTTAAGATTATACGTTGAACCTAGTGAAACACATTGGACTCCAAGAAATCCAAAGCTAAAGCTTTGGATTCCAAAAACTGCTAGGTACTTGTGGGTAAAGATTAGCTTTAAATTAAGGAGGGGACTTGTACCAGACGCAATCGGGAAACGCTATATCATCTACAATCAAAATTAAGGATTTTTGTTTTTCATTCATTCAATTATTAGCCATCACTTTTAATAGGGGAAGTGTGTTGGAGTTCAATTGGAATTCTAAAGTGAAACTTTGTACAAGTTTTTTATGGCAAAGAATTCCAATTTTCCCTATTTTTGTATAATTTTTCTTTACAGCAATTTTTCTTTTTTTATTTGTATTAATTTTTTTACTATTTCAGGAAATTTATTTAAGGTGTTTCTCAGATTTTTTATGTCAAAATTTTGGGAAAATTCATACATATTTTCAGCATAAACAATTAAAGCTGGCACATTATAAGCTTTTCCTAATTTTAGAATTTGTTGAGCAAAGTCTTCAATAGCTTCTGCCTCCATAACCACATTTATCTCTTTCCAGGTGGGTATTATTTCTTTTTCCATTACTTCAATCATATCGGAAATTTTAACAATATTTTCTGTGGTTAAATTTTCCAATGAATCAAGTACAGTAGTTTTTGTGACTGACACAATTTTTTCAGTTGGCTTTAAATAGAGAGATAATTCATTAATGAGAGCTGGCATATTAACAGGTTTAGATAAATAGCCATTAAAGCCAAACTGTGTTTTCATTTTTGCTATTTCATCCTCTTTCTTAGCAGTGGCTGTTAAAGCAATGATTGGTATTTCTTTAGTTTTTGGATTTTCTTTCAACTTTGTGGTGGCTTCATAACCATCCATTACGGGCATTCTAATATCCATTAAAATGAGATTCGGGTGATACTCTTCCGCAAAAAGCAAAGCACTTTGCCCATCTTCTGCCTCAATCACTTCTATATTAACTTGATATAACCATTCCTTGATAAGGTTGCGGTTAGATTCAATATCATCTACTACCAGTACTCTGGCATTTTCAAAACCGATATTTTGTAAATCAAAGGATTCATTTAATGTGTCAGGGGCGGCTGTGACAGAGACTTCAACATTCCGTAAAATGATTCTAAAAATACTTTCTTTGTCTATAGTACTTTTAACCGAAATTTGACCATTCATCATCTCTACCAATCTTTTGGTAATGGCTAATCCTAATCCTGTGCCACCATATTTTCGGGTACTTTGCCCATCTTGCTGACGAAAAGACTCAAAAATAATATCCTGTTGATCATTAGGAATACCTACTCCCGTGTCAATCACTGAGATAATTAAATCAACTTTGCTATGATCCTCTTTTGTATAAATTTTTTGAATGCTGAGTTTAATATAACCATTGTCGGTAAATTTGATAGCATTACCAATCAAATTGAATAATACTTGCCGTAATCGAGTTTCATCCAATAACAGTGTAGAGGGTAATGCTTTATCAATATCTACAATAAATTCTAAATTTTTTTCAGCTATCTTGAGCGCAAAAATTTGTTTTAATTCATTAAAAATGAGGTAAGGATTAACTGGCTCATATTGAATATCCAATCGCCCTGCTTCAATTTTGGACAAATCAAGTATATCATTAATTAAAGTCAGCAAATTTTTACCAGCTATTTCAATGGAATACAAATAACTCTTTTGTTTTTTATCTATAATCAGTGAAGATAATAGTTCACTAAAACCAATAACCGCATTCATAGGAGTACGTATTTCATGACTCATATTCGCTAGAAATTCACTTTTAGCACGATTGGCTGATTCGGCAGAATCGACTGCTTTTTCCAATGCTTTTTCGGCTTGATCACGTACAACAATTTCCCGTTCTAAGAGTTTATTAGTAACAATTAATTCCGCAGTGCGTTCCTTAACACGGATTTCTAGTTCATTGTGGGACTTTTGTAATGCGGTTTGAGTATTTTTTAACTTAGTTGTCATATTATCAAATGCTTTTGACAATTGTCCGATTTCGTCTTTGGTATCAATAGTTACTTTATAATCCCAATTGCCTTGTTCTATTTCTTGAGCCTTACTATGCAATTTCATAATCGGGCGTGTTATTGTTTCAGTAAGAATAAGGGAAAATATGACACCCACACCCAAAAATATGAGAAAAAACCAAAACAGCAGTCCTATAAGTACACCAATTGGCGCAAAAGCGTCTTCTATATCAATTTCTGCCAATAAACACCAATTTAATCTTTCAATCACAAAATAAGTGCCAATAACCGTTATGTCGCGATAATTTTCATAAATACCTATTTTAGGGCTTTTACTTTTCTTATTTTTTTGAGAAAGTTTTAAATATTTTCTTATTTCAGGGGAATCTGCTTTCAATTTTAAGAATGTATCATCAACGAATCTTGAGGGCGTTATCATGTAGCCCTCTTTGTTGATAAGATATATCTCCCCTGATTTTCCTAAACCAGTTCTATCTGTTGTTATTTGATACAGCCTTTTTTCAACATTTACATCAACAATTATAATGCCTGCAAATTCATTGTTTACTAAAATTGGTGCTGATATACTAATGACTTTGACACCCATCATTGCGGAAATATGAATATCTCTCATGTAAATGCCCTTTTTTCCATAAATGAGCATTTCTGTATGAGCTACCTTATCAATATCACCATGTTCATGATCAGAAGCAATTTCAGTATGTCTATGATCAGAAGCAACGACATTGCCATTTTTATCCAGTATACTAATCAGTGAAATATGCTCATCAACTTGAATGATCTTTTTTATTCTTTGATGAACACGAGCAACCCTTTGGGCATCATTTTGGTTTGTGACAGCATCGACAAAGACTTTTTCTGTTGCCAGTATTTCTACCACATCTTGATGTTCGCCAAAAAGTGTTTCAACATGATGCGCTCTTGATACTGCAACATTTTCTAAATGATTATAAACTTCTTCTTCAATCATTTTTTTTGAAACAAGAGCACTAATAGTGATGGCAATTGCACTCATTATTAAAATTACCATGAAAACAATACTAGAAATTTTAGTTTGAATTTTCATAAGAAAAAATAAGAAAAAATCAGCTTTATTTTTGAGAAGGAAAACGTATATAAAATCGACTCCCTTTTTCCACTTCACTTTCAACGGCTATTGTACCGCCATTTTTTTCTACAAATTCTTTGCATAAAATTAAACCTAAACCCGTGCCTTTTTCCTCAGAAGTGCCAATCGTTGTATGAGAAATATCAACCCGGAAAAGTTTATCAATATCTTCAGGTTTAATACCAATCCCACTATCTAATATTGAAATTTCGATGCAATTGTTCTCTTCTTTAGAAAATATTTCTATCTTTCCATTTACTGGGGTAAATTTAATCGCATTTGAGAGTAAATTTCTAATAACTGTGTCAAGCATATTTACATCAACAAACAAAAACATTGTCTCTGGAACATCTAGAAATATATTGATACTTTTAGTTTTAGCATGGCTGCCTAAGAGTTCAACATTTTTCTCAATAACATATTTTAAAATTAACTTTTCAGGATAAATTTTGATTCTCCCCGTTTGTAACCTTGACCATTCCAACAAGTTTTTAATGAGACTATAACACCTTTTTGAAGATTGCAAAATAATTGGAAGCAGTTTTTCTTTTTCCTCTTCATCCTTATTGATAACTAATATTTCTGATAAACCCATCAATGAATTTAAGGGATTTATTAAATCATGTGCGATAATAGAAAAAAACTTATCTTTTGTCGCATTGGCTTGCTTTAATTCCTCAATGTTTTGATCGAGTTTTTTCTTTTGCGAGATAATAACTTCCTTTGCGACTTTGAGATCAAGGTGTACATTAACACGAGTCAGCAATTCTTTGATGTGAAAAGGTTTCGTAATATAATCAACTGCCCCCATTTCTAAGCCTTTGATAATATCCTCTTTTCTTGATTTGGCGGACAAAAAAATAATTGGAATATCTTTTGTACTGGGATTTTGTTTCAATTGTCTACAAACTTCCAGCCCATCCATTTTTGGCATCATAATATCTAATAAAATGAGATCGGGTAATCTTGTTTTGACAAAATCCAATGCTTCATCACCTGCTTCTGCAAGTGCAGAACGATAGCCACTTTTCTTCAATAAGTCTCCCAACATTTGAAGATTTTGTGTATTGTCATCCACTACCAAAATCAGTTGATTTTGTTTTTTGTTCATTCTATTATCCTAATGGTACTTGAGAAAAAATTTTCTGATTGTAACAGATTTTGGGGACACCTACCTTTTTACCCCCCTAACCCCCCGTACACAGGGGGAAGTCCCAAAATAGAAAAATTAAAGCAAAGTGTCGAATGATGTTTGGTTCCACCCGTGTACG
>JAUCGK010000133.1 GCA_030378085.1 Candidatus Parabeggiatoa sp. HSG14
TACACAGGGGGAAGTCCCAAAATAGAAAAATTAAAGCAAAGTGTCAAATGATGTTTGGTTCCACCCGTGTACGGGGGGTTAGGGGGGTGTCCCTAAAATTATTTGAAGTACAGTGCGTAACATCAGTCAATAATCACGTATTGCGGAGTCCAAAATTTATTTTGGATGTAGTGTGACATTGCCAAATTAATATTATTACTTTAATGATAAACAATCGTCATTATATTAATTCAAACATTAAAGTTAAAACACTATAGATTTTGTGGATATGTTTCATTTTATTTACCCTACGTTAAACCCTATTATATAAACTTTTAGTATTTTTTTTAGATGAGTAACCATGAAAAATGATTGGTATGTTACGGTAATGACATAAAGTGTCACATAAATTTTATGCCACGAAATTTTGTTTAATAAAGGTTTTAAATATCCATGCCTAGCATGTTTCCTATTCCTTATGCGCCAGTATTTGAATTAAAAGGTAATCTTTTGACATTAATGGTCCTGCATTTGCTTGACAGTGATAGTGAAAAAATTGCAGAACAATTAGCTGAAAAGGTTTCTAAAACGCCTGGTTTTTTTAAAAATGCACCGATAGTCATTGATTTATCTGCTATACAAAATGACAATGAAGATAATGATGAAAATAAAGATAATGAAAATGATGATGAAAATGATGAAAATGATGAAAATGATGAAAATGAAGTTGATTTACCTGAATTAGTAAAATTATTGCGTACTCATGGTTTTATTCCAGTGGCTATGCGTGGTGGCAATCCTCAGCAACAAGAAACTGCGTTGAGTCTTAATTTAGGTATATTGACAAGTACAAAGCCAGAACATTCGCATCACGAACCTGAACCTACTCCTACTCCCTCAGTCAGTAAAGTTATCACGCACCCGATTCGTTCTGGACAACAAGTCGTTGCACTTCATGGGGATTTAGTTGTGTTGTCTACTGTCAGTCATGGGGCTGAAATTTTGGCACACCGGCATATTCATGTTTATGGTACTTTGCGTGGACGTGCGTTGGCGGGTGTTAATGGAGATGGTGACGCGCGAATTTTTTGTCGAAACCTTGATGCTGAACTTATTTCCGTTGCAGGACAATATCAGGTGAATGAGGAACTTCCCGATAATTTACGAGGTAAATCTGTACAGATTTATTTAGAAGAAGATGCGTTAAAAATTGAGCCACTTTAACTTTGAGATAAGAGTTAAAGTTGACAAAAACAGATTAAATTTTTTATTTTTCATTAAATTTGAAAAACAGGAAAGCAGAATTGGCAAAGATTATTGTTGTTACATCTGGTAAAGGTGGAGTCGGTAAAACTACCACGAGTGCTGCTTTTGCTACGGGTTTAGCCTTACGGGGACATCAAACCGTTGTGATTGATTTTGATGTCGGATTACGGAATCTTGATCTGGTGATGGGCTGTGAACGTCGTGTTGTTTATGATTTTGTAAATGTCATTAACGGCGAAGGAAACCTAAATCAAGCCTTGATAAAGGATAAACGTGTTGAAAGTTTATTTATTTTGCCCGCTTCGCAAACCCGTGATAAAGAAGCACTGAGTATGAAAGGAGTGGCTAGAGTATTAGAAGCGTTAAAGAAACGCTTTGAATATATTATATGTGACTCGCCAGCCGGCATTGAACATGGTGCCATTATGGCGATGTATTTTTCAGATGAAGCGTTGATTGTGACTAATCCAGAAGTGTCTTCAGTACGCGATTCTGACCGTATCATTGGTATGTTGTCCAGTAAAACTCGTCGAGCGGTGCAAAATATGTCGCCCGTTAAAGAACATTTGTTGATAACACGTTACATACCTAAGCGGGTGAATAGTGGTGAAATGCTAAGTGTTGATGATGTTAAGGAAATTCTAGCTATTCCCCTTTTAGGTGTGATTCCTGAATCTCAATCAGTATTACAAGCTTCTAATGCTGGTGTTCCGGTTACGCTTGATAAAAATAGTGATGCTGGACAATCTTATCTTGATGTCGTTGCTCGTTTTCTTGGCGAAGAACCACCATCGCGAGAGAAAAAAGGTTTTTTTACCCGTTTGTTCGGAAATTAACATGAATCTGCTTAGTTACTTTCGTGCTTTACGACCACAAAAATCCGCTGTGGTTGCTAAAGAACGTTTACAAATTATTGTTGCACATGAACGTTGTCAGCGTAGTCCTTCAGAATTTGACTATTTACCTTTGTTACAACGAGAATTATTAGAAGTAGTCAGAAAATATGTATTGGTTAAAGAAGATCATATCAAAGTGCATATAGAAAAAGAGGGCGATTATGAAATTTTAGAACTTAATATCACCCTTCCTGAAGAAAGCCGTCAGGCTAAATAGTGTCCATACACTTTTAAAAAATCCTGAGTACATGGAGTCCAAACCTTTAGGTTTGGGCTTTCCAAAGCTGAAGCTTTGGACTTCAATATCACTCCTAAATTAATTGGAAAACCCAAACCTAAAGGTTTAAACTCCAATGTCTACATTTAAAGCCATTCATTACTCTGAGGCTTATCCCACCATTATCGCTTTTAATGACATCCATGACTTAACAGTCGTTTTAAAAAATTAACCATTAACTATTAATATGAAAACAATAACGTTATTTCTTGCAACCAATCTTGCAGTTTTAGTCATACTGAGTTTTTTCTTAAAAGTATTAGGTATTACTCACTTTGGTGGTGTGCTTATTCTTGCACTCATTTTTGGTGTGGGTGGCTCATTTATTTCGTTAGCAATGTCCAAATGGATGGCAAAGAGAGCAACGGGAGCGCAAGTCATAGAACAGCCCCGCAATTCCGCCGAAGCTTGGCTAGTCGATACAGTAAAACGGCAAGCCCATGAAGCAGGGATTGGTATGCCAGAAGTTGCCATTTATGATTCTCCCCATATGAATGCGTTTGCAACAGGAATGAATCGTAATGATGCATTAGTTGCCGTGAGTACTGGCTTATTTCATTCTATGAATCAACATGAAGTTGAAGCGGTATTAGCCCATGAAATCAGCCACGTTGCCAATGGCGATATGGTAACACTGGCCCTAATTCAAGGGGTAGTCAATGTTTTTGTAATTGTTACAGCGCAGGTGATAGGACAACTAGTTGATCGCGTTGTCTTTAAGAATGAAAGAGGATTTGGGATAGGTTATTTTATCACCAGTATTATTGCCGAAATAGTGCTGGGTATTCTCGCCAGTATCATTGTGCTATGGTTCTCGCGACAACGTGAATTTCATGCTGATGCGGGTTCAGCACGATTAGTAGGTGCAACTAAAATGATTGCTGCTTTACAACGATTACAATTGGGACAACAGGGAGAACTCCCTGAGCAATTAGCCGCTTTTGGAATTAATGGCAGCAAGGGAACAAGTTTGATACGACGCTTATTTATGAGTCATCCACCGCTTGAAGAACGCATTAAAGCCCTACAACAGAATCGTTATTAGTAACTGATGTTACGCACTGTACTTCAAATAATTTTAGGGACACCCCCCTAACCCCCCGTACACGGGTGGAACCAAACATCATTCGACACTTTGCTTTAATTTTTCTATTTTGGGACTTCCCCCTGTGTACGGGGGGTTAGGGGGGTGTCCTCAATTTTGCCAACTGGCAAACAGGAGTGCAAAATTTATTTTGCCAACTAGAGTGCAACCTTTGCAAAATAAATTTTGCACTCCAATATTCACTTTTGGAAGTGCAGTGCGTAACATCAGTTAGTAAATCATTTTCTTTGGCTCTATTAACCTGAGTTTCGATGTAAAGTTAATTCAATATCGTTCCCAAATTTTATTTGGGAACGCACTGTCTGCCAAGCTTTGCTTGGCAAAACTCGAAGCAAAGCTTCTGATGCATTGTGTTCCCAAATAAAATTTAGGAACAATTGTCACAGTGTTCCCAAATAAAATGGGGGAACAATTGTCACAATTATCAGTGTATTATATAACAAATACAATTAGTTATATTCATCAACTTAAACTTATATCGAACTCAGGTTATTAGGAACGTGTACGAAATAATTAGGGCAACCACAAGGGATCGCCCCTACAAATAATCACATGACGTAGGAGCAATCCTTTCGAGGCTTCAGTTTTACCAACAATCATCATTTGGATCAGAGGATTGTTCACTTAGGTGATCCATTGAAAATGTTTTACAATCCATATCGTCTTTTTGATTACCATTTTCGTCAACTTGAGCTTGTAATCTAAATCTATCTTCAAGAGCCAAAGGAAGAGTTATTTTATAGTAGCCTTGCTTAGAAATCACATCATCACCATCTCTTGTAAAACCATAATTTCCCTTTCCCCATTGTGGATCGTTGAATAAAGTCTCAAAGTCCCCAGCATACCTACCACTTCTAGCACGATAATCGTCTTGAATCAGAGCCAATTCCGCTAAAGCACTTTTTGCATCAGCACGACGCGATTTTGTGATATGGTTTTTGTAATAAGGATAAACAAAAGCCGCCAATATGCCTACAATTGCTATAGCAATCATTAGCTCAGTCAATGTAAACCCTTGAAAGGCTTTAAACCTTTTTTTCATCCATGTTCTCCTTAATTTTGTTTTTTCCAAAATAAATTTTGGACTCCAAGAATTGCGTTGTTGCGGAGTCCAAAATTTATTTTGGGGAGTCTATTCTTGTTGGCTCCAGAAAAAACGTATGAGATTTTTTTTGAGTTGAACGGGTGTCCGTATTCCTACAAGCAAAGAACTTCCCTGAGCAGTAGAAATTTCTACAGGAGCAGCAATCATACCTTTTCCAGCAGGATCACCTCTCTTCCGATCTCCGGTTTCGGAATCATCTGAATCATCTTTGTCGTCGGAATCACTGTCTTTTTTAGCACCACCTGTTCTGAGATTAAGGCTATATAGGAAACTATCACCTGGATCAAATTCACAAGCACTATTTTGTGTTCCAGGCGGCATATAAGTGGTGAAATAAACAGTTTCATCATGTCCTTCTTCTGATATGATGATGGGAGGGCCTGAACCTTTTTCACCGTTTCCTTCTAAATCCAGATACCAACCCATTGTATCTTCTTTATCCACCAAATTGACTTTTGTACCTTCTATATCATCAGTCACATCTTCCAAGTTGCTAAGATTCAGCGTGGTGAGATGTTCTTCTTCCCATCCCTTATCAATAAACGCATAAAACCGATCATCTATATTTGTACCTAATGGATAAGGACGCTTACCACTCACAATAGTCAACAAATCTTTCCCTTTAATATTGACTACCGCAGGCTGATAGAAGAAACTACGATTATCCCCATCTACCTCACTGACAGTTGTTCCAAGTTCAGCAATACGACCACCTTTAGTTTCTCCTTTGCCTAACAAATCAACACGCCATATTTGACCACCAAGATCACCGACATAAATACGGTCAGTACGACTATCTCCTACACTATCTACTAAAGTGATGTCAGACGGGATTGGATATGTCATCTGTTCTCCAAGTGACAAGAAGTCATCACCTGAGTCTTCTCCGTCACTAGCCCACCAGAGAAGATCACCTGTTTTAGCATTCACCATGTAAATGGCATTGCCTATGTTTGTGTCAGTCTGGCTATCGCCTTCACCATCGCCCGCATAACCACCACCAAACAGTAAAACAACACACATTCTCGAAGTAGTAGCTGTACCATAACAATAACTCGAATCTACCTCTGTTACTTTTGGAGAAGACCAGGTTTGTCCCAATTTTTCAAAACCAAAATCACCACTGTCACCTCCTCTAATAACCCACATTAATTTTGGTGGATTTCCAGCTGTACCTTCATGTCCTGTAACATCTAAGGCATAAATATTTTTGCCGCCACGACGCATACCTGTGTATAATCTAACGAAATCACCCTGTTTGTGATTAATCAAATTATCACGATTACTCCCCCATAACTTTATGGTGCCATCAATACCATAAATACGTTCCTCGCCACCTGCTGCTTCATTTTTCATCATTTCTTCTTGCCTTAATAACATTTCTTTTGGCAAAAAGGCCCAATCCTCTTGACCAGTAGCAGCATCTATCATCCGTATTAATCCATCATTGGTACCAATAAAGATTTTGCTTCTTTCTGATTCAGCAGCGTCTGAGTCATCGCTTTGTGATTCTTGACCAACACCATAAGTAACAACTTTTGGGCTGCTGTGTAATGGATCAGCAAATGGCCAAGTGCGAGTAGTAGCCCCTTTACCAGTAATCCAATCAATAAGCGCATAATATTCGTCATCATTGACTTTTCTGTTTCCGCTATCATCTCCACTGGAGAATAATAGCTTTGTTAAGCCCTCTTTTTGATCATCTTCATCAATTTTAAATTGAGAAAGGTCAATGCGATGATTTTCACCCGGCGGTGCATTCCATAAGTAAGTAAAAATATTTCGGCCCTCAGCTTGGGCTTTAGTTTGTGCACCTGCCCCACCTTGAGTCACATTACGGCCATCATTTTCACTCCAAAAACTACTCGTCCCTTCTTTAATCAGATTATCTACTGTTGCAATTGACTCATCATTCTGATCAACTATCTCTTCTCCAGTATATCTGTATTTCTTAAGGTTTCCATTCCAAACAAGTTGACCTGCACTGGGTTCAAACAAAGAAAAATAAACATATTCACTATGGAAAAGGGTATTGAACTGATTTACCGAAATACCAGGTGCTGCAAAAGAACTACTCCCTTCCAATATACTCCCCAAAATATCGTCAAATGCCTTGGACAAGTCATTAACAGTATCAGCACGATGGAAATTTCTCTCGCCTGTCTTGTTAAGAGAAGCTAATCTCTTGAGAAATTTGACAGCCTCTTCATTACTTTTGGTACCCTTGGGATTTTCTTCATATCTCCCTGTAGAAGAAAGTTTTTCCAAATCTGTATCGCTTGCATTTTCCCCTTCCTTCGTTTTATCTTTTGGTATGTATTTGTAAACACCATCTTCTTTATAAATATCTCTTCCTGATGGACCTTGATAGATACTTCGCCACCCCTTTCCTAATTGAAAACCAATGGTATGAAGAACGATGTTGTTTTTATCCCCTTCTCTTCTATTTACATGATCAGTAGCAATCAAGAAATCAGCGAGATCAATACCACATTCTTCATTCTTGGAAACTTTGATAGTTTCCCCAGGATTATCTATATCCTTGTAGCTTTCAAGACAATCACTATTGTTTATCAGGCCTTTAACCATATCTAGGGATGTATGTCGAGTAGCGAGACCATCTGTCAACAAAACAATATGGTTTGATTGGCAATTTGATTTAATCGGACTAATGTAGCTTGGAGTTCCCGTCACCTCTTCACTGGCACACTCCTCGGCAAATGGTTTGCTGTTGATACTGCAACCTTCTGGAGGTTTATGTGAGCTACCACCTTCATAAGTCGCTGGATGACTAACACGATATTCACGCTCACCATGACGAGTTCTCCCATAATCATCAATATACCTTCCTTGAAAGTATATGGTAGATTCATACAAAGCATCTACAATGGGTGTCATACTCGCAGGGATTTCCATTTTTTTAACAGTGTTCTTTAAGCGACGACGCACTGTCATTATATCCCCTTCGCCACTTTCACCAAGATAACCATCCACTTGAATACGTAAAATAGGAGCAAACATAGGCCCTGCATCAAAAGAAGAAATGTTTCTTTGACCCGAACCAGGAGAAATAAACAGAGCCATACTATTATAAGTTTCCCAGTCTTCTTGGTTAATAATCTCACTTATTACCGAAGAAATATCAACAGAACGATAAACTTGGTTAGCTTCCCATGCATCTTCTTCATCATCAGACAAAGACCATATCACTTCGGAAGTCTTAGTAGCCCAACGTTTTGATAAATGACGATCATTATTAGAGAATGAACCCGCACTATCTGTCTTTTCACCAGAAATCTTAAACTTTGCCGAACCCGATTTGTCACTTTTTGCTGTTAAAAGCAGATATGCTTTTTCAATAGTAGCTCCACGTCTGATAGGAATATCGCTAAAACGAAGCCCTATTAAACGCGGCTCAATCGTTGCTCCACTTTTAGCAGTAGGTGATTCTAAGGTCGAACTTGTTAAAGTCACAAGTCCAGAGTCTAGTGCTCCTGGCAGTTTTTCTTCGGCATCATCTGTTCTGGCCGAAATCTGCCCAGACCATGTTTGTTTAACACAACCATTCCCATTAATTTTTTTAGAATCAAAATCCACATTTAAAACGGGAGCAAAACCTGGTTTGTCATCATAAGATTTTGCGTTGCGTAATGGGAAAGGCCCTGATGGACTATCATTAGAAATAAGAAATGCAACGTTGCCTCCACACCATGTTGGTTGATTTACAAGCTCTTGTATAATGCTCGTTAAATCATTTGTTTGATAAGTTATACCTTCATACCATGGTTCTCCAACAGTCCAAGATACTCCTGATGTAGAGTTATCTAATCGCTTCAAAATATCATGCTCTGAAGAAAATGGTAAAGCCTCTACCACTTTTTCAGCGCGAATTGTATAGGTTGCAGGACCACTTGTATCAAATCCACTTTGAAAAACAAGGTTAGCACTAACAACCTTAGCTCCCTGGGGAATATCAATACTTTCAAAACGTAACCCGACAACTTGCTTATCGTTTTCTGGATTTGCTTTTTGTTCAGGCACTTGGGCCGAAAACGTAACTCGTAAATGAGGGACAGTCATTAAATCTGTTGCTTCATTTTGTTCCGCTTTAAAGGGGATAACTGCAGTTGCATGTTCACATACTTCATCAAAACACTTAACGGTATCTTTGCCGTTATTGCTCACAATTCTTCTGAAACTGTTTTCCACAGAAGAATTAGGATTTCTTTCAAACCAAAAAGCAACATGATTGCCTGATTCCCATTCTTGTTGGTTTATAACCTTTGTTAAGAATTCTTTGAGACTTGGCGTAGCAAATTGCAATCTTGAATCGCTTGAAATATCACATTCTAACGTTTCTTTTTCGCTCAATGCTTCAAAATCAACCTGTAAATTTTCTCTAATCGCTTGAACCTTGAGCTTATCATCCTCATCAGGAATACCAGTTATCAAGTTTACATCAGTCAAGCTGTCAGGTGCTTCATTTAATTCCCATTGCTCTTGAATAAGTTCTCCAGTGCGTTCGGAAATATTAGCATCACTAAATGGTTTAGCATCAGGTGTATTTTCACCATAGACATCTAGTTCTAAATATCCTTTAGCAGAATTTTTTTCCTTTACAGCAGCGTTTGTATTTGGAGCAGTAGGTTTAAATTTTTGTTGATGAGTGAAGAAAATACAAGCTTCAGTTATAGTAGTTCCTTTCGGAATAGGTAATTTAAACCGTGTGCCAATAATGTCACCTGTTGATGTGTTACCTAATTTGATATCGCCACCTGAAATTTTTCCGCTTGAATTTTGTTTTGCTGTATATTCTGTAGCAGAATAAAATGCAGTAGGACTCCTTTTTTCAATGGGAACGACCATATTGTTATCACCCCAAGACCAATGTACAACAAGTTCTGCTGCACCTTGACCAGATTCTTTTGCATAAAACGCTCTGGCAGGGGAAATTCCAACGGGTTCAAACAACAAAACAATGCTATTGCTTGGTTTCCAAGCTGGCAGGGCTATCGTTTTTTTTATAATTTCTTGAATATCTACTGTCTCAAAGGTTCTCCCATTTTGCGTAGCACCTATTTGCCAAGTATATGTTAGCTCCGTACCATCATCTTCCAGGATTGGTGGAAATTTTTCTTCTCCTTCTGAATAACCTGTTCCACTCAGATATCCTGTTTCTCTGACAAAAGGGTTTCCAGAAGGGTCTGCTTTCGATATTCCATCATTAGCAGCACCTTTAATAGTGACAGTTAATGCTTTATCGCACACCTCTTTCGGTTTATCTAAACCTATCATGGTTTCTATGTATTCTTCTGTGGGACAGCGGAATTTAACGACAGCTTTATTAATTGTTGCCCCTTTAGGAATACCTATATTTTGAAACCGTAATCCAATTAATGACGGACCTTTATTCTGTTTAGTATTTTCGTTTCCATCCGCACCTAAATAAAGAACATTCCCACCTGGAACGGTCAAATTTTTGCCGAATTCACCTAACCACTCTGTTGCATCATCAGCATTAACGGCAATTTCAATTCCTTTTTCTTCTACAACTGCTTGAACCATGTGTAGTTCTTTGTTTTTCAGAAACAATTCCTCAGTACCCACATTTTGCTCGGCATCATCTGCACCTTGAGCAATGGATACAGAAACGCCCATGATAGTATCATCAATCTCCCCTGGCATTTTGCTAATGGGAGCATCAATAAAGGTAACCGGAAATAAGATGGGGGCATTGACCTTATCATAGTCCTTATCATTTTTTTTGATAAGTGATGCAAAACGTCCCAATCCCACATTGACGTTATTCGTTTTATCAAGCATCTGCAATAGTGCGTCTTTCAATACATCTATACGTCGTTGTCCTGTGGGCGTACCGTCATCGTTCCTAATAGGGCTATTCATACTACCCGAATTATCCAACATAAATAAGATATTAGGACGAGTTTGCTCATCTAGTGCCTCAACTTTCCTCGAATAAATCTCGGTATCATCGGCAAAGCTAGATACTCCTAGCCCTGTTAATAGGCTTAACGTCAAAGAAATGACGAAAATACGAAATAATTTCATGATTATTCTTCCTTTCTTTTTTGTAAGTGACTGATGTTACCCGCAATATTTCTGAATAAATTAAGTTCCTTATGTTTCAGATAAGGCTACTCACGTTTAACTTCTTCGGGTTAAAACTTGAATAGCCATGAAATCGGTAAAACTTAGAAATACTTTGTGTAATATCAGTAAGTGAGTTTAGATTTCTTTGTTACGTTTTATAGCATGTCATTGAAAATTTATAATTTTATATGACAGTCAAGGTTTAGGGAAATCCACTAACGAAACAACATGATATTAAAATACTTAATGTATAACGATGAACACATCAGTGTAAAAATCAAAAAAATGACATTAAAAACGGGGAATACTTTTTACGATTCTATTGGTGCTCCTGATGAGGGACATAATGTATCATCAATATACTGACCAAAATTATTACATACTGTGTCAACAGTGTTGTCATATTGATCTGCTTGTTCGTCTACCTTTTCATTATCACGCATTGTTTCTACCACAAAAAGTAATTTTTTAAGTGTAGTTTCGCATTGCTCAACTCTGGGATCACATTGTCCCTTTGCCATATCAATTAAATTGTTGAGTTCACTTTGGCAAGAAGCATCAAATGGACTAACGTTTTCACACCCTTTTGGTAGTTTTCTTGTATGATCATCTTTAGCTTCTTCATTCAAAGCCGCTTCACATTTTTCTGGTGTTATTTTATCATTACCTTGATAATCGCTACAAATATCCTCAATTGCAGCTATGCAATCAGTATAATTATCATCTTCTATATTCTCACAGTCTGGGGGTGGCGCAGGCAAGGTGCTTTTAGGGCCTTCTTTCTTAATCGCCTGATATTTCCATCCCTCACGTATAACCACTTTAGAAGCGCAGCCTTTTGTATTGTCACAAATACTTTCAACAATAAAAAAAAGATCATCACCCATGGGCATTTGTGGAGACATTATGCGAATGTTACTTTTAAAATCATCACTGTTAACTTCAAAAGTCTGCCATTCACCTATAAGTGTATCTTGTAGTTCTGCCAACTTCTTAAAATAGTCACCTCCTACAATACCATACTTATTATATGCTTGAATTAAACCGGCTTCAGCATTTTGAAAGGTGCTATTTCGATCTTTCATGTTAGCAACCATTCTAGTTTCAAGTTTAGAGGATTCTAAAGCACTAATCCCTAAAAAAGTTAATATCACCAACAGTATTAAAGAAAAAACGAGTACCGCACCTGATTGACGATTCCCGTATGGATTTTTAGAAAAATGTATTGTTTTCATCATAATAATATTGACGTGTTGAGAAAATTTCTTGCTGTAAATAATTCTGTGTACAAAGTGCTACTAAAGAATGAGGATTTAATAACTGAAAAAACGCTTGAACCAAACCTGACAGGTTTTCAAAACCTGTCAGGTTTAAACGTGGACATTATTAAATCCTTAATTTGTTCCTAAATAGCAAAAATAAAATGTAGATTTTCCTTAAGTTCCTCCCTCCATAAAAAGGTAACATGGAGTCCAAACCTTCAGGTTTGGGAGTTCCAAACCTAAAGGTTTGGATTCCATGAAGTGTTACCTTGGATTGAACCATACCAAAAATTAGGAGGAATTTTTGGGTAAATTATTTTTTTTTGACACAGAGTGAATTAATGAAATTAAAAAGAAAAAACATTTCTTACCTTTATTGTACTTGTAAATAAACGATGGCGATAACCCTCTTCAAGCGTTTCGTTATCTCCTCTTGGATTGTATGTTACGGAATCCGAAGAATCTAATTGAAAATCTATATCATCTGCTGGTCCAATACCTCGCTTTTTTGTTGTTCGCATTAACAAAGTAACACGTATACTTTTTGCTACAAGAGGTGCAGTAGCATCATATCGAAGGCTACCTGCTCCGAGATCAACACCATAGCGTATTTGCATGTTTTGCACACCTTCTGCAAGCAGTTCATCATCATCACCATCATTGCAAAACCTATTATCTCCACCAGTATCAAAACATTTGAATAAGGCAAATCCTCCTTCTATAGATTTAACCTCATAATGGGCAACTGTAATGGCAGGCCCCTTTGCCAAAAAAATTTCAACTGGGTTATTAAAAAGTTTCGCCGCCCCTGTGAGAGTCAACGCTGGTGGTGAACTGCCCATTGTACTATAAATTCTTGAACCCGTACAATCACTGACTATAACTTGAGCCCCATCACTGGGCTGAATACTATTTGCACTAAGTGTGGTTGGTATATTATTCGCATCAACTGTTGTTGTATCAACATCAAGTTGTGGACTAAAGGAAGCTATTTCTATAATATCTGAAGATGGAAATTCGTCTAAAGAATTATTACCGCCCCTATCAGAGATAGGCACATCGTTTTGACCCCAAATAGGCGGGGTAATTCTTGCTTGTGGCGCATTATCTGGCCTTTGTCCTGAACATCCAAAATACCCTGCCATGCGAAATTCTCTGGCCAACTCATCCATAACAAAACGTGCATTATCTTGTAGCTCTGCTAATTCATTTTGTAAAATATAACTCTTTTTATTATTGTCCATAATCGTCACCACACCCATCAATAGAATTGAGCTAATGAGCAATGCTACCATCATTTCAACTAAGCTAAAACCTGCCAAAGGTTTTGACTTTACAATTGAAGTTGCCATACCTGTCTCTCCGGGTTTTTTTCACGTGGCTTTTTCCAACTAATAGTAATAGTGAAATTATTAGAAGCATTTCCCTGAATACTCGCATTAACTTCACCTTTGAGTGTATTTTGTAAAGAGTTACACCATTTCGCTAAATCATAGACAGCAAGTTGTTCAGACGAGCAATTGTTGCCATCGCACCCAACATCATCTGTTTGTGGACATTCTTTACTGTACGAACCTTTACGAGCTTCCTCTGCATTGACTCGCATTCGATCCATAATATCAGACGCTAAAAAAACAGCTTGAGTACGGGAATAAGCAGCATGATTGAACTGATAACCTCTGATTTGTAAAGTCGCTACACCCAGAAAACCAATGGACACAATCAATAATGCCACCAATATTTCTAATAAAGTGAAACCACTTGATAATTTTTGAGTTTGTTTGAGCATTGTTTTCAACCGTCACTGAGATATTTAGTTAATTAGCAAGGACATGGTTCTCCTGAACCAGATGTAGAACAACGTTCGACTGATGGCCTTCCCGTTCTTGCGATTTCTATTTTTCGTCCTGTCGGATGATCAGAATTTGATACACAAAAAATATACATCTGTCTTACACTGCCTCTTGCAACAAAAGAAATCATATTTGGTATAGTACTCTGCGATTTTTCAAGAAGAACTTGCTTATTTGAAAACTTAAATTTTTTTAAAACCTCATTGTTGCCAATAAGAGCATTATTATTATCAGTATCGATCCCAACAACCCATCCATTACTAAAATTATCTTCTATAGGTGCAATTAAAACAGGTCGATTACGTATGATGGCTTCACTTCTTGCATAGTTAACAGCACGAACAAATTCGTTAGTTTTTGAAGTTATTCGATTATTGAGTACCATGATTCGCAAATTTGGTATCGCCCACATTGTCAAAATAGTTGCAACCGCGAGGACAACCATTAATTCGATTAACGTAAATCCATGTTGTGTTTTCATAACTTAAAATTGTTATCTGTAGTTATT
>JAUCGK010000134.1 GCA_030378085.1 Candidatus Parabeggiatoa sp. HSG14
GTTCAACATCGGGCAAAGCAATATTATCAAGCAGATATAAAGAAATATTTTCTTATTCCAACACAAGATAACCAATTAAAAATATTGGTGTGAATTTCAACTTTAGTAAAGGAAAATTGGGAATTTTTTCTTTATAGTCATAAATTTTATGACCAAATCCGTTTTTGTTTTTAGACAAAAAAATTTTGAGGGTTTTGACGAAAAAAGATAAGTTTATTGAAGAAGATTGAAAAGATGAAAATATAGATAACTGTTTTGCAAAAAAAACAGTTTAAGAATGAAAGGTGTTAAGAGAAAGTGAAGAAGAAATTAAGAAGTGTTGGGAAACTTAATATTTTAAGAATTAAACTGACTTCCCTCTATCCTTATAAAGGGTAAGAGGGAAAATTTAAAACTTAATGTAATAATAAAATAATAATTGAACTCTGATATTTTAAGAAACATCCGAATTTTTTGAAAAATCAGACTACTCTATCTAACACTTTACAATTTGTTCAACATTATTTTTCCCATTACAAAAAACTTCAAAACTTACTTATAAAGAAATGTTTTTGAATGGGCATAAGTTTAAATGACAATATTACAACTCAAATTATTTAGGTGCTGTTTCACTAGGTGGAGCTGGTACTTTATCATCAGAAAACCACCAATATGCACCATATCCAACTGCGACAGCCGCAACAACTGGAGCTAACACAAGAGTACTTGCACCTGCTACTGCACCGCCACCCACAGCCGCTCCAATAGCGGCTAAACCTGCTGTGTCTAAGCCGGCAAGTAATGCAGCACCAACAACACCAGCTGAGCCTACACCAGCACCCCAATAAGTTCCCTGTTTAGCTGCATCACATTGTTTGTCATTGGCACACTTATTAAATAAGTGGTCATTCATCAAGTATGCCGTTCCAGCACCACCCGCAACACCAACAAGAGGGCTTGCTACAGCGGCTGCAACACCAGAACTAACAACACTAGCTGCCGTAGCAACTCCAGCAGCCACCACACCTTCAGCAGCAGCCACTTCAGCAGCAGTACTGGCTGCTACTGCTGCTGTAGTAGGATCAACCGCATGGACAGAACTAACATAAGACATAGAGAGAGCTAAACCACCCGCTATTAACCACTTTTTCATAAAAAGTCCTCCGTTGTGATTTCCTAAGATTAAATAAAAAGCTGAAACAAAAAAATTTATTGCTGCAAATTTTGGGTGATAAATTGGTTCACACTAAAATTGCCCCAAAATTTATAATTCTAGTAAAATTTTCAAAAAAATATACTGTTTTTGTAAATCACAATAAAAATTAAAAATTAAAAAATCATAAAATAAACTACAAAAAAACTAATTAAAAATTATCTAATAAAACGGTACTTACCGTAACATAAATTATTGTTTTTTTCTACTTAACATTCTGTGTGATTGCTTTCAGACAGAACACTAAAATTATCAGAAACAAATTTTAAAACGACTTGAACACGCTCATCAATACTTGTGATATTACGTTTTATAACGATTGAAGGACAATTAAGTTGTTCATCACTACATAAACCTTGAATAATACTATTAATATGTTCTATATATGCTCTATTTAATGGTGCTTTGCCCTCCTCATAAACAAGTGGAATAGCAGGTTGAAGTACAACAAGTGTCGTAAAAAATTGATGGATCATTTCAAAACACTGATTCAAATACTTTTCTAATTGTGCAAAGTCAACTTTGGTAATTCCTTGAATATCTCCCAAAGTGTAAGCCATAAAATCTATTGGTGTCCGATCTGTGACAAAAGGGCCATTTTTTACTTGCCAAACATGAGTCGCAGCCTCTAAAACATAGTGCTGAATCCAAAGACGGGTTTTAAAATCCATTGGCATTGCAGGGTGTAAACCGTGTTGCTTAAAAACTTTGCTGGTACAGGTTTTAACAAACGGTATTCCTTTTTTTTTGGAAATAGTCCTTGCCAAGGTTGTTTTTCCTGTACGATGGCTACCACTTATGCCTATTATGGGAGTCATGTTTTAATAATCCAAACTATTGAATCTATTAATCACGGCATGCAGCACACATTGGATATTTTCTACATTGAGTTCGATAGCGACGAGGTACTTTATTTTTAAGTAAATATTCAATGACTGCACATTCATGTTCTTTATTAGTTGCTGAAAAGTGATGGCTCCCCCCTCCTTTGGCAACGAAAAATAAAGCGTCACCTTTAGCTGGATGGAGAGTGGCGTGTAAAGCAGCACGCCCTGGCATAGCAATAGGGGTTGGGGGTAACCCTTTGTTTACATAAGTATTATGCGGTTTTTTTGCTCTTAAATCTCGTTTTTTAATATTTCCGTCATAAGTTTCACCTAACGCATAAATAACTGTGGGATCACTTTGCAAACGCATATTTTTCTTCAATCGCCGCACAAACACACCTGCAATTTGATCCTGTTCTTCAACTACGCCCGTTTCCTTTTCAATAATGGATGCCAATATCAAGGCTTCATAAGCATTTTTTAAAGGTAAGTTATCACTCCGCTTTTCCCAAGATGTTTTCAATTCAATTTCCATCATTCTATAGGATCGCTGTAAAAATGCCACATCCGTTGTGTTTGTTGGAAAATGATACGTATCTGGATAAAAACGTCCTTCGGGACATTGATTTGGCCAATTGAGTTTAGCCATAATGATAGCTTCTTCTTTTGGACAATTAAGTTTTTTCGTTATAGGAGCAACATTACTAATTTCATCAAGCGTTTGCACGATCTGAGGGTGTTTCCGTACTGCTGCCATCATTTGTCGAAAATTCCATCCTTCAGGTATAGTTAACGTATGTTGTATGGTTTTACCTAAAATTAGAATGTCCAACATCTGTTGAGGAGTAGCCCCTTTTGGAATAAGATACTCGCCGACTTTAATCAAATGTGCTCTTTTTTGAAATCGTGCCAATGACACCCAAGCAAGTGCAACAGGATAATTAATCAGTTCTTTATCCATCAAATCAATAGCAACTTTTCGTAACGTAGCATTCGGCTCAACAACATAACGCAAATCCTCATATAGAGGTAATGGTGCTGTGAGATGGTATGTATATATCCAATATCCGCCACTGCTTACTATAGTCACAAAAAATAAGAGAAGAAAAAATAAAATTCTAAACATTTTTTTAGGTGCTAGATAACTGTTATACAACTCCTTAACTTATTAATATTGTTGTGATTTTGCTAATTTTGCTCTTGTAATTAAATAAGGCAATTCTTTTAGCCATAAACCACCCGTTATTTCAAACGTTTAAATACCAGTGTTCCATTTGTCCCCCCGAATCCAAATGAATTAGATAAAGCCACATCAATTTTCATTTTTTTAGCGTGATGAGGTACATAGTCTAAACCTTCACAATCAGAATCGAGGTTAAATAAATTAATGGTTGGTGGTGCGACTTGATCACGAATACTTAACACAC
The DNA here is from genome assembly GCA_030378085.1 of Candidatus Parabeggiatoa sp. HSG14. GTDB lineage: Bacteria > Pseudomonadota > Gammaproteobacteria > Beggiatoales > Beggiatoaceae > Parabeggiatoa. The sequence goes on from JAUCGK010000134.1 coordinate 3,447, forward strand.
TAAATACGGCTTCTAGCCCGCCAGCCGCCCCTAACAAATGACCTGTCATAGATTTAGTCGAACTAACGACTAATTTTTTAGCATAATCATCAAATACTTTTTTTACTGCAAGGGTTTCAACCTTATCACCTGCCTGGGTAGATGTGCCATGTGCATTGATGTAATCCACCTGATCAATATTTAACTCTGCATTTCGTAAAGCATTCAACATGCAGCGTTGTGCTCCATCACCATCAGCAGATGGTAAGGTCATGTGATAAGCATCACTACTTAGACCATAACCAACTAGTTCTGCATAAATGCGAGCCCCACGCTGTTTTGCCGTTTCGTACTCTTCTAACACTAATATTCCAGCTCCATCACTAAGAACGAAACCATCACGTTCTTTATCCCAAGGACGGCTTGCGGTTTCAGGTGAATCATTACGCGTGGACAAAGCGCGAGCGGCTGCAAACCCACCTATTCCCATAGGTGAAGTTGCCTTTTCAGCACCTCCTGCAATCATCACATCTGTATCCCCATATTCTATCATTCGAGCCGCATCCCCAATACTATGCGTTCCCGTTGAACAAGCTGTGACAATGGCATAATTCGGGCCTTTTATGCCATATTTAACCGACAGGTTACCCGATATCATATTGGTAATATTACCGGGTACAAAAAAAGGGGAAATCTTACGACGTCCTCCTTTGAGATAAGCTAAATGACCTTTTTGAATACCGGGAAGTCCACCTATACCAGAGCCTATGACTACACCTATTCGTTCCGCATTTTTTTCTGTAATTTCTAAACCAGCATCTTCAATTGCTTGCACACTGGCAGCAATTCCATAATGAATAAAGGGATCCATTTTTTTGGCTTCTTTAGTAGACAGGTACAAAGTTACATCAAAATTTTTGATTTGTCCTGCAATTTGACTAGAAAAGCCAGATACATCAAAATCGGTAATTGTTGCAATTCCGCTTTTACCTGCTAACATGGCTTCCCAGCTTTCTTTTACTGTTAAACCACAAGGAGAAACTGCACCTACGCCCGTAATGACAACACGTCTTTTAGTCACTTCTGTACACACCCTAAAAAATAAAGGCCCGTGTAATCATTGGCATTTTGACCATTGATGCTTTGGACCTGAAATTAAATTCTACAGATGATTATACTACTGCGGGTACAACTGAAACTCTATAATTATTGGAATTCTATAAATTATAGGGGAACATCTTTCGATCCCACCAACCTCATTGAAGTTTAAGTTTGTTCCCACATTACTAAGTGTATTTTTGAAAGAACAGAGTCCAAGGGCAAAAAAAAAGACTCCATTTTATATCTTTAAAATACTAAATTTTTATTCTTGATTAGTATTAATATAAGTAATTGCTTGTTGTACGGTTTGAATTTGCTCCGCCTCTTCATCGGGAATTTCGCATCCAAATTCTTCTTCAAGTGCCATCACTAACTCTACGGTGTCAAGAGAATCTGCACCGAGATCATCAACAAAAGAAGATTCATTACTCACTTCTTCTTCTTTAACGCCAAGTTGTTCAACAACGATTTTCTTGACACGTTCCTCGACGGTACTCATAAAAATTTGCCTCTTTTTAGTCAGTTATTAGTTAATCAATTATGGCATGTACATGCCACCATTGACATGTAAAGTTTCACCAGTAATGTAAGCTGCTGCTTTTGATGCTAAAAAAACAACTGCCGATGCAACATCATTTGTCTTACCCGCACGGTTTAATGGAATTTGTTGCAACATTGCCGCACGTTGTTCTTCAGAAAATTCTTGCGTCATATCAGTATCAATAAAGCCAGGTGCTACTGTATTGACAGTAATACTACGACTACCAATTTCTCTCGCTAATGACTTGCTAAATGCTATTACTCCCGCTTTAGTTGCAGCATAGTTTGTTTGTCCGGCATTACCCGTAAGACCTACAACACTTGTTATTGTAATTATACGGCCCTGCCGTTTTTTCATCATAGCCCGAAGACAACCCTTAGATAAGCGATAAATAGCTGTTAAATTTGCACTGATAACATTATTCCAGTCATCATCACTCATTCGCATCAACAATGTATCGCGTGTAATGGCGGCATTATTGACTAAAATGGTAGGCATATCCTTGCCCAAACTTTTCAATAGGGTATTGATGGAGTCAGTATTTGCGACATCAAGCAGTTTTCCTTCTCCTGATATATCTCGTTTGGTAAGAGATTGAGTTATAATATCTGCACCATTAGAAGTTGTTGCTGTACCAATGACTGAAGCTCCAGCTTGTCCTAAAGCCAACGCAATATCTTGACCAATTCCACGACTTGCACCCGTCACCAAAGCAATTTCACCACTTAAGTCTATTTTCATCCAGATACCTCTAATGCTTTTAAAGCTTGTTCTAAAGTCAAGGTATCAACTATTGGCAATGTTTTCATTTTTTTGCGAGTAATACGTTTATTTAAGCCGGTTAATACTTTGCCTGGGCCACTTTCAAAAAACATTGTTACACCATCAGCCACCATTTTTTCAATGGTTTCTACCCAACGTACTGGACTATAAATTTGTGCTGTTAAAGCAGCGCGAATATCAGCTGGTTCATTTTTGATGGACACATCTACATTATGAATTACAGGAATTGTTGGCGTAGTAATTGTTACATTGGCAAGACGTTCCGCCATTTTTTCAGCGGCAGGTCGCATCAACGTGCTATGGGCGGGAACACTCACTTGCAACAAGGTAGTACGCTTAGCACCTGCCGCTTTAGCTTGCTTCATTGCCCATTTGACAGCATCAACATGTCCTGCTATGACAACTTGTCCTGGTGCATTAAAATTGGCAGGTGATACCACTCGACCTTGATTTACATCTGTACAAATTTCAATAATTTTAGCATCTTCCAAACCTAATACTGCAGCCATTGTACCTTCACCTTCTGCAACAACTGCTTGCATAAAACGACCTCGATCTGAAGCAAGGCTAACAGCATCGCTAAATTCTAAAGCACCTGCACAAACAAGGGCACTATATTCACCAAAACTATGTCCAGCCATTAATATGGGCTTACTACCACCTTGTTCTTGCCAAATACGCCATACGGCAATCCCGGCGGCAAGTAGTGCAGGCTGAGTTTTTTCCGTTTGAGTTAAAATTTCCTCAGGCCCTTCTTGAGTTAATTTCCATAAATCATAATTTAATATATTGGAAGCTTCTTCAAAGGTTTGTTTTACAATGGGATAAGTTGCACTCAAATCAGCTAACATGCCCACTGATTGCGAACCTTGACCCGGAAAAACATAAGCGTGTTTTATCATAATAAAAAGTGGGGTAATGAGTATCAGATTTTGAAGCTATTAGTTTCTGAATCAATAATTTGCTGTCAGATTTAGACGCTATTAGTTTTTTTGTTTAAAGAAAATAATTAGGAAAATAAATTTTTTCCTCAAAGCCTATTACTGATTACAAATTACCAACTACCAAAGATTATTTAGTATTTTACCACTACGGCACCCCAAGTAAAGCCACCGCCTATTGCTTCCATTAATAATATATCACCTCGCTGAATACGCCCATCACGCACCCCTACATCTAAAGCTAATGGAACTGATGCAGCTGAGGTATTACCATGTTCTGAAACAGTAACTATGACCCGTTCCATTGGCAATTTTAATTTTTTAGCAGTTGCAGTAATAATACGGATATTCGCTTGATGAGGAATTAACCAATCAATTACACTTGAATCAAGTTGATTAGCTACTAATGCTTCTTCAACAACATTACTTAATGCCCTAACTGCAAATTTAAAAACTTCATTTCCTTGCATTTTGGTAAAACCATCACCATTTTGAAGATGTCCTTGAATTGCTGTACCAGGCACAGTCAGCATATCTTTATAAGCACCATCTGCATGTAAATGGGTAGATAAAATACCAGGATTAGGACTGCTCTCAAGTACAACAGCACCAGCACCATCGCCAAATAAAATACAAGTACTACGATCCGTCCAATTAAGTATGCGCGAGTAAATTTCTGCCCCAACAACCAATGCACGTCGTACCGTTCCTGTTTTTATGAATTTGTCTGCAATGCTTAAGGCATAAATAAAACCACTACACACAGCCTGTACATCAAAAGCGGTTGCTCCATGATTACCCAGACGAGCTTGCAACAAACAAGCAGTACTCGGATAGATACGATCTGGAGTCGTGGTAGCTATAATGATTAAATCCAATTCAGAAGCCTTACAGCCAGCCGCTTCCAATGCTTTACGGGCAGCTTGTTCTGCTAAATCACAAGTGTCTTGTTCTGTAGCCGCCAAACGACGACTACGGATACCAGTACGTTCTATAATCCATTGGTCACTCGTATCTATCCATGTTTCAAGCTCAGTATTAGTTAATACCCTATCTGGTAAATATCCACCGGTTCCTATAATGCGAGAATAAGTCACTTGATATGCCTTCTCTCGCTTAATAAGGTTGCCAGTTGATGGCTAATTTGTGAGGGTACATTTTTCTGTACTTCAATAATAGCTTCCTTGATAGCATGAGTAAATGACAACACGTCAGCACCACCATGACTTTTAATAACAATACCGCGCAAACCAAGTAAACTGGCACCATTGTAGCGACGTGGATCAATTTTCTGACGTAAATTTTTGATAATTGGTAAAGAGATAAGTGCTGCAAAACGTGTCCATAGATTTTTATTAAAACTTTGTTTGACGTAATGGCTAATCATTTTAGCAACACCTTCGGTCGTTTTTAAGGAAACATTACCGACAAAACCATCACATACCACTACATCCACAGTACCTTTATAAATTTCGTCACCTTCTACAAAACCCACATAGTTGATAGAAGGACTTGATGTAAGTAGTTTTGCTGCTTCCTTGACTCGTTCATTGCCTTTGATTTCTTCTTGACCAATATTGAGCAAGCCAATACGCGGATTGGGTAGATTATTAACGGCTTGAGTCAATACCGTTCCCATCACAGCAAATTGAAATAAATGTTCGGGACTTACATCAATATTAGCACCTAAATCAAGAACATGGGTACAAGTTCCAAGCATATTTGGTAAAGCGGTGGTGATGGCAGGACGATCTATCCCTGGTAAGGTTTTAAGCACATAACGGGCTGTTGCCATCAAAGCACCAGTATTACCAGCACTGACACAAGCATCGGCTTTTTGTTGTTTGACCAAATTAATGGCAACACGCATGGAAGAATCTTTTTTGTTGCGCAAAGCATGTGAAGGTGCTTCATCCATTTCCACTTGTTGTTCAGCATGGTAAATGGAAATACGCTGTGTCACACTGGCAGGTTGATGACCTAATACCTGGTTTAGTATGGATTCGTTACCAACGAGAATCAGGTGTAAATCTTCTTGTTCTGACAATATTTTTAGGGCGGCTGGGACAACGACTGAGGGACCATGATCGCCACTCATCGCATCCAAAGCAATGCGTGGTGTCAAGTTTTATTCGTCCTTAGTAGTGATAATTTTACGGCCTCTGTAGTAACCCGAGGGACTGATATGATGACGAAGATGCTCTTCGCCAAGAGTAGGTTCAATAGATAAAATGGGTGTAGTTAAAGAGTCATGGGAACGACGCATACCACGCTTAGAACGAGATTTGCGATTTTGTGGTACAGCCATATTAAAAATCCTTTATTATTTAAGTATTTGGTAATTAATATCAATTTTGAACAATTTTTATAATTATTTAGAAATATAAAAATTTATTTTGTTAAAACTTATTTTTCAACTTTTAGTTTAGATAAGATAGAAAAAGGATTATTTGGGAAAATATTTTCTTCTTCTACGAGATTATTAGGTAACTGATATTTATTAGACGAACACGTTGTATGCAACACCATAATAGGTAATGCTAAAATTAACTCATCTTCAATCAAGGTTATTAAAGGTACTGCTGGGCTTGTTAAGGTAAGGGCTTCATAATTTTTTGGCAAATCGTTTTCTGTTTGTCCCTTGGGCAACATCATCAAAGCAACTTTTATATCAATTGGCCACAACATTGTCTGTAAACAACGTTGGCATAACATAGGGAGTTCAGTTTGCATACTACCTTTAATAATTGGACGCTTTTGTTCATCCGTTGCAAATAACCAATCAATTTCGACCTCCCCTTTAGCCCCCTCACATAGATATTCATGTAATCGAAACATCTGTGCGAGCATTACACGCCCTTTTAATTTGTAGCCTTGAAAAGCAAGATGCCTTGGATCAATTAATGTTGGCAAGTATTCTAGCATAGATTGAGTAATAGTATAATGATAATTAACTTATGTCAAATCAAACATTTTTATTATGTGATTACATAATTATCTAAAAAGTCAAAATTTTGTGACTATTCCACCCATTAAAATGTATAATTTTCAATTAATTAAAAACTGGTACGTTCAATAGGTAATTACTTCAAAAAAATATTTCAGTTAAGTCAATATATTAGACTTCTCCATAAATAATTATACTTTATATTTCATATACTTATATCAACTCTCAAATGGCTATAAATTGACAAAGACTGAGCTTAAAATGCTTATTCGGAGTTACTTATGGACAATTAATTCGGGTTTGAAAAACCATTGGTTTTGACTACCCTAAAAAAAGCTAATGATTTCAGTTTGTTATTTAGTGAATAAAATTTTGTGTTCGCAAAAATAATTCTAATAACCGCTTTCCTCTAAAAAAATCGGGTAACTAAAATTAGCTGATATTACAAATAGTTATAAATCATTATTGAGGTACAAGTCTATTATATTTTGACTATTTACTCAAATATAGTACTTTTGAGTATTTGGAGAAATATTATTTTTTTTTAAATTTTATTATTTCTTTAAAATATTTTTTAGTTACAAAAATGATTAATTAGAAAAATAGAAAAATTTTACTGAGTTTGGAGTCCAAAATTTTTGTGGTAATGAAAAAATACAAAAATTCAGTTTAAATTAGCATGACAATTTTATTAATTCAATTATTGATAAATCTAATTGTGAATTATAATCTGTTAATAATGAATAATTTACTTAAATCACTAATTCCTACCAAAATAATAATTAATTTATTTTTCTACAATTATTTTTTCATAATAATTAGGACTTACGCATTGACAAATCAAAAAAATGTGTTCTCACATGAAATATAACGGTTTTAAAAATATGTTGCTAACAGATGAAAATAGTCCAAAATTATTCACCATAATTTCAAGAAAGCTTTATTTTATCAGTGTTTAGTGCAAATATTCTGGTAAAGGTGCATAACTCCCAAAAAATTAAGAAAGTCTTATTTTATCAGTGGGAGCATAAAATACTCAAGTTGTCAATGCGTAAGTCCTAATTAAGTTGTTTTTATTAAAAAATTAATATTTACTGAACCTTTTCTTGACCTATTAACGTTTCAAGTTGAACGGCACTTTCCAAGAACGTAAATTGGTAGCGAAAACGCCTGGTTATCCTGAGTGATAACCGCCCGTAACGACTTAGAAAAGCGCAGAGAGGGAGGAGCATCTCAGCAGGATAACACACCTCTTCAGCCACCGAAGATCGGTTCCAAGATAAAGTGAGAGATAAGGTGCATGACGCTATCGCTTATGCACCCTACCAAATTACAATTTATTAATCAAACATATACGGCTTACGAGTTGCGTCCGAGTTGATTTGTCTTGTTATGCAAATTTAGTTTTTAGCAAAGGCTTCATAAAGTTCTGCGTTTTCTTCTTGCAGTTTTTTGATCTCTGCCTGTAAACGCAAACATTCGTCAGGAGAGAAGCATTTCACCACTGCTGCATCTATATGACGAGTAACGCCCTGCTTCATGGGGTATAGGTTATGAGCCGGATCGAACCAAACAATATGGAAGGTATTATTCCATATAAAACCATGAATGCGTCCATAATTCTTCGATAAACTTATCTCGAAAGCATTTGAAGTAATTTCTTTTGCTTGGGACAACGACCCTTCATCGTCTCGTGTTTGAACGTAAAGTTTGTTTTTAATTCTGTTTACTACTGAATCAGGAAAAGACGATTTTATGGATGTATTTGTATTGAAGATTGATTTTGGGCTTAAACTTGAATGTTTTTGCTGAACTATCTCGGATTCTTTACTTGACTTTATTGTAGTTAAACAGTCGAAAAATTTCTGATAATACTTTTCCTCCATGCCATGAAAGAAAAATTCTTTAGAATCCCAATCCAAATACTCGAAGGAAATTCTAAGATTCTCATTTGCTATTTTTTCAGCATCCTTATCCGCTATTGCAGAAAACTTGTTTTTAGCCATTTGCGGCTCTCAGTTTTGCTGAAAAGAAATCCCTCATAGACTCTTTTGTGATAATTGCTGTACTGCCTTGAGATTCATCCAAATCGCCACGAGCATCTAGCCAAGGGCTTTCACGATGTGTCATTGTGCTTAACGCTGCTCCATCATATCTACCATAAGCACTGACTATATCAGTAATATACTCCAATAAAGCTGAATCAGATTCTCCTACTTCCTCAGTAATTTGACACCATCTGTAATCCCTGAATTTGTCATATAAATCATATATAACTGGGCCATGTTGCCATGCTTGAAAATCCTCCTGAAACAATTCGCTCCCTTCTGCCAGAGAGTATCCTTGTGCATAGTAACACAATTTTTGTAATTTCATTGGAGATGGACTTTCATCAAAAAATTCACGATGAACATTAATAACTGTTCTTTGCACTCTCTCTAATTTTTCTGAAATCATATTTCACTCCAATCGTGGATAGTTTTCGTTTCGCGCATAACGCCCCAAGTTGAGTCGCATTTTCTAAGAAGGACGCAAATTGGTAGCGAAAACGCATTGTTATCCATCGTTCCATTTTTTAGATGGCTGAAATGGGTTTCAAACTATACATTTGCTTTTTTGCAACACCATTCTTTGTAAGCCTTTTGTAATATTCTTGTTGTTTTTTTAGTTTCTCTTTGTCACTAACTGGAGTATTCACTAACGTCTTTTCCAGCTTGTTAGTTATGGTATTCATATTTGTAAGTTATCTCCGTACTAATTGTTATTATTTGATTTCTCTTCAAAAAAGCCCATGACATGGAACATATGATTGATACCTTTACTCTGAACACAATCAAGAAGTAAATCACTATATTTCCGAATAACTGATTTTAACTCATTATCATCAGTATAATCTTCAATTTTCAAACGTAAATCTTCAGCTCGTAGGTTGGACTGAGCTTGCGAAGTCTAACAAAAAAAAGGGATTACCTTAAATTCTGCGGTTGGACTTACCGGAGTCAGTCCAACCTACAGGCTACTTATTATAAGGCATATTTGCCCTAACATTCCTAGATATTGACCGACAATTCAGCAAGCATAGGGTGTATCGCTGCGCGTCATACACCCAATTTATCCCTTTAAAAAATGTCATTCAAAATGACGTTCCATGTTTGGTGCATGACGCTATCGCTTATGCACCCTACATAAGACAATTCATCAATCAAACATATACGGCTTACGAGTTTTTTACATGGAATGGTGGGTTGAAGCGAAGCTTCTATCCACCCTACGCTCGCTGAGCTTGCGAAGTCCAACAAAAAAAAGGGGATTACCTTAAATTCTGTAGTTGGACTTCCTTCATCAGTCCAACCTACGAGCTATTTCTTCTAGGTTTTTAAAACCTGTCAGGTTTGGCTTAAGAGTCTCGGAAGTTATTAAATCCTCATTCCTTATCTGATTTATCTTTTTCACTGCCTAAAGCGTGACCAATTGCTGCGCCAGTGGCTGCACCAACTGCTGCGCCAGCAGGTCCCAGCAAGCGTAAGGTGTATAAGCGAAGCGTCATACATCCAATTTATCCCTTTAAAAAATGTCTTTCAAAATGACATTTCATGTTTGGTACATGATGCTGTCGCTTATGCACTCTACCAAATTACAATTCATCAATCAAACATATACGGCTTACGAGTTGAAAACTCCTTTTTATGAAGGGTAAAAGTCTTCAGGGGTTGCTCCATGTTTTAAAAAATAAATCTCTCTAGCTATATTTTTCATTTGAGGTGGAATCATGTCAAGCCATTGTGTAAAGGGCGTATCATTTTTTTCTAAATTACATTTTGCACAGCAACCAACAATGTTAGATTCATCATCAATTCCACCAATAGCTAGTGGGTCCATATGATCGGAGTGTATGTAGCATTTCTTGCTTTTACCATTAGGATGCCAATCATAAGCTTTGGATATTTTGGCTCCGCAATATAAACAAAAATCTCTCCCATCCATTAGAGATGAAGCGTGTTCTTGTTGGTGTTTATGAAAGCAGTCAATGCAGTATTTACCTCTTGGATTTACGTAGCCATATATTGTTACAAATGACTCAATGGACTTTGTAGAATTACAACCTTTACATTTTTTTGTGCTATTCATTTTAAATTTTGCTTTAAATTATGACACCATTCTTGAGCCACCAATAGGTCCAAGATACAGTTAGAATCAATTTATAGCTCGTAGGTTGGACTGAGCTTACGAAGTCCAACAAAAAAAGGAGATTACCTTAAATTCTGTGGTTGGACTTCCTTCGTCAGTTCAACCTACGAGTTCTGGCCTCAATTATTCTTTCATTTCAATCCTTATATCTTTTCCAGATACAGCCATTCCACATGGTCCATAACTACAACCGACATGTGGCTGGAATTTTGATTTAATTTTATAACCTTTTTCAATATGTTCAACTTCTGATTGATGAGTAAAAAATGGATAATAATTGTTAATACCCAAATTTGAGATAACAATTTTATTGACATTTGTTAACATGTTACAATTTATGTAAACAAGTTAAGTTGATGTGAATAAGGGAGTATCAGCCCGTTATCCCCTCGCTTACGCTTAGGGTTGCTTGATTGGTGA
>JAUCGK010000135.1 GCA_030378085.1 Candidatus Parabeggiatoa sp. HSG14
GAACACAATGCATCAGAAGCTTTGCTTCGAGTTTTGCCAAGCAAAGCTTGGCAGACAGTGCGTTCCCAAATAAAATTTGGGAACGATATTGAATTAACTCTATTTTTACATCGAACTCAGGTTATTACGTCTAACCAATAATTAAAAACTAAAAAACTAGATTTTTTCAGAAAAAAAATATTTCTACATTAATAAATTTAAATTTTTAATTCGTATTTAAAAAATTAATAATGAATTAATCAGCCATTGTTGTCATAAATATCAGCTTAAAAGATATTGATTGTAACGGATTTTTGGGTTACTAGAAAATAGGAGGCTTTACCCTGGTGTACAAAAGGAAAAAATATCCAGTAAAAAATTTGAGGTTTTTCCTATGTACAAGGCAGCTCAAGAGTTAATTTTGCATCTCCCCAAAATCCATTATAATCAAAAAAATTTACCCTTATTTACGAAAATAACTAAGCGTTTTTAAATTCACTATTCCCAAGTGTTGACAAAATTTAGGATATAGCGTTTTCCGATTGGATAAAGTACAACCTCCCCTAAATCCCCTCCTTAAATTTAAAGAGGGGACTTGTGTACCTGACACAATCGGGAAACGCTATAAATATCCGCAATTTGGATAGGATTAACCCTACTTAAGGGCTATAAATATTCTCACTTCCTAAAGTATAAGGGTATCATGTTATTGAAATTTAGAAAAGGAGTCCAAAGTTTTAGTAACAGTTTTCATTTTGATTTGATTTACTCATTTTGAAAAATTATGAGAGAAAATTTTAAAGTTCATTTTTCCTTTTTACTCAATGTTCAAGTTTTTTTATCAAGGGTTGGTAACCTGATAGACTTGTAGAGATGCGATGCTCGCGTCTCTAAGCTCCAATAATCATGGAATTATTATCCCTGATGTTCAATTATAAATGACATGTAAACCTTATCAGTGGCTTCTTTCGACAAAAATTCTTGTGGTAAATTGTCTGGTTATGGACATCAAACCTAGAAGACGCTTTAGAAATTTAGACGCTTAAGAAACGTGAGCATCGCGTCTCTACAACGTCATCATAAAATTATTGACAGCAAGTCATTATTTTTTAGAAACTTGAATATTGAGTTTTAAATAACAAATTACCCTCTAATGTTTATATAATATCACTAAAACAAATATTTGCAATGAAATTAGTGCAATCTATTGATATAAAATAAATATTTGTTGAAGCCTTGAACTCTAATAGATATACATCAAATTAAAATCATCAGGTTGGAAAACTTTTTGGTTTCATTCATTACTACTAAGGTTTTATTTTGTAGGACGCTTTCCCCTTTCTAATCCTTGCTTAACCAACTGCGCCGGATAATACCCTGCTATCATAGCAATTTTTTGATACGCTTCAAAATGCCATCCTCCTTGTTTTGCTAACCAAGCAGCCAACAATGTTTTTTTAGATAAGGCGGATAAATTGCTTTGTTCAATGATTTGTGTTTCGGGATGTTGGAATAAAGACGGTATATCAGTGACAGCGGTAAATTCACCGATGACGGTTTTACCTCGTGCATCATTGACTATCACTTGATAACGTCCGGCGGTAATCAGTTGTTTTTTCAAGGTAATTTCGGATTGTTTAATATTCTTTTCATCCCACAAAACTTTTTTAGTCCCTTTTTGAGAGACTTGTATTTGATAGGGCGATTTGCCACCATGCCATGCTAAGTGTAATGCCCGTTCCCTTGCTATCAACTTGGCATTGTTACCTTTAAACAAACGCATGGAAAGAGGAATTTTGTGAGTATTATCACCTTGTGTATTAACTTCCACCAACGATTGAATATCGTTTTTCCACAAGCGATGAAACCAGACATAAAACGTATTCATCACGCCAGTTACCACATTGGTAGAATCTGTTGCAGTGACAATATAGGGTTTTTCCTGCGTGTCGGCATATATCAGGGTTTTAAAAATTCCGCCATCCAAAGCGAGGGTGATGGAACATTTCTTGTCACAAATGTGTTGAGATTTTTTGGGAGGATTACGAACAGTGATTTTATCACCGATTTGTAATGGCATAAAGGGCGCAATCTTTTTGATTTTTTTGGTATCGCGCTCAACGTGAAATGCAGTGGGAGGGCCGTTGAGTATCTCAATATAAGCAGCGTTTGCTCCTATTGAAATAAGCAAGACGAAAGATGCTACGAGATATTCTAATTTTGGCATTTTTTTCTCCTATATAGTACAACGGATTAACGAAAGAATTTTTTATCAAAATTTAGAATAAAATGTAGGGTGGGTAGGAACGAAGTGGAAACCCACCATTTTTCAACGTAATGGTGGATTTCGCTATCGCTCTACCCACCCTACATTATTCCAACATCAACTTTTTACAAAGGCAATAATTGCATAACAACTGCTAAGGGCAGCATAAAGTCTAGCCAGATACCATAATTAAATAATAAAATGCTACAAGGTATCAAAACGACTAAAACAAACACTCCCAAAATAATACTCCCTAATCCATAACCAAATCGTGCTAACACAAAACTCATTAATACTAGCAAACTTAAATAAATCAAGATTTTTAACCAATTGGATAATGGTTTAATTTCTTCATATTCTAACAAAGTATGAATGGCATTGATAATAATCAACGCGCCCGGCATTTCACCCAACGGTGTCAAATGGGTATCACGCCCTTCTCTGTAACTGCCACCGATGACAACAATGCTATTTTTGAGGGATTCTAAACTGGTTGTTGGAGAGATTTTTGCATAAGGTTGCGCCGGTAAAATAGTGATAACGGGTAGTGCCGCTTGATTATTTACATAATAGGGTAAGCGTGGTGCTTTATTGTTAACTAACCACGGCATACTAAACATAACCCGTTGTTTAACACCATGTTGTCCCGTGCTAACAGTGAGCTTACCGATTTGAATACTTTCTGGTGGTTTGAGCGTTGTCGGTGTGCCAAAACTGTCTTGAAGGTGAAAATGTTGAAAAAAGTTTTCAAAGCGAGCGGGTTGAGACATATCATTGCGAATTAATGCCGCTGCTAATAATTGAATTGATGGAATAATTTTTGGTTGTCCATCAGTATAAGCCGATTGCCATAACCACCAATGTCGTACCTTATGTTCATAAAAATCACGAAAAAATAATGTTGAAGCCCATTGTACATAAGGTGCAGACTTTTTAACGGCCTCATCCAAAAAGCTAGAGCGAGTGTTGTGGGGAGATGCAGAATTGGATTGAAAAGCCTGAGCCAAAATAATAACTGGACAAACGGGTTTATGTTCACAAACAGTTTTATAATTCCCCAAGAAATCAGACAAAGCTTTATCATAAGGATGATGTGCTAATCCTTGCGTATATTTCTCCAAACCATCCATTGGCGTTTTTCGACTCAAATCAACATCGACTATCACTAAACTGGCTCCCGCATTAACAGCAGTATTTATTAAATTCAGCAAGCGATTGCGCGGAGTAAACATCGGTGTGTTCCATGCCTGATGAGTATTGTCGTCAATATCTAACCAGACAAAAGGGGGAATATCTGGATTGGCGTGAATTATTTTCTGCCGAATTTGCATTAAAGTGTCGATGCCCTCATTTTCGATTCCTTTCATAAAAGGACTGTCACGAAACAGAAATGCCAATAAAATAATGCCCAAACCAATCAGCATATTAATCATAAAACGGTGGCGAAAATCCTGTTGGATTTGTTGTGGCTGAATCATCAACCATAATTCTTTTGGGCTATGCTGCCATACAAATGAACTTTGTACGTCAATTGGTTTTTCTTGCAACTGGCGAGAAGTAATCCGATTTTGCCCCCATCGCCAAACTTGCCCTAATTTTCGCCAAATCAAGGCTAAACTGGTTAATTTAAAAAAATGTGACATTGTGATTTCTCTCCGACCTTATTTTAATGAAGATTATCCATCACGTTTTTAAAAGCCGCTAAATCTTCAGATTGCACTGCCGCTGTCAACAAGGTTTTCAATTTTCTCTGGTTAGAGATGGTTGACAAATCTTCTTCTATTTCATGATAGACAGGGAGAGACGGTTCAAAACGTAACATGAGTATATCTAAAAGCGCACGATGAAGGGCGATAACGGAGCCTTCAGTACGACCTTTTTTTATGCCTTTTTCAAACCCTTCTTCCAATCCTTCTCCACGTCCTTCTTTAAATCCTTCATCACGCCAACGGCGAATATAAGGCGTATCCAATAACAAATTGTCTCTGGCTATCATTCTTTCGATCATATCTATCATCTCCTGATTATTCGTTAACGCGAGGAGTGCCGTGAATAATCGTCCTCGCATTTTATCATCTTTTACTGTGCGTAATTGCTTAACCACTTGGGGCAACACTTTTTTAGGATTATCAATCTGTGTTTGCCCAATCAGTGCTAACAAAGCGGGACGATTTAATTTCAGCAACTTTTCCGCCTTCATTTTCCACAAGTGGATGACTCGGTAACGCCAAGAGAGTATCACTTTACCATCAGAACATTTAATTTGATGTCGTCCCTTATCATCACTTCCCGCACCCCTTCCAACATAAATTACCACACTACACACGTCTCGGCGATAGGTTTCCGCAATGCGGCTGATGTAATCCAATACGCGCCAAGACATCGGACGGTGACTACGAATCCCTTGAAAATCAATATGTAAGTTTAAAATCCGTCCATCGGTTAAAGTCACCTCAAATATTTCATCAGCACGAATTTCTTCTTCACCGGGCAACAATGCAATATTGGTTGGACGTACTGATGTAACTTCATCTCCCAACAACCAAATAGCAAAGTCGGTACTAAAATCACTAAAAAGTCTTTTTAGTGGGTTATCAGTTTCAGCCATTGTTTATTATACCCTAAAAATTGTGAACAGGATTTCATAGTTCAGCCTTGTTTTAACGCTCCAGAACCATAGGTTTCACCTATGGCTATTCACATTTCACCCCGTTGGGGTTAATTTTAACCCCGAAGGGGTGAAACGTGAATAGCCACCGATGAAATCGGTGGAACTTAGAAGTACCGCGCGTAACATCAATTCCCATCTCCAAACACCACAAACGGTGCCCAAAAGTAAGGGTGTTGGTACATGTCAAAATCTTCATCTGCCATTAAGTCTAATTTGCTTTGGCGTAACGCTTGTGCTAAAGGTTTACCGGCTTGAAGATATTTAAACAAACTGATGCTTAATGCTTTGGCGGATTGTGATTCTACTGACCATAATGACACAGAAACGGCGGGAGTGCCAGCATACATAAACGCACGAGTTAAACCACGCACGCCTTCACCTTTAATCTTTTCACCACGCCCAGTATTACAAGCCGATAACATCACTAAGTCGGCATTCATGTCTAAAGCAAAGGCATCCGCCATTGTCAAATAGCCTTCGGTGTCTGGATTGGATAGCACGATAGCCGATTGGTTGATGCGCGTGATTTCGTTGGGCAACACGGCATGGGCAGCAAATAGCACGTATTGGTAGTCATCTAAGCGTTTTTTATCACTAAAATCAAAGACATTACTGCGCGATGCTTTTTCACGGAGTTGCAAAGGATGACTACGTTTAGGTGCTTTGAGCAGTTTGGCAATGGTTTCGGCTTGTTCTTGGGTTTCGGGGAGTTCTGTAAAACAAGCTTCATTCTCACTACTCGCTAGTTTTAAATAAGATTGTGTCCGTAGTGACTGAATGATTTGTGTCGCATCATCCGATGTTGATGAACAGTTTTCAGGGTATTGCGGATGTGCAAAAGCTAACAATGGATGACGATTACTGGTTTCATCGCGTTTTGTATCCCGTATGGTTTTGAGCAACGAAGCTGAAGACAAATAGGCAATCGAATAATCTTGAATTAAGTAATGAGGCGTATCGTGTTGAGCGGGATTATGGGTATCCAACGCACCAAACGGTAAACCATAAAGTGGTCCCGTGGGAACGATATACAAAGTACGAGCGTCTTTGAGTAAAGTTCTCGCTTTTTCTGGAAAGAGTAAGGTGTATAAATCGTAACTGGGTTGACGAAAAGGGGGCAAAGTTTCATCAATATCGGTAATATCCCAAAATCGTTTTTCATTGATTGCTTTAATCATATTGTTGGGAGATTGTCGGAAAGCATCGACTTTGGCTTGCAGTTCCTTTTCGCTGATGTCTAGCGTTAGCATTTGGAATTGATGTTTGCCAATGATCCATAAAACAATATTTTCTTTCATCACACCATAAACCAATACCATATCACCTTCCTGTAAGACTTTATTTTGCAAAATCCCTAAATCAACCGGTTGAGGATATTTCAAAGTATAGTATTTAGGGTATTCTCTTTGAATACGGTTTTCTAACGATACTTGCTCTTTTTCCAGTGTAGCGATTCGTTGAGTCACAAAATCAATACTCGCACGATCTTGTAATTCAAAAGCTTGACTGCGAAGTTTTCCTAAATTAATTCTGGCTATTTCCAGTTCTATCAGCAATTGTTCTTGCTGAGTAACTTCTGGTGGGATGTTAGCAAACCGCCGCGCCTCACTTTTACCCATTTCTTCTAAAAATACCCGTCCTTGTTTGCGTTCAAAGACTTCGAGAGCTTTGCGATCATAGCCTTTTTTCGGTTGGATTGAGTACAGAGATTGCAAGAGGGCAATCAGTTCATTGTAGACAGATATTTTGTCTGAAATAAAAGAAATTTTATCTTTTTTATCTTTTACTTCTTTGCGTATTTTTTCAATATTGTCAATTGCTTGTTCATAGTGTTGGATAGCGGCATCAAATTGATTGAGTTTGGTTTCAGTAGAAGCCAAATTCCATTGAGCTTTCCACAAATTTCTTGAACCCACTGTTGTTAAAATTTTTATACCATTTTGCAAAACTTCTTTAGATTTTTGATAATCGCCAAGTTTTTGGTACACTGCCCCAATATTCATAAGAGTCACGGCTTCTATGTTTTTGTTGCCAATTTCTTGGAATATTGCCAAAGCTTGTTTGTGAATTTTTAAAGATTGTTGGTATTGGGCTGATTGAATATAAAGGATGCCGGTATTAAGTAAATTTATAGCTTTCCCACGTTTGTCACCAATTTCTTGAGATATTGTCAAAGATTGAGATTGATAGTATAAGGCTTTTAAAGGATTGCCTAAATGAAGATGAATAAAAGCTATAGAATTCAACGCAAATCCTTCACCACGCTTGTCAAGAATTTTACGTTTTATTGTTAAGGCTTGTTGATAATATTCTAAAGCTTTTGAATATTGGTTAAAGTCAGCATGAATTGAGCCTATGTTACCCAAAACTATTCCTTCCATATTCTTATTGCCGATTGTTTTGTTTATATCCAAAGCCTTGTTGTAGTATTCCAAAGCTTTCGAGTATTGACCAAATTCGGCATAAATCATACCAATATTACTTAAAGCTTGTCCTTCCTCAAGTTTATTACCAATTTCACTGGCAATTTTCAAAGCTTGAAGGAAATATTCCTTGGCTGTTTGATATTGGCCTAAATTACTGTAAATTCCTCCAATGTTATTTAAAATACCACCTTCTTCGCTTCTTGCTCTAATTTCCTGGTATATTGACAAAGCCTGTTGAGAATATTTTAAAGCTGTTGGATATTGGCTTAAGCGATTATAAACATTACCAAGTTGACCTAATACATGTCCTTCTCCGTTTTTATTACCAATTTGTTGACTTATTGCCAAAGCTTGTTGATAGTAATCTAAAGCTTTTGTGTACTGGGCTAAACTATCATAAACTCCACCAATACTAGCCAAGCTCATTCCTTCGCCATTTTTGTCCCCAATTTCTTGGGATATATCCAAGGCCTGTTGATAATTTTCTAGGGCTTTTAAATATTGATCTAAAGCAAGATAAATCTTACCAATATTGGCAAGATCATTTATTTCTCCGTTTCTATAACCAATTTTTCTGTCTATTGCTAAGGCTTGTTCATGATATTCCAAAGCTTTAGGATATTCACTCAATCTTGCATAAGCATTACCAATATTACCTAAAGCTATTCCTTTACCATATTTCTCACCAATTTCTTCTTTTATTTTCAAGGCATGCCTTGAATAGTCCAATGCATTTAAATATTGACCCAAGTTAACATGAATAGAACCAATGTTACCCATATCATCGGATTCTCCACGTTTATGACCAATTTCTCTGTCTATTACTAAAGCCTTTTGATAGTATTCCAAAGCTTTTTGATATTGACCTAAAAAGCTATAAATGTTACCAATATTACCAGTATTTATAGCTTCTCCAAGTTTATCACCAATTTTTTGGCTTATTCTAACAGCTTGTTGATAATAAGACAAAGCTTTATCATATTGGGCCCAATCTTTATAAACATTGCCAATGTTACCCAAATCACTTTCTATTCCATTTATGTTGTCGATTTCTCGATCTATCATTAAAGCTTTTTGATAATAGTCTAAAGCTTTTTGGTGTTGGCTCAATCCGGAATAAGCATTACCTATATTAACAAGATTATCTGCTTCTCCAAGTTTATCGTCAATTTCTTGAGATATTGCCAAGGCTTGCTTACTATATTCTAAAGCTTTAAAATATTGGCTCAAATTTCTATATGCTACCCCAATATTAGTTAAATTTGTTCCTTCCGCACGTTTATTACCAAGCTCACGGGTAATAGCTAATGCTTGCCGAAAATACTCTAAACCTTTTAAATATTGACCCAAGTTCAAATAAACATAACCAATATTGTTTAAATTACTTCCTTTACCATAACTATCATTAATTTCTTCATGTATTGCTAGTGAACGTTGTTGATATTCTAAAGCTTTTAAATATTGACCCAAGTCATTGTAAACAACACCAATATTTGTCAAATCTTTTCCTATTTCAGATTTGTTATTGATCTCTTGATGTATTGCCAACGCTTGTTGGTGATATTCTAAAGCAGTTTGATACTGGCCTAAATGTTCATACATTACGCCAACACTATTTAAATCGCTTCCTACTTCACTTTTGTTATCAATTTCACGATCAATAACTAAAGCCAATTGGTAGTGTTCTAAAGCTTTTTGATATTGACTTAGGTTAGAATAGGTAGTAGCTATTCTACTTAAATTGTTTGCTTCTCCTTGTCTATCACCAAGATAACGTTGAATTTCCAAAGCTTGCTTAAAATATTCTAAAGCTTTGTGATACTTGTTCCAGGTGTTGTAAATATCAGCGATATTAGTCAAATCTTTGACTATTTCAGGTTTGCTACCAATTTTTTCATGTATTGCTAAAGATTGTTGATAAAAATCCAAAGCTTTTTGGTATTGGTATAGATTTCGATAAATACCAGCCATGTTACCAAGGTTATTTGCCTCTCCATAAGGATTATGAATCTCACGCATAATTTTCAGAGATTTTTGGAAATAATCTAAAGCTTTTTCATGGTTGGCAAGTACAGAATAAACAGTACCAATGTTCATTAAATTAGCTCCTATTCCTGCTTTATCATGGAGTTCTTTATCTATTGCCAAAGCTTTTTGTAAATAATTCAAAGCTTTTTGAGTTTTTTCTAATCTCAAGTAAATAACACCGATATTGCTTAAAGCTATTGCTTTTCCACGTTTATTATCAACTTGACGAGGATTAAGTTGACGATAAATAGCTAATGCTTGTTGAAAATAGTCCAATGCTTTTTTGTTTTTATGCCATCCCATATAAACATTGCCAATGTTATTCAATATGTTTCCTGTACCACGCTTATCATCAATGTTATGAGCAATTTTTAAAGCGGTTTGCAAATAATCTAAGGATTTTTGGAATTCACCTAAACTTTGATAAGCAACACTAATATCACTTAAATTAGTGGATTCTCCACTTTTGTCACTAAGATCACGGCTGATTTTTAGAGCTTGTTCTAAATAATCTATGGATTTTTGATATTGACTTAAATTGTAATAGACTGTAGCAATGTCACTTAAGTCAGAACCTTCACCTGGTTTATCCTCTAATTCACGATCAATAATCAAAGCTTGTTGTAAATATTCCAAAGCTTTTTCATAATTACCCAAATCACGATAAATAACACCCATCGCTGTAAAACAAATGCTCTTACCGAGTTTGTTATCAAGATCACGATGAATAGCTAAAGCTTGTTGATAAAGTTCCAAAGCTTTTTGATATTGCCCCCAATTTTTATAAACGTTGCCAATACTACTTAAGCTATTACCCAATCCATACACATCATTAATATAGCGTTTGATAGACAAAGCTTGTTGGTGGGATTCTAAAGCTTTCTCATATTGCCCTAATTGATTGTAAACCGCACCAAACATAATAAAAAATTGACTGATATAATAACCATGTTTCAATTCTTGTGCTATCTTTATTCCAGCTTGTAATTTATCTAAAGCCATGGAAGAATTAGCAGTACTATAAGCCTTCATACCTTCTTCTAAAAGTTGGATCATTTTAGAATAACGAGGAGGAAAATAACGTTTCTCAAGTATTTCTGCCACTATTCCAATTAAAGAACGAGCCATTTCGGATTGTTCTTTGTTGCCTTGCTCAATTGCACGAGTTAATCTTAATTGATATTGGCTGACTAAATGAGGATAATCTATAAATAATTGGTTAAGTCTTTCACCATTATTAGCTTGTAGGGCAGAGGAAAACTCATTGATAAAGAACTGCCAATAGGCGAAATTGTGACGTAATTCTCCTACTAATCCCGCTAAAGCACGAGATTGTTCTGCTTCTTTGCCAACCCCTTTACCTCCACGAATTAATTTCTCTTGATATTTCAGGGCAGTAAAGGGATTATTGGTAAATAATTGCTCAATTTTTACATGATTTTGAGCTTTTTGAGCGGCGAGAAATTCTGTTATAAATTGTTTCAGTGGAATTTCTTCTTTTATATCAGTTAACCGTACACCAATATTCCCACCTTTGAATACTACCGTTTGCATAATATTACCACGGATAAACTGCAATTCTATTTGTGCTTTAGCCACATTAGCTTGTACAGTATTAATAAATTGTTGAGTGGAATTTATTGGCTGTTTTGCATAAGCAACGATAATATCACCACGTCGCAATCCTTTTTTCTCAGCTTGTGAGTTTGGTTCTACCTTTAATATTAAGATACCTTGCACCCCAGAAAACAACTTCGGCTTGGTTTTTCGTAGTTGTAGGGCATACTGTATTAAGGCAGCATCATCCGTCTTACTAAAGATAACTTCATTTACCGGTTGTTCTTTTGCGCCTAACTTATTCAAAGTAACATCAATCGACAAATCAGCATTCTTGATTTCCACCCACCAGCGTTTTTGCTCATAACCAGAACGAGTCACTTCAATATCATATCTCCCCGATTTAAGCAGAATACCATGCCGATATTTTGGTCTGATATTCATAATTCTTATTCTGCTATCTGAAGGAGTGGCATTGACAGTAAGACGATACTTGGCATTTTCTCCAGCATTGGCAACTGGACTAAAAATTGGAATCAGTGGTATCGTTATCGAAAAAAGAATTAGCATTAACGCTAATGTGATGGTTTTTAGTTTGTGCATATTGTTTTCCTTTTAAGTTTTGGGACAGGATTTAACAGATTAAGGGATTGACAGGATTATACGACACTGAGTACAACGAATTACGTGGATAAACGAATAAAGACTTTTTGGCTGGTACGAATAAAAATCTCCCCTATTCAAACCCCAAATCAAACTTTCAAAAAAATTCGTTTATCCACGTAATTCGTTGTACTCAGGAGATTTAACTTCTTTCTGGATTGACAGGATGAGTCACAAAGTTTTCAAATAATCCTGTTAATCCGTAAAGAAGTGTAATCTTGTTCAAAATGCGTGTTTATCCCGTTATTTCACTTGGACTCAAATCAGTCATGGTGGCTATCGTTTCTATATCCATGCCTCTTGCCAACATTTTTTTGGCAATTTTCGAGGCAACTTTTCATTGCCCAATCAAAACGGATTAGTTTGGTTTCGGTACTCATAATTGTTCTCCATTTTAAGTTTTTGAACGGGATTTATTAACGGATTAAGGGATTGACAGGATTATTTTTTGTCAGAATCAGAATTTACAGGATTCAAGAATTAACAGAATAAAAAACAAAATAACATTAAATCATTCTGGAAATTCTAAAATTCTGCAAATTCTGATTCAGACAATCTTAAAAATTCAATTCATTCAAGTATTATCTTAACCAATAAAAAGATAATTTTCCTACATTATCAATCACATCAAACTCGTGATGATCGGTTGATATGACAATAGCTCCTTCTTTTTCAGCCAAAGCTAACACAAAACAATCAGCATAAGAAACCCTATAGGAAGTTTTATATTCACCTATTAACGAAATAAGATGAATATCCATCTCCCAAATAATGGTTATTGGCAGTTGAGCTACTTTTTCAAAAAGTGCTTGTGCTTTGTCTTTTCCCGATACACGCAAAATATCATAATAAACTTCTCCTAAGTTAGCCGCGTGCATAAAAAATTGATTATTCGGCTTTTTCAAGATTTCTCGAAATTTATCGCTACCTTGCTCATCTCTAAAATAGGCAATCAAAGCACAAGCATCAATAATATACTTATTTATTTCCGTTGCCATTTTGCCTCCTCAAGTTTGATTTCTTCTTCTTTGCGTTGGGCAAATTCTTCACTACTTGAGAGATCATTTTTAAATACCCCACAAAGTGCATCAATGATATCGGGATCATAATTTGTTGCTTGAAACTTTTCTGATATGGGCATTTCTTCTTCTGTCACCACAATAATTACACGCACACAACTTGAGCTAATTGGCAATTGTTCATTAAGTAGTAATTGATGTTTAGCATTTACAAAACCGGTTGTTTCAATGGCTTTAAACATATTGTTATCCTTTAAAGTGTTTGAACAGGATTTAACGGATTAAGGGATTGACAGGATATAAGATAACAGATTAGTACAATGGATTAGCGGTATAAACGGATTAAGGTTGTAGCATTAATGAAGTTAAAAGCCAATATTAAAATGTTTTGTGCCAATAAATTTAGAAAATTCACTGATTTAATCCGTTTATACCACTAATCCGTTGTACTTGTATGGAGTTTTCAGAAAATCCTGTGCATCCTTAAATCCGTTTAATCTTGTTCAAAAATTGATGAGTATTTATCCTGTTATTTCGCTTGGACTCAAACCCGTCATAGCGGCTATCGTTTCTATATCCATACCGGACTTTTGCATTTCTTTAGCCACTTCCAACTTGCCATCAATTTTTCCCTCTTGTCGTCCTTTTTGTAATCCTTCTTGTAATCCTTCTTGTCGTCCTTCTTGCCGGCCATCTTTAAGTGCCGTTTCAATTTTATCTCGCTCATTCACCATCGCATTCAGATACATATCATAACGGTGGCGTTCTTCCGGTTTCATTTTCAACACGTCTAATTTTTTCCCTGCTTTGTCGAGGTTTTTCGCTTTACAATTAGGGGGTAAAGCCGCGTGCTTGAACAGATAAATCCACTCATCCAAGTCCGTTTCCATCTCATCGGCAAAACGTTCCACATTGATCAAATAATATTCTGGAAAAATGTCTTGGCTTTTGAGTTTCTCAAGCGTTTTGTCTTTCTGCCGCCGCCGAAAAACCAGTGGTTCATTGTCGTACAAACCCCGAAATTCCGTGTTACCATAAAAAACATAACCTTTACCCAGCCCCAAATTAAAATAGAGGATACTGATGGAAATGACTTTGCTTATCTCACTATAATCTTCACCGGATTTCACATTATCGACAATGACTTTAGAAACACCAAAGAGAAGGCGTTCCAAATAAGCACTAATGTGACAATTTTGGACTTCGATAATGACATATCGTTGCTGTTTATCTTGGATCAGAATATCAACCCGATTGAGTTTCAAATCAATATCAGGCACATTGGATTCGCTTTCAAGTATTTTGATAACAGAAACGTCTTGACGCAGTATGGCACTTAAAAAACCTTCCAATATATCAAAGTTAGCTTTATCACGTAATAAACTTTTCATTGCCCAATCAAAACGGATCAGTTTGGTTTCGTTACTCATATTGTTTTCCTTTTAAGTTTTGAACAGGATTCAACGGATTAAAAGTTCGGATAATTATTTTTCCCCAGTTTTTAGATTTATGTCAAGGTGATGAATCCTTTAAAAAAAATCTTATCCATCTTTCAATCCGTTTAATTTTATTCAAAATTGGTATTTAACGTTGTCTTTTGAGTTGCTTGAGGTAGTCTTCAATATAATTTACATTAAAGTTGGAAAAATTATTCTTGCACTACTGTGCAATATTATTTATGTAGCTTTTTGCAATACCCTTGTTTAGTTTATTCTTAATATTTGTTAAGTATTT
>JAUCGK010000013.1 GCA_030378085.1 Candidatus Parabeggiatoa sp. HSG14
ATATCGAACTCAGGTTAACTACTCAGTCTCATAATAAATGTTAACGTTTTTTTATAAAGAGTGACGCTGGAGCGTCACGAAATGTATTCCAACGCAGGAGCGTTGGAACGAGAGACTGAGTAGTTACAAACTTTTTATATTGGCAGTTTAGAATTGACATCCACCTATAAAAAATATTATTACTTCAATAAGTTAGTGTTTGCTTTAACATGTAAAACAACCAATTAATAATATTAATTATCACAAATTAAAATTAAAACTTTAAATATTGAATTTTTGCAAAATGAATAATTTATTGTGTTACCTTTTTGTAAACAGCAATTTATGTACAATAATGATTAAACAACAACCAAATTAATTAATAACTGAGTAATTGAATAATTGAAATGCGTATTTCTCGCAGTTTTATCGATGAGTTAATGAGTCGCGTTGATATCGTTGATTTGATTGATAGTTATGTGTCATTACGCAAAACTGGCCAAAATTTTAAGGCTTGTTGTCCATTTCATACCGAAAAAACCCCATCTTTCACTGTTAGCCCTGATAAGCAATTTTACTACTGTTTCGGTTGTGGTGTCCATGGAAGTGCAATCGGTTTTTTGATGGACTATGCACATCTTGATTTTATGGGGGCTGTGCATGAGTTGGCTTCCAGAATTGGCATGGAAGTCGTATACGAACAAGGGGGTTCAACATCTCCCCCAGTCGCTGTGTTTGATGATTTATATCAAATCATGGCACAAGCCGCACAGTATTACCGACAGCAGTTGCGTCAATCCCAAGTGGCTATAGATTACCTCAAAAAAAGAGGCTTAACTGGCGAAATTGCGCGAGATTTTGGCTTAGGTTATGCACCACAGAGTTGGAATAATTTATTGAAATTATTGGGAACAGATTCAGAACAACGGATACGCTTGCTTAAAACGGGATTAATCAAACAAAACGAAGCAGGACATCGTTATGATCATTTTCGTGATCGGATCATGTTTCCTATTTTAGATAGGCGGGGGCGTGTTATCGCTTTTGGTGGACGATTGCTTGTTAATAAAAAAAATGAACCTAAATATCTCAATTCGCCTGAAACCCCTTTATTTCAAAAAGGACACGAATTATATGGTTGGTATTTAGCCCGTAAAATTCGCCCACTACAAAAGATAATTATTGTCGAAGGTTATATGGATGTGGTGGCATTAGCACAATATGGCATTCGTTATGCGGTAGCAACGTTAGGGACAGCTGCAAGCCGTGAACATTTAACTCAATTATTCCGATCAGTCCCTGAAATTATTTTTTGTTTTGATGGTGATGAGGCAGGACAAAAAGCGGCTTGGCGAGCTTTGGAAACCGTATTGCCATTCTTACAAGAAGGTCATCAAGTCAATTTTGTATTTTTACCACAAGGATATGATCCAGATGATTTAGTACGTCAAGAAGGCACTCAAGGCTTTAATAGTCGTTTAGATCAAGCAACTCCCTTATCAAAGTTTTTATTTGATACGTTAACACAACAAGTTGATATGAATAGTCTTGATGGGAGAGCGCGTTTAGTGGAATTAGCAAAACCATTCTTAAAACGACTGCCTTTAGGGATTTATTTGGATCTCATATTGCAACAGTTAAGTGAATTGACGCATGTCAATCTGAAAAATTTGGCAACACTTATACAAAAAGGTGAGATGTCTAAATCGCCCTTTGTTAAAAAAAAATTTCAGCCAATCGCTAATTTTGGAGAACTTTCACTGGTACATAAAGCGATTGTGTGTTTGTTACATAAACCGGAATTATCCCAATCACTCGAACATCCCCATGAAAAATTATCTAACCTAAAACAACAAAATATAAAACTGTTATTGGAACTCATTGAATTTACGAGGATGAATCCTAAATTAACATTAGGTGCCATTTGCGAACATTGGCGAGGAACTTCGTTTGAGCAAATTATCAACCATTTAGCCGCACAAAACACACATTTGACCGATATTAATGTCAATATAGACAAGGTATTTTTTGATGCCATCAATCGTTTATATGAAGATGATGCCAATCAACGTTTTATGTTTTTGACGCAAAAAATAACTGAATTGACTATCGAAGAAAAACAAGAACTTAAATCAATTATGACACTCGTTTCAGGCAAATAATCATACAAAGACTAATTGATAAAAAAGAAAATTGAAATCTTAAATTTTTTCAGTCTACACAAATTAAGTTCAAAATTATTCACGCAATATCGTGGTCTCAAACATGACCAACACTTAAAATCTTTAATTTTCAGTATTATGGTGAAAATCCACAGTTATCAGTAAAAAACAAAATTTGATAACTAAATAACTAAAAACTGAAAACTGAAAACTGATTATGAATCAAGAGCAACAGCAATCACAACTAAAATTACTCATTGCCAAGGGCAAAGAACAAGGATTTTTGACCTATCACGAAGTCAATGATCACTTGCCTGATGATATTGTCGACCCTGAACAAGTCGAAGGTATTATTAATATGATTAATGACATGGGCATCACTGTGCATGAATTTGCACCTGATACAGATATCTTATTAATCTCTGATGGCCCTATTGCTGACGAAGAAGCGGCGGAAGAAGCTGCTGCTGCGCTGGCTAATGTTGATAGTGAATTTGGGCGTACTACGGATCCAGTGCGTATGTATATGCGTGAAATGGGTACAGTAGATTTGTTGACGCGAGATGGTGAAATCGAAATTGCCAAAAGGATTGAAGAAGGCCTAAAACAAGCCCTGTCAGCACTGGCTGCTCATCCAGACATTATTACGGAGTTCTTAAATTACTACTATGTGAAAATTGTTGAAAAAGGTGATCTTAAACTTTCCGATATTATTACGGGTTTTACTGATTATTTGAATCCGGAAGAGATATCTGAAATTCATACGAGAAATGGACCGATAATTGTTCATAATGACAATAGTGTCGTTGAAGTGGTTGATGAACATAGTGATGAAGACGAAGATGCAGCTTCCCTTATTGAAGAAGCGGCATTGGATGGAGAAGAAGTTCGTATTCGTTTTAATCATTTGCATGAGGTACACACTCGTTTAATGCAAACGGAATTTTCGCATGGTCCTCAATCGTTTGAATATAAGCAATTGCGTAAAGAAGTCGCTGATAGTTTTTTACAGTTTAAATTAGTCCCCAAAATAATTGAAGAACTAACTGTTAAATTACGTGAGACGGTCGTATTAATTCGTGAGCAAGAACATCGGATTCGGGATATTTGTCTTTATAAAATTGGTATGAATAAAAAAGAATTTCTCTCTTCTTTTAAAAATCATGCAACCAATCCGAATTGGGTGTCTTTGTTATTAAACACAGGTCAGCCTTATGTAGGCAAGTTAAAAGAACATCAGAGGGAATTGAAGTGGGCCCAAGATAAGTTGATTGGTTTGGAAAAACAATGCCGCTTGAACATTGTGGATCTCAAGGAAATTAATCGGCGCATGTCGATTGGTGAAGCTAAGGCACGACGGGCGAAAAAAGAAATGATTGAAGCAAATTTACGCTTGGTCATTTCCATTGCCAAAAAATATACCAATCGTGGGTTGCAATTCCTTGATTTGATTCAAGAAGGTAATATTGGCCTCATGAAAGCGGTGGACAAATTTGAATATCGACGTGGTTACAAATTTTCTACTTATGCAACATGGTGGATTCGTCAAGCTATTACACGTTCAATTGCGGATCAAGCCCGTACCATCCGTATTCCAGTTCATATGATTGAAACAATTAATAAACTTAATCGTGTTTCACGGCAGGTGGTGCAGGAAAAAGGACGTGATCCCACACCAGAAGAATTAGCTGTGCGCTTAGAAATGCCTGAAGAAAAGGTACGAAAGGTGCTTAAAATTGCGAAAGAACCTATCTCTATGGAAACACCAATCGGAGATGATGAAGATTCTCATTTAGGTGATTTTATTGAAGATACTAGCATTCAAGCACCCGTTGAGTCAGCAACTTTTGAAGGTTTGCGACGAGCAACTCAAGATATGTTACATGGACTGGCTTCTCGTGAAGCGAAAGTGTTGCGTATGCGTTTTGGGATTGATATGAATACAGATCACACTTTAGAAGAAGTGGGCAAACAATTTGATGTAACTCGTGAACGTATTCGTCAAATTGAAGCAAAAGCGTTGCGTAAATTGCGTCATCCTACTCGCTCGGATCAATTGCGTAGTTTTCTTGATACACCTTGATTGAGTGAAGAGTGAAGCATTATAATTCTGAATTGTTTTGCATGTCAGAATCGGATACTATCGCTTTTCGCGATAGGAGCGAGGATTTTATAAAATCCCAAACTATCCCAAACTATCCCAAACTTAAGATTTTATAATGTCCGCGTTTAAACCTGACAGGTTTTGAAAACCTGTCAGGTTTGGTTCAAGCGTTTTTTCAGTTATTAAATCCTCATTCCATAGTATCCGTAAGATAAATATTGGACTCTAAACCTGAAAGATTATAGCAGATGTGACACAAGTCCATCGGCTAATTTGGGTTCAAACCAAGTTGATTTTGGAGGCATAACTTGCTCAGCATCTGCAACTGCCATAAGTGCTTGTAAGCGAGTGGGATAAAGGGCAAAGGCAACCGCCATTTCGCCACTATTAACCCGTTTTTCTAATTCAGATAAACCACGAATTCCCCCAACAAAATCAATACGTTTATCGCGACGTAAGTCGGTAATATTCAATATGGGAGCTAATAGATAATTGGTTAATAAACTGACATCAAGGCTTGCAACGGGTTCATCAGTGGGTATTTTCTCAGGATGGATGTTTAACTGATACCATTGTCCATTAAGAAACATGCCAAATTCACCACAGTTTTGCGGTTTAATAGCACTGTTATTGAGATTAATGGTAAAATCTTGTGCAACACGATCTAGAAATTCTGGGACTGTTAATCCGTTTAAATCTTGAACAACTCGATTATAGTCAAGAATTTGCACTTGATTATCTGGAAAAATGACGCTGAGAAAATAATTATAAGCTTCTTCACCAGTATGCTGTGGATTGTGTTCACCTCGTTTTGCAGTTATCCGAGAAGCTGCCGCAGAACGGTGATGTCCATCCGCAATATAAAGACAATCCATACCATCAAAAGTTGTGGTAAAAGTGTTAATGTGATCTGGATTGTCAACTATCCATAGTGTGTGGATAACACCATCGTCAGCCGTTAAATTTACGTTGGGTGGTTGTGCTATGAGGGTATTAACAAGAGTATCTATTGTGAAGTGATGTTTATAGGTTAGAAAAACAGGCCCAGTTTGTGCGTTAAGTGCGTCGATTTGACGCACCCTGTCATCTTCTTTGTCGGGACGGGTTAATTCATGTTTTCGGATACGGTTACTGTTATAATCAGCTACATTGGCAACAGCCACTAAACCAACTTGTTGATGATTGCCCATCTTCAAACCATAAAGATAATAAGAAGGTTGTGTATCTTGTTTAAGAACATCAGCCTCAAGTAAGCGTTGCAAGTTTTCAGCACCTTTGGCATATACGGCATCACTATAAGGATCAATATCAGGCGGTAAATCAATTTCGGGCTTAGAAATATGCAGAAAACTCCAAGGTCGCCCACTCGCACGTGAGCTGGCCTCTGTGCTATTAAGCACGTCATAAGGTGGGGCACTCACTAAAGCGGCATATTCTAGTTGTGGACGTAAACCTGTAAAAGGACGAATTAGTGGCATTAATAACTCCTTATTTTTATTTAAGTTATAGGTAGTCCTGCATAAAGTAGTGGTAGCAGTTTAAAAACATAATGAAATTAATCTCTTAAAAAATTTACCACTACTTTATGCAGTACTACCAAGTTATATAGTTGTTAAAGAAAGGAATGAAGGATATAGCGTTTTCCTCTTTAAAAAAAATTTGAGGGGTGATTGTACCAAACAAAAGACGTATTTTCTCTAAATTCGGTGGAAAAAACCTGACAGGTTTCCAAAACCTGTCAGGTTTGGGCAAGTTTACCTACACTTTTTGAGAAGATACCAAAAGACGCTATAACTGGTATTTTATTTTTCTGCAACTCTCTCAGATAATTGGAAAATTTTTTCCCTTGAGAAAATCATTATTAAAGCATTATTTTAATGGGAAATCTAATTATCTATGTTCAATAACCGATTTCAAAGAATCTTTGAATCTTTCAGATAAAACATTTTATCCAAGTTTAAAATCCCTAAAAATTAGGAAATAATTAAAATGCAAAATAAAGCACAACTTCCCTTTAAACATCGTCCAACTAAAACTCCCCTTCTTAAATGCATTAATCTCACAAAAGACCCCGTTATTAGAAAAAGAGTACGTATCACTGGAAATTCTTCTCCTCTCTCAAAGTGGATATCAGTAATTAGTATCCTTGTCATTATGGGTTGTATAGGTATTGCTTATTTTTTTTCTGATATCATTCAATATATTAATAAATCTGAAAATCCGGTTATTACTAAGACCCCATCTGCTGCTACACATAAGGTAACAGCTTTGATGAACACGGCTGGATATAATACAACAAGCTCAAAGGAAAAAAAAACAGTAGCTGTTGCTGATGAGGGAGTGACCAAGTTGTTTTCCGATCCCACTAACACTCTTCAACCAGTCTCAACCGTAATAGCTTCACCGTCAGCCTCATCAAATGTCCAATCATCTGAACCTACTGGAACTGACGTTCCTATAGAACCCTCAAAATCACCGACCATTCCAATTAAGCCAATTGCGACTTCCTCTACCATACCTAGCACTCTGGCAGCATCTAGGGCTTTGACTCAATCTGTTGTAACTTCCAATCAACCAGTAACGCCGATTGTATCAACTGAATCCATTGTAGATTTTCCTGAAACCATAGAACAACTGTTAGCTAAAGCGAATACGCAAATTACAAAAAAGCGATTCACATCTCCCAAAGGTGACAATGCTTATGAAACCTATCAAATTTTATCAGAAAAAGCACCTCAACAAGCACAGTCAATACTAGATATTATCGTATCCTGGTATTTTGAACAAGGCAAGAAATATATTAGCAAAAATAAATTAACCAAGCCTCGTCAACGTGGTAATGCTCATAAAATGTATCAAAAACTGATTGAGATTGCACCTCAACATCAGAATACCCAAACACTTTTGAATGATATTCTTGATGTTTTGAGTCAACGTGCCAAAAAACAGTTTAGTGAGGATAGACTGGTTAAACCTAGAGGTAATAATACTTATGAAACTTATCAAGAAATGTTGACCGTTGCACCTGAAAAACGGGAGACACAACGTTTATTCAATAGGATTATTAATCGTTTACTTGACCGTGCTAAACAACAGATAGTTAAACAAAACTTTGCAACTCCGAAAGATGATAATGCAGCTGACACTTATAAGCAGATTTTAAAAATTTCTCCAGAAAATATTCAAGCTCAAAAGGGTATCAATAAGATTGTAAACAAATATTATCGGTTAGCACTCACAAGAAAAGGACAAGGCCGTTATAAAGGCAGTATGATTTGGATTACAAGAGGTTTGTTGGTTGCACCGAAAGATACCAGATTGAATCAACTAAAACAAGAAGTAAGAGAAAAATTGTCGAAATGAGGGAGGTTGGCAATAGGTTAGTTTGTGGATAATTGAAAAATTATTAAGGTAAAACAGTGGCAAAAACTCACTCACAGATTTTACAAATTGCTATTCCTAAACCATTATATAGTCATTTCGATTATTTGCCCCCGGTTGGAATAGATACTAAACAATTGTGTCCGGGGATGCGTTTACGTGTGCCATTTAGAACGCACACTTATGTTGGGATATTACTTGCTGTTGTAGACAGTTCATCTCTTCCTGATAGTAAGCTTAAAGTTGCCCACAAACTTCTTGATTCAACACCAGTGTTGCCAAAGGAAAGTCTCAACTTATTACGGTGGGCAAGTCATTATTATCATCATCCTTTGGGGGAAGTTATTTCAACGGCATTGCCTTTAGCCTTAGGTAAAGGTCAATCAGCTACTCTTCAAGCTTTTTCTGGCTGGATATTAACCAAAGAAGGACTCACTTATTATTTAGATAAATTGTTAAAAAAAACAGCCAGGCAACAAACTATTTTAAGTTTGTTACAACAATATCCACAAGGGCTAACCCAAACGACTATTGCTAATAATTTATCCAATGCTACTCCTACTTTGCGTAGTTTGGAAAAAAAAGGTTGGATAAAATCTCAAGTTATTGTCAATATACCAAAACCCAAGAATACCGCCTCTATTTCTCCTCCATTACAACTCAATACCGCACAAAATGAAGTTGTCAATCAAGTTTGTAATAAACTTCAACAATTCTATCCGTGTTTATTAGATGGTATTACTGGGAGTGGCAAAACAGAAGTCTATTTACAAATTATTCAAAAGGTTCTTGATAAAGGTCTTCAAGCACTTGTTTTAATTCCTGAAATTAATTTGACACCACAAATGGTTAATCGTTTTCAACAACGGTTTACTGAATCTATTGCTGTGTTACATTCTAAACTCAATGATAATGAACGTCTCCAAACATGGTTATTAGCCCGTGACGGACATGCACCTATTGTAATAGGTACGCGCTCAGCAGTATGGATACCTTTAGCACGTCCAGGTATTTTTATCGTTGATGAAGAACATGATCAATCTTATAAGCAACAGGATCATTTTCGTTATTCTGCCCGTGATATTGCAGTTGTACGGGCGCAACATGCTCAAGTACCCATTTTATTGGGCAGTGCTACTCCTTCATTAGATTCACTTTACAATGCTCAGCAACAACGCTATCAACATTTTATCTTACCGGAACGTGCTGGAATTGCTGTACATCCGACGTTTCATATTGTTAATATGCGTCAACAGCCTTATCAAAGCAGTCACCTCTCAAAGCAATTAAAAAAAGCGATTGGACAACGTTTAGAAAAACATCAACAAATTCTTTTATTTATTAATCGTCGTGGTTACGCAACTACTTTAATATGTTATCAATGTGGCTGGATCGCTTACTGTCAAAATTGTGATGCCCGCCTCACTTATCACGAAACCCACAAAAATTTACAATGCCACCATTGTGGTAATATTTCTCCACCTGAGTCCCATTGTCCAAAATGTCAACATTCTAAACTGTATTTACAAGGGCAAGGAACAGAGCGAATTGAAGAACATTTACAAAAACAATTTCCCAATGCTCGAATTTTACGTATTGACAGCGACAGCACTCGTCGCAAACATGCTATGCATAAAATGTTAAAACGCATCCATGAGGGCGATGCTGATATTTTAGTCGGTACTCAAATGTTAGCAAAAGGTCATCATTTTCCCAACGTCACTTTAGTTGGGATTATCAATATTGATGGTGGTTTATATGGTATCGATTTTCGTGCGCCTGAGCGAATGGCACAACTCTTAGTACAAGTTGCAGGACGTGCAGGACGTGGTGAAGAACAAGGAGAAGTGATTATTCAAACCTTTCATCCAGATCATCCTTTACTTATTCGCTTAATTCGTCAAGGTTATGCGTCATTTGCCCAAGCAGCCTTAGAAGAACGTCAAAAAGCAAAGTTTCCCCCTTATACGCGCCTGGCTTTATTACGGGCGGAGTCAACTGAAGTGCAACCGGCAATGGATTTTCTCCATGCGGCAAAAATACAAACACAACAATTTAATTGTCAAGAAGTAGAATTGTGGGGACCCGTAACCGCTCCGATGGAAAAACGAGCAGGATGGTATCGCGCTCAACTATTACTACAAACTACACAACGAAAACATTTGCACCGTTTACTTTCTCAATGGTTGCCACAGATTCCCTCTTCAACAAAAAAAATTCGTTGGTCACTTGATGTTGATCCACAGGATTTGCTTTAAAAGTTGTTTCGGGAAATTGAGAGCGCAATGAACGAAACAACTGTTCACTACTTTTGTAGTAATTATGAAGGATGCCGTTTTTTCTCGCATGGCTTTGAGTTTTCCCTTAAAATCTGTTATTTCAACTGTTTCATCAAATTTTGGAGAAGATATATTTTCTTTTAAGCTTTAAAAATTAATGCTTATTGCGTTATAGAATGGTGATTGTACATCTAAGGAAAAATATTTATGACAAGACGTGTAGGCAATTGTACTAACTTTAGAAATTGTAAAAATGCTGACAATAAGAAAGAAATCGCAATGACAGAAATAATGGATAAATGTCCAGTTTGCGATAGCCCGCTTTACGAAGTTCCTTCATCCTCAAATAGTTTATTAAATAAGAAGATTATAACTTTCTTATTTGTTCTTACTATATTTGGGGGAGCATGGTTTGCATGGAATAATTTTTGGCATGAGGAAACCACCTTTTCTGATGGGGAGGCAATACTCATTGTACCGAAAAAACTTAATAACGTAGAGATACAAACCCCCGTTGATGTGGCATTGACAAAAGAAATTAATCAATTAGCTGAAAATTCTTTTCTTAAAAAAACAATTATCAATTGGTATTATGGAAAATGGGCTGATCAATTAACGATTAATTTTGCTAATGCGCGTAAAGTAAAAGTTTCAGAGAATCAGTATCCTTGGTTATATGAGATGGTATATAAAGCCTCTGTCGCTTTGGATGTTAAAATGCCTCATACTTATGTTGTGTCTGATGGTTCACCGAATGCTTATGTGACTGGAGTGACTGAACCAATTTTGGTCATTCACTCTAGTTTAATAGTGGATTTAATGGAGCCAGAGGAATTGTTATTTATAATAGGGCATGAACTCGGACACATTAAGTTTAAGCATATCTTAGCCAATGAAATTGTGGGGACTTCGTTTACGGCTATTCAAATGATTCCGACAGAAACTTTAAGAAGTTTTTTTACAAAAGTATTATTAATGTCTTTTCTTAAATGGTCTCGTGACTCTGAAATTTCTGCTGATCGAATGGGTATGATTTTAGTGGGCTCCAAAGAAATAGCAGGGAGAGCATTGATAAAACTTATATCGGGACTTAAGACCGATTTTGGTCAAATTGATCCTAAAGCTTTTATTGAAGAACAAGGTAACAAAATCAAGTACGAAGATTTTAATCACTTTGACTTGATAAAAATCCCATGGACTCATATCCCTGTTTTATTTAAAGAAGTGACTTCTACTCATCCTTTTATTAGAAGTAGAGTTGAGGCATTGTATCAGTATAAAAATTCTTCTGAATACACTCAGCTTTTTTCATTGGGTGATAATCATCGTGTTAAATTAAAATTACCACCTAAATTTGACTAATTGTCAATTTATTTTTTTAGTTGTATTTCCAATAATTATTATGTGACAATAACCAAATATTGATACGTAATTAACAATCCACACAATACTCAACTTTTTAACTATTTGATTTTTTGAAATTATACGAAAATCTCTACGCTTGGTGGGACTTATAATCCTGTTTATTTCCTTATGAATAATAATGGAAATCTAAGAATGTCTATAACCCATTGATTTATTGTAGTCAGATTTAAGGCGATATCGTTATTTTGATAGCATGATTTATTATAATTCAATGACTTAAAAAGTTGAGCATCGCGTCAATCCATTACAAATAACGAATAATGAATTAAGGATCATTAAAAATGAGTAATCATTTAATTATTGGTTTAGGCGGAACGGGCGGTAAAATTATTCGCGCTTTTCGTAAAATCATTTTTCAAGAATTCCGAAAAACGGATCCCGATGATGTAAATATCGGTTATCTACATGTAGACTCAGATGAGGGTATGATGGCTCCTGATGATCCGAGTTGGAAAATTTTGGGACGTTTAGTACAACTGGGTAAAAATC
Source organism: Candidatus Parabeggiatoa sp. HSG14 (assembly GCA_030378085.1). Lineage (GTDB taxonomy): Bacteria > Pseudomonadota > Gammaproteobacteria > Beggiatoales > Beggiatoaceae > Parabeggiatoa. The sequence goes on from JAUCGK010000013.1 coordinate 11,820, forward strand.
AACAAGTCTGTATTCAAGGGGCTAATCTTCACCAACACCTTAATAATATTAACTCGTTTCCGGGGATTAAGCCTTGGATTGGCAATCGGGAACAATGGAATGATATTTTAAAGAGTTTTCAAGGGGTTAATATATTGGGCGGCCAAAAACGCCGTTTGGGACGGTTTTTGTTAGCCTGTCATGTCGATAATTTCGTTAATCAATTAACATTACAAATTTCTGAACTTCAACGGATGTCACAAAAAAGTGATGTCACTCTTCATGTTTGTTGTGGTTTAGCGGGTGGAACGGGTAGTGGTATCATTCTTGATGTCCTTGCACAAATTCGTAAACATTTTCCCTATAGCGAAGAAAACGGTCATTTTCGTCTTATTGCTTATACCCTGCTTCCCGAAAAAAATCCCAAACCCGGGTGGAACACAGGCAATTATCATGCGAATGGTTATGCGGCTTTGTTAGAGTTAAATGCGTTAAGCGCAGGTCAATTTGTGCCGTATGATATATCGGTGGGGGGGCGAATAAAAAGCAATAGTGTTATGTTTAATGGCCTGTATCTTTTTTCCAACCAAAATGAACGGGGTAATGTCCTTGATGTAGAAGAGCAAGTACCCGAAATGATGGCGGATTTTTTGTATCAAAAAATTGTGGCGGTTAGAAATATTGCGTGGGAAGATTTACGCAAGTCTGAAAATATGGAGAATGGTGATTCAACCCCTGAAATAGCCCCCATTCCTGGCAGCAAAATTCCAGAAAGAGCCAAACGTTTTTTAGCGTTTGGTATTAAACGGGTAGCTATTCCTGATGAAGAGATTAAGGAATATTTAAGTTATCACTTTGCCCGTCAAGTGGTATTACATTTGAAATTTAATAATTGGGATGAAACAGCGGGTTTTACTGAACGTGCCAAACCCAAAGATTTTCATAGTTTTGTGGCAGAAAAAGCCACGCAATCTGAGTGGTTATTAAGTGATGAGCATCTTTGTTTGTCTAAGGCTATTTTGCAACAAGACATTAACAAAAATTGGGAGACTATTGATGAAGACTGGCAAAAGGTTGTTCCTAACTTTACCTCGACAGTACGTGATCATAGTCCCAAAAAAAATTGGCTAGAAAGGCTGCCCAAACTTTTTGAAACTCGCTTTGATAACCAATTTCGGAGTGGCAAACGGGGAGAAGTTGGGGGGGTTAAAAAGTTTTATGAACTTAAACAAGAAGCACTTAGCCAAATGGCGAAAGAAATTCGCCACAAAATCGAAGAGACACTTTTTACTGATTGGAGAAATGGTGTTAAATCTGTCCATGAGATTGTCACATTAGGGGATGCTTTAATTAAATCTTTGGATAAGCGTCGCAAAGAAATCAGTGCTAAAATCCTCCAGCGAGAAAAAGAAGCAAAATCTGCCAGAGACAAAATCGCAGAAGTCAATCAAAAATGGGGAAAAGCATGGATTGGTAAGATTTTTAGTGCAAATAATATGCTTGATCAACAAGCAGCCAATTTGTGCGACTTATACATTGCACAGACTTGGGTTGAGGCTTTGGCTTTTTCTGAAAAATTGACAGATGTTGTCTTAGAAGAGTTACGCCGTTTTCAGACTGACTTGGTGAAAAGTATGAATATCGTTACCAAGGCTGTAGAAGAGTTTGACAAAATGTTAGCCCAACGAATTAGGGATAATACTAAAGCGGATATCACCAAACAATTGGTGCGCTTTTATGATCCCAATGCTGTTAAGGCAATTACTAACCAACTGATTAGCAACGAACAAATCCAAAAAAACTGTGCCACCGAGGTACGCTTTCAGGTAGTGAGCAAGATGGGGCAAAATCCTGATTTTTCTACCTTTGCCCAGTTGGATATTTCTACTTTTATTGATACAGTTGTTATTCAAAGTGAACAAAATGCCCAAATGGAACATGATAGGCATGTAGAAAGTGCTAAACGGTTGGTTGGGGTGAGTATTATTGAGAAATTGAAAGGGGAATACGAAAATGATCAGCAAGCCCTTCAATTGTATGTGAATGATTTGGTTGAACATGCTTGTAACTACCTTTCTTTTAATACAGCAGAATTGAATAGACAAGGCGTTGGCATACCGAATTCTCCCAATATGTCTTCTTTATTTACGGTGGTTTTGCCACAAGCGCCTGAACATCAAAGGTTTTTAACCACATTAAAAGAAGCTTTCCGAAGTGCTTATACAGGGGATGTAAAGTTTCTACACTCTGACAACAAGCCTAATGAAATTGCAATGGTGAATATCACTAATTTATTTCCCTTAAGGTTTGTTGATATGGTCAGTTTTCTACGGGATAAATATTTGGCGCGAATTGACAATACAGAGGATTCCTTACGTACAAAACTGGAAATCCATACAGAAGACAGTGATTTTCCCAGTTTGTTTGTACCCTCTTCAGATGAGATGGAAAAGGAGGCTATACCTTATTTACTGTTAGCCAAAAGTATGGATTTGATTGTACAATTAGACAATCCTAAAACGGGGAGCAAACAATTTGCATTTATGCAACATGATAATGTAGATGTTTTACCACCAATTAATTTAGGTAAGACTTTTATTGATTCATTTAAAGAACTGAATGACTTGGTGCTTTTGGAAGCTATCAAACGGCGTGTGAATAATCTATTGGAAACTGATTATCTACATCGAAAAAAACGTGATGATTTGGTTAATGCCATGTTAGAGGAAGTTGGACGTATTAGACAGGAAGAATGTGGTAATGATTTGGAAGATCCAATTTACAAGCAATTTTATGAAGGTCGAAAAGCCGCTGTAGAAATTTTGAATAGAGGATAAACTCCATGAATAATCAACGCATGGGCCAATGCACTAACTTTGGCAATTGTAAAATTGCTAATAATAAAGAAACTGTCCCTATGGATCAAAATGGGGAATGTCCAACGTGTGGGCTGACTCTTTTCGAGGTGCCTTCTTCGTCTCGTTCTTTATTTATCAAAGGTGGTATTGGTTTTGCTGCCTTACTCATTCTAGGTGTGGGATGGTATTTTTCACATTCTCCTTCATGTGGCCCAAATGAGATTAAAACGCCTACTGGAGAATGTCAACCTATAATTGGTGAGCAAGTCAAAGGCATCCAAACACGTATTGAAGGTATTCAAACGAAGGTTGGAGAAGTGCCACTATTGGATTTAACCGTTGAACTTGAGGAGATTCAAACAGACATTAAAACTGTTCAAAAACAGATTGATAACAGTCCAAATAATGCTGAAATCATGGCTCTTCAAACCAAAATTGACGAGCAAAAAAAACGTATTGAACAGATTTATAATGCGCTAGTTGAGAATATCCAGACACAAATTGACGATATTGAGGGAGAAGTTGGTAAAACGCCAGTGCTTTCCTCAACTGCTAAACTTGAAGATGTTCAAAAGCAAATTGAAGCTGTTCGTGCGCTAATTTCTAACCATCTTGATTATCAGCAGATGAGTGAATTACTTCAAACGCAGCTTGATGAACAGCAAACACGCATAGCACAGATTGACAGTTCACTTGTGGAAGTGATTCAAAAACAACTCGCAAATATACGGGAACAAATTGATAATATTTCTGAACGTCGTTCTTTGACTCCTAAACTGGAAGCACTTCAAAAACAACTGGATGCTGTTCAGGAACAAATAGCGAGTAGAACAGGCGGGACTGAAATAACGGCACTTCAACAACGCATTAATGAACTACATAAAGAAATAGCCGATCTGATAATGGTGACGGTGACTGAAGATTTACCAATGTGTTTGTCCACAGCAAGTCCAGAAATGCAAAAACGGTTGCCAATGTTTTTTGTATTGGCAGTGCAAGGACGAAATATCCCCAATTACTTGCAAGATTGGATGAAAGGAGTTGCTCATGTGCCTATCAATGAACCAACGTTCTTTATTATGCGTAGAGAAGTGACGGTGGGTGAGTTTCAACATTATGTGGATACTTTAGACACTCAGCAAAAAGATAAATTAGGAAAGGCATGGCGACAAAATAAGAAAAATCCCGTTGCTTCCGTGCCGTGGTGGGCTGCTAAAGAATATGCGGATTGGCTTGCTAAAAAAACAGGTTGCCCATTAACATTGCCAACCTATAATCAATGGGTAGCAGCTACAATACGCCATGCTAAACCAAAAAAGGCAATTGTCCGAGATATGCGATTGGAGTTAAAACCTCAGCAACGCAAAGAAAAACCAAAAGAAGTTGTTGATTTACTGGGTAATTTACGTGAATGGTCAATAGATCATCAGGGTCAAAAACAATGTGCCAAAGGGAGTCACTACCTGCTAGGTGAGGATTATAAAACGTGGCGAGATAATATTTCTGGGGAGCCAATTTGTGAAAGTAGTACATTAGACACTGTGGGTTTTCGTTTGGTTTTGCAAGAAAAACAATAAGCACTAGAAAAGACCTGCCAGGTTTTAAAAACCTGGCAGGTCTAAAATCCAAAAACCTGAACTTTTAAGCTATATAGCAATGGAGAATGAATGATGATAACTCCCACATCATCGCCAGTTATTGGGGAACAACGTGTCTTACTACATAACCTCAGTTGGCGAACCTTTGAAACGCTTCTTGAAGAACTCGGCGAAAACCGTTCATCAAGATTTACTTACCATCAGGGAGACTTAGAAATTATGGCACCTGCCTCAGTCCATGAAAAATCCAATCGTATGATTGAAGGTTTGATTGTGGTTTTATTAGAAGAGTTAGATTTAGAATTTGCAAGAACAGGCTCTTTTACATGCAAACGCGATGATTTAGAACGAGGAGCAGAACCTGATTCATGTTATTACATTCAACACGAAGCTTTGGTAAGAAATAAGGAACCGATAGACTTAAACCGTGATCCGCCACCAGATTTAGTAGTAGAAGTGGAATATACCTTATCTGCTTTACCTAAATTAGAACTTTATGCCGCTATGGGTGTGCCAGAATTTTGGCGTTATGATGGTGATGAACTTTTTATGTATCAATTAGTTGCTGGAACATATCAACTGTGTCAACACAGTCTCGTATTTGCACAAATCAATGTGGCTGAAATTCCCCGATTTTTACAAGATGGCAAACAGCGTGGCGAGTTGAAAATGACAAAAGCCTTTCGTCAGTGGGTTAGAAAACAACTCTAAACTTGATACTGAATAACTTATTCTCTTTATCTAATGTTGAGAAGAAGGTAATCATGCAAAAAATATTACAATTTATTCTGATTAGTGTGGTGGTGGTTTTTTTTGGGGGATGTGCAATAACACCAGTCTCAAATGTTCCAGAGCATTGTTCAGAAGAAAAAACGTTACCTGCGAGTAAGACGAGTTGTGATTGTGACAATGATGATACTATCTCACAAATGACTGTTTTAAAAGATAAAAACAAAATGCTTAAGAAACGGCTTAATGAAGCTAATGAGCAGCTAGTTGCATTTAAACTTAGAGAGATTCGTGTTGCTAATAAAACACCAGAAGTTAATCAAGAATCGCTTGAAAAACTTAGAACACAGTTGGAGAAAACTCAAGAACGGCTTGATACGCTGACAGCCCAAAATGACAAGTTTAAAGACAAAGTGGCTAAATTGATTAAAGAAGATGAAAAAAATCAAGCTAAAATTAAAGCGTTACATACAGACAAAAAGAAACTGATAAATAAAGTGAAACAACTGGAACAACAATTGAGTGAAAAAATGCCCACAGCAGAAAATTATCCTGTGCAAGATGGCTCTTCTGGTAAAATTTATAGATTTAAAGATAAATAACAGGGAGAAACCATTATGCAGAAGATATCACAATTTATCCTGATTAGTGTTGTTTTGAGTTTTTTTGGTGGGTATACAACAACCGTGTTTTCAAACTCAGAAGCACAATCATGGGGTAGTATTTTTCCCAACAAAAATTTTCTTAGCCAATTCGTTAATTTATCAGGAATTTGCATCTCGTACAATGGTACTAAATGGAAGACAAGATATCTCGGGCGTAGAGTACATATTTCCGGTATTAGTGCCATTATAAACACGAAAGATATTTTCACTAAGGCTAATGAAAGAAATACAATAGGGTTGCGTGTTATTCCCTACGTGGTTAGTAAAAAAACAAGAGGTAAACTGTTTACAGTAATAGCACACAAAGAAGTAACAAGAAAAAACTTTAATAAATTTTACCCTGTGTGTACTCAATCTTATAACCATCAAGCAAGATTAGAACCTAAGTTTAATAAATTTTATCCTTTAATTTTACTACATGTTGACAGTAAAAAAAATCGTAAGTCACTTGAAAAACGTATAAAGAGTTTAAAATGGCATAAACTGGATTTTTTGGCTAAACCTATAAAAACAACAACGGTTAGTACTGTAGGGGATTTGCTAAAAAAAGTTTTCAGCAAGAAACAAGCAAAATTTTTGAAAGGATTGCGCTTTAATGTTTGTGTAGAATTAATAGACGAGAAAGAAGGAAATTTGAAATTTCAGGTAGGGAATTTTGGAGATTCATCACCTTGCAAATCTGCTTTGTCTAAACAGTCTCAAAATAGGACGACAGAAAATCTGGAGAGTGATAACTTGTCTGCAAGTAGTGATAATTCAGTATCTACTTGTGAACAATCACTTCAAAAAGATGTAGAGGCAATACAGTGTCAAGAAACTAACCAAAAGTTAGTAACATGCAAAAATCAAACTGCACGACTTCAAGGGGAGATTAATCAATTTAAAACTGATATTGCTCAAGTTGAACAGGAAAAATTTGATGTGATAAAAGAAAAAGATTTTCTTAATATGCAGCTTATGCAGTTTGAGAAAGCTAATTCAGGAATTGATAAACTCCTGGAGAAAAATAGTAGGTTTCAATCACAAATTGGGAGGCTTAAGCAAGATAATCAACAATTAAAATCAAAATGTAATCAGGCGGCATTGTTTGAGGAAACATTGGCTAGATTAAGAACAGAAAATCAAGAACTTAAGGCAGTTATTAAGCTTACTAATACCACCCAAAGGCGTGGTGAAAAAACGAGTCCGTGGTTGACTTGGCTTGAAACAAAGAATGATAGACTGACAAGCCAAGTTGAGCAGCTAACAAAACAACTGGCTGAAACCAAAAAGCTCGTTGAAACAAATCCTGAAATTTTCCGACTGGATGCTGAAATTTTACAACTTGAGACGGAAAATATGGGACTACAGCGACAGGTTGAAAAACTGAACAAACAACTGGTTGATGTAAAACAGCAAGCCAATGAACGTTCAGTAGTTCAACCTTAGAATTTCCAATCTTTTTATAACATTAAGGAGGCTTTATGGTACAAAAAATACCAAAGTTGATACTGGGGAGTGTTGTTATCGGCTTGTTTGTTATGGGTTGTCAGGGAAACCCACCTAAGAAAGATGAAAAAAGTCCCAATACATCATCTAAAGAACAAGCTCAATCAAAAGATAAACTCACTGAACTTCAAGAGTTGGAAAGAAATCCTATAAAATGGATTACTAAGCTTAAGCAAGAAAATCAGGCACTGAAGACTAAACTTGGTAATCTGAATACATTGTTATCTGATGCCAAGAAATTGGAGGTACAACAAAATCCGCAAGTTCTGGCTGTTAAAGATCGGATTACAAAACTTGAAGCTCAGAAGGTAAGTTTGGAAAGCAAGGTAACAACACGTTTTGATAAACTGAATGAATTAAAGCGGTTAATTGCGGGTGAAATGTGATACCCACAGAAAGGAGAAAGAATAGTTGTTAAATTCGTCCTGTTTGAAGAACAATTTGCAATGTCTAATTAAATCATGGGAGGAACTACTTTGCAAATAAAGTTTATTTTTGTAAGTTTTGTGTGTTTATTGGTAGGATGTGCGACAACGCTAGAAAATCCGAATGACTCACAAGGAGATAAGAATTCTGACACACGGACAGAAAATCCCTCTGGTAAAGAGGCTGATGAAGCTGATAAAGAAAAGTCATCCTCTGGTAAAAATGAGTTACTTAAAAAGCTTGGTAATCTTGAGAATACACTCAAAGAACTAGAATCAGAGAGTAACGGTATTCAGACAGAGATGAATAGCCGGACTTCTAAAGTTATTCAAAACAAACTTGATGAAGTAAAAAGAACATTGGATGTGCTTAATACGGATAATACCCTGCTTCAAAAAGAGTCAGATGCTCTAGTAAATCTCCCACTTATTAAGCGGATTGAATACCTTTATCATGAATTAATTTCCAAGAGGGAGAGAGAAAAACTTGAGCAAACGCGGTTTGTATCTGTCGATGAGCCTATAGAAACAAGGTCAGACAAAGCTAAAAAAAAAACGCGAAAGCCGAAAACTGCTGGTGGCAAAAAGAGACGGAAAACACCTAAAAAACCAATTGCCAAAAAGTCAACAATACCAAAACCTATAAAAACACCTAAACCTAAGGCAAAGTCAGTAGGCAAGGGCAGAATCGTAGTTGTCTCCCTATCAACATTTTCTGGGGGACAACAAAAGACGATTCGCAATAGCTTTTTTGAAGTATTAAAAGCTAAAAAGAAAAAATCAAGGTCGTTTATTTTGTACACTATTCAAAGTGGTAAACAACTTCGTACCCTCTTAACTTCGAGTCAACTGCGACGTTTGCCGATAGAAGGCGGAAGTAGTTCCATTTTGGGTAAACTTGAAACAGGTATGCAGTTTAAAGCCAAAGATTTGAAGGCATTTGCTGATTTAAGTAAGGTTATTAAAAGTAAACGAAAAAAAGTAGGCAGGGTGTTGTACATTACAGACAACAAACGAATCGACTCAGTCAATCAAAAACAACGTGATATTTTATTGAAATGGAATAAGGCGGGAGGACGTTTGATTGTGTTGACAAGTGGGAGTTGTTCTGTATGGAAACAGGTAAAGGCTAAATGTCGTGCTTTAAGTAATTTAAAAGGCACATTAAAAAGCTTTATGTAAAAAGCAAATTGGAAAAATGTTAAGGCTGAGTTCTGAATAATCAACTCTGTCTTAACAATTATTCCTTTGCTTAGATGAACTTTTCTATAAAAGAAGGAGGTATTTTATTGAAAATATTAAAGTTTCTTCTGATTAGTGTTGTTGTTGGATTTTTGGGTGGATATGCAACAACTGTGTTCTCAAAATCAGAAGCGCAATTATGGGGTAGTATTTTACCCAGCAAGAATTTTCTTGGGTTGGGTATTGATTTATCAGGACACTGTATTACACACACAAAGGGAAAATGGTCGAGAAAGACTTTCCGTCATCGTAGAGTGCATATCTCTGGTATTAGTGCCATTATAAACAAGAAAGATATTCTCACTAAAGATGAAGAAACAAATACAATAGGGTTGAGTATTATTCCCTATGTGGTTAGCAACAGAAACGGAGGTAAACTGTTGGCGGTAATCGCAAACAAAAAAATAACAGGAGAAAACTTTAATAAATTTTATCCTGTATGTTTTCAACATCTTAGCCATTCAGCAAGATCAGAACCTAAGTTCAATAAATTTTATCCCTTAATTTTACTACACGTTGAGAGCAAAAAAAATCGTAAGTCACTTGAAAGACATATAAAAGCTTTACAATTTTGGGATATGGATTTTTTGACTAAACCTATAAAAGCAACAACTGTTAGTACTGTAAGGAATTTGCTAAAAAAGGTTTTTAGTAAAAAACAAGCAAAATTTTTGAAAGGATTGCGCTTTAATGTCTGTGTAGAATTAATAGACGAAGAAGAAGGAAATGTGAAATTTCAGGTGGGTAATTTTGGAGGCTCATCACCTTGCAAACCTGCTTTGCCTAAACAGTCTCAAAAGAGGACAGAAAATACGCAGACTAACTTTTCTCCGGATCGTGATGACTTATCTGCAAGCAATGATAAGACTTGTGAACAACCACCTCAAAAAGATGCGGAGGCAATGCAGTGTCAAGAAACTAGTCAAAAGTTGGCAACGTGCAAAAATAAAATTGTACAAGTTCAAGAAAGGATTTCTCAACTTGAGCAAGAAAAAACTCGCATTGAAGCGAATAGAAACTATCTTGAGACAACGTGTAATGAGGCAAACTCAGGAATTGATAAACTCATGGAGGAAAATGACAAGCTTAAATCTCAAATTGAGAGGCTTAAGCGAGAAAAGAAATTAAAACAGGCTAGACAACAAGAGGGAACCAATCTTCAACTCAAGAAACTTGAGAATAAGCTAGAGCGGCTAACAAAGAAACGTGAGAAAACCACAGAAGAATTTGAAAAGTTGACTCAACTTACAAAAAAACGTGATGAAACCATAACAGAACTTGAGGATAAGGTTGATCAACTTACAAAAGAACGTGATGACATAAAAAAACTTGCTAATCAGCCTTCTTCTTGTGACAGCCAAACTTTTTTTGCTGGTAATCATAAACTCATCGTAGTTTCTCTATCCAAAAATTACTCTCGTAAACAAAAAAAAGCCATTAAAAACGGTTTGGTTGAGGTGCTTTCAAATGTAAAGAGAAATTTAAGGAGATTGGAATTACCTTTTACTTTACTGACGATTCAAAGTGGTAAGCAACTTCATACCGTATTAACCTCTAATCAATTACGATATTTAAATTTAGAAGATGGCTCTGATTCTATTCTTGGCAGAATTGAGAATGGAATAGGATTTGGTGCGAGGGATTTAAGGGCACTTGAGGATTTAGGTAAATTAGATACCAATATCAAAAACAAAGCCAATAGTGGTGATATTATTGGGAGCGTATTGTATTTAACCGACAATATTCGCCTTAATACTTCCCTTACTAATCAACAGTGGAAGGTATCGTTGGCTTGGTGTCGAAAGCGTATTGGTTTGACTGTACTCACAACAAAAGAATGTGAAGTGTGGGATAAGCTTGGGGCTAAATGTACCTCTTGGCAAAACAAAGCTGAATTAATAAGTGAATTAAATGCTTTTCTTAATGCAGCCGAAAACTGAAGAAAATGTCGAGATACTCTAAACGTTCAAGTTTTCGGATTTAATACCTGCCAGGTTTTTAAAAACCTGGCAGGTATTGCGGGCGTTTTTAGTATATTCTCAATAATCCGACAAAGTTTTTTTATCAACAATGGAGACGGAAAATATGCAGAAATTTGTTATTTTGATAAGTGGCTTATCATTGTTTTTGATAAGTACAATCAGCGAAGCACTGCCTGGGGAAGGTAGTTGTGTTGATTATGATTTTTCAGCATTTATGGAAAATGGTGTTATTGACACTAGCAATTTTGTACGGGTATTAAGTCATAATGCGTCCATATACCAGAATGCTGACAGTCGTAACTCTAACAAAGAAATTAAGTTCGGGGCAGCCTTGTTACCACTACGCCTCAGTCATCAACGTATTCAAGTGAGAAAAGTGGGAACACGCCGACCATTAGGATGGATGGATAAACAAGATTTGTTATGTGCTATCGCGCCACTTCAAAGCGATAAAGGACTGGATCGTAAAATATTTATCAAAACCCCTGACAGTAAAGATCCAAGCACCGCCACTGTGCCAGCTTATCCGAGTTATCAAGGCCCTTGCAATGGACGTTGCAAACAACTTTCTCGTTTTCGTTTATACTTCATCTATGCCGATGATAAGGACGCTCAACGTTATCTTGTTATAGATTCACACACATTAGTCGGTGTTTCTGAACCGCCTCCCTTAGTCGGTTGGGTAGAATATGGTCGTACTATTCCTTGGAATACCACATTAGGTATGCGTCCACAAGAGCATATAGAACGCATTTCATTACAATCTAAAGATTCTAACAGGGAAGGTATTGAATTGGGAGGCGGCAATATTTGGTACACCCTACCCATTCATATTCCTATTTTGGATATTAACCGAGGTGAACAGCTTTACCATGTTGCAGCCCCGGGCATTGGGTTTGAAGGCTTTAAACAGTATAAAAATGTTTTGTCAAACATGAAATTGGTCGATATTTTCTTTTTAATAGATGGCACAGCCAGTATGGGCCCCTATATCGAAGCTGCTAGGCAAGCTGTAGAGGATATTGCTTATGGTCTTCGTAGTGAGCTTGATTTTAAAGAAACTTCCTTTCGTTTTGGTTTTAGGGTTTACCGAGATACTTATGCAGATTCAAGAGTTGATCTAAGCTGCCAAGGTGGGATTTGTGAAGGCATGCCCTTATCAACAACAACTTGTCAATCAAACCAGCAAGCCACTGATGAAAATTGGCAAGAATTTGTAAAACGGCTTGACAAAGTCAAAGAAACCAGCAATGACAAAGATGATTATCCCGAAAAATTGTTTGATGGCTTGCGTCAGGCTATAGAAGACATGGAACCTTGTCCTGATCGCACTAAAATTCTCTTTGTTATTGGCGATAATGGCGATAAAAAAAATGAATTACCTTATGGCATTGTTGATGATTTTAATGGTTTTGAGCGAAAAGCTATTTTCTTTATTCAAACATCAAAAGCACGTACTTCACGCGGTTATCGGTGGGCCTATAGTGCCTATAGAACCCAAGCTTTTAAATTGCTTGATAGAGTTTTACCAGCAGAATTTGAGGGAAAAACGATTGCCCGCACTGACTACTTTTTATCCCTCAACCAAACGCAATTAGCAAAACAAGTTTTTGAACAAGTTAAAGATTATTCTCCCAGTGCGCTCATCAACGAACTTGAACAAGCCTTAGCTGGTGGTGATGCATTGGATAATGTCCTAAGAAGAAGTATGGCCTCAAAGGGCGGTATGCCTGTCTTGTATTGGAAGTGGATTGAAGAATCCGCATGTTCCAACTTAGGCAAACAATGTACAACCGTCGTTAATCATCGCGTGGTGGATTTCTATATCCCAACGAATAAGGACAAAGTACAAGAAGAAATTTGGCTGACAGCTGATGACTTAGATAATTGGTTAAGTTCACTCAAACCATTTGAAAACTTGGTACGTCTTCCAGTACGAAAACAACGAGAAGAGTTTATTCGGCTACTGAAAAAACAAATACAAGAAATCATTGGTGGTTATCCGCAAGAAGATATAGTGCTCAGTGAATTTGTGGCAAAGGTTCGTAAAAAGGCTCTACCCATGCGTGAAGACAGCCCTTTATTGCAATATTCCATCAGGGAGATACGTGAAAGAATAGAGGGATGTGAAGTGCTTCTTTTGATAGAATGGGTAACGTCTATCAGAAAAGTATTACAAAAGGTGTATAATGACTCCACTCAAAAAGTGGTATTTACCCTTGAATATCCTCGTTCAACGCCTTCATGCCCATTGAGTGCAAAAGGCAGAAAAATGCCGAAATTGAAGTTTGGAACCGTCAAGCCACTGGGTCCTGATGACAATTATAGTTATGAGCATAATTTGTATAATCAAACCGTTTACTGGCTACCTATAGATTTTTTACCATAAATAGGTTTCTTTCGCTCTCAATATAGAACACAACGCTTTTAATTTGTAAAAAACGATTAGAAGCGTTGTAATGGAAACCGTTATACTTGGAAATCAAGGGCAATTGGTATGACCTCAAAGGAAGTGCTTATGTTGCTTTTCTCTTACATTTTAAAAGTCTTGCAAAATCTCCTACGCTTATCATAAGTGCTTACTATGCGGCAACTCTTGGGAGTGCGTAACATCAGTGATTAAACAGGAATAGAACAAACCTCTTCCCTCTGCCATGACCAAAATTAAAACTAACCACAAACATCTATTAGAAACTAAGGAGTAATATGGAGAGACAAAAAGCTGGTTTTCGTTTAGAAGTCAATAACTTAGGTACAATTAAAACGGGGGCAATTGACTTATCTAAAGCACTTATTATTTTTGCAGGTCAAAATAATATGGGTAAGTCTTATATGGCTTATTTAATTTATGGATTATATAAAATAGGCATGAATGAAAATAAAGTGAATGAAGCCCTATTAAAAATCTTCGCTTCTAAAATGGTAACACCGATTGTTAAAATAACCGCAGAGCCATTTTTACCGCATTCTGTCTATTTTTTTCCAGCGGAACGTACCGCAATTAATATGTTAGCAAAAGAGGTTCTTAAACAAAAAGCAGCTACTCTGGATGAGCTTTCACATAAAGTATTAGCAGAAGAGGATGTAGAAACGATTGTAAAATCTGTTCAAAATATCATACCACGTTACCCTTTGGCTATTCGAGATTATTTGTTTTTTATCAATGATTTAGGTTATATTACTCGAAATGAGAGCAGTTTTACTGATTTTGCAGATGAAATTGAAACATTATTACAAGGCAAAGTTTCTGTTTCTGACTATGGAGACATCAAATTTACACCACAACACAGTCAAAAAAAATTAGATATCCATATTTCATCGTCACTCGTAAAATCATTATCAGGTTTAGTGCTTTATTTTCGACATATTGCCCAAAAAGGCGACATTATTATGATAGATGAACCAGAATTAAATCTTCACCCTGATAATCAACTGATTGTGACAAGACTGTTTGCTAAAGCCGTCAATAAAGGCTTCAAAGTGATTTTGAGTACCCATAGTGACTATATCATTAAAGAATTTAACAATCTGATTATGTTGAACAAGGCATCTGACGCAGATAGAATTGAATTTGGCTATTGCAAGGAAGCCGTATTAGATCAGGGAAAAGTAGGTGCTTACTTTTTCTCTAATAACACGATTGAACCCATCGAAGTATCAGAAACCGGCTTAACTATCAAAACGATTGATACAACGATTGATGTATTAGATAACACGACGGAAAATATTTATTACCGGGTGTTTGAAAGTGTATGAACAATATATTATCACTGCTTAGGGAATCAACGAATAATGAGTTCCACTATAAGGGTGACAAGGGAAATCTCATTACTTTACAAGAAACTCAGAAAAGCTCTAAATGCCAATCTGTCCAGTTGAAAAAAGGTCATATCAAAACGTTTACTCTGGAACTTGATAAACAAAATAATATAGAAATTCATCCTTTACTCAATTCTATAGAAACTTTAAAAAAGAAATGTGACTACCTCATTTTTTGTCAAAAAGAAAACACACTCTATGTTTTAGCTGTTGAACTTAAATCAGATAATTCAACAGGTTGGACAAAACAAACCCGGGCGGGAGAAATGATTGCTCGTTACTTGATTGGCATGATAGAAAACTATTCAGGATTAAATATCACCCATGTCAAATTTCGCCATGTACTTTTTAGCACACAAAATGCGAACCAATTGAAAGGGCGTAAGAAAAAGAAAATAACAGTTGAAGGTTTTAAATACGAGCAAGATCATAAATGGGGTTTCTTTTTTATCAGAAAGCCATGTAATACAACTTATCCAGATTTGGATATTTTCTTGAGATAATTCTTGCTGTAAATAATTCTGTAATAGCAGGCGTACAAACTTTTGATTATCTATAGGATTTTTATGATAACGAATTGGGGATTTACACTTAACAACGTAACAGCAAGTTGGTCTAAAAACGACAAGAATATCTTAGAAAAGATCAACTATAAATTTGACATCAATAATGCCAAAACAGCGGCACTACCTTTAATGGGACCGAGTGGACAAGGTAAAAGTACCTTATTGTATTTGCTTGCTGCATTAAAGTTACCCTCTGAAGGTTCGGTAACTTGGCGTTTTCCTGGTAATTCTAAGAATTATTTATTTACTAAACACACTGCTGAAAAGAAGTTGTCAGAAGATATTGTGCAACTTCGTCGGGATCATTTTGGTTTTGCTTTTCAAGCCAGTACATTATCTTTGCATCTAACAGTCAGAGAAAACATTGCTTACCCACTTTTGTTACAAAAAGAACAATGGGATAAAGCATTAAAAATTGCTGAGGCAACATTTGATGAAGTCTTACTCCCTTCAGAGAAAGTAGATAAAAAAAGATTATTAGATAGCTTTCCTTCACAACTGTCGGGTGGACAACAACAACGGGCAGCGTTAGCGCAAGCTATTGTTCATAATCCGTATGTTCTCTTCGCAGATGAACCGACGGGACAACTGGATATATGTACACGTAAACAAGTGATGGGTGTACTTAAACAATGGGTGGCAAAAGGGCAAGGAAAACGTTGTCTTATCTGGGTGACTCATCATCATATCAGTGACTTAAATATGATGAAAATGAATGACCTTCTTTTTGTGAAAGATAAGGCATGTACTCCCAGAGATCGTCAGTGGTTAAAAGAAAATTGGATAAATGAGTGTGAAGAATGATGACAAATATAATAAATGCGTGGCAAAGACTGGGTTGGACTGAATGGTATCGTAGCACCTTTAAAGGCAATCCTAATCGTGATTTTCTTTGGTTGACGATGTTGTTGTTTTTAACGTTGATATTGGCTTTACTGTTATGGGGAGGGCGAGAAGGGTTGTTAAATAAATTTGTTGATGTCTCTGTGGGTTATGTAGAAGATGCCGGTATCCCCATTTGGTTAGCAACGAATAATAGCGATGGGATAGATAGAAGTTTATTGCAAGCCACTTTTTCACAAATAAACCTCAAACTCTATCCTTACCGCGAAGTGGAATGTCACGAAGTTGGCTTGCCAAACCAAGGCTGTGATACTAATAAAATTTGGGATGAAGCAACAGTGCTTTTTGATGGTTGGGCAGTTTCATTTGATGATCCATTGTGGAAAATGGGCATAGAGAAACCGTTAGATTCAACAACAGCAAATGATTTGACTGATTTACCACTAGACATCGTTCTGAACCGAAGTTTGTTTCAACAATACTTTAATTGTGCTGTCTATGTAAATGAATTACAAGCCAAATCTCTACCTTTCATGATACCAAACGCTGTCACCGAATTGGATGAGTTATACTGTTTGTCTAACAATACATTGTGGTTGGATATCAAAGTGGGTAGAAAAACAGAATTACTCCCCTTTCATATTCATTGGCAATCACATATTCCTACTATGCAGGACTTGGCATTTCTTTTCCCACTAAGTACCCTAAATACCTTAAAACTGGTTAAACGCTATCCCAACTTAGGTTTAATCTATTACCCTGAAGCTCAAGGTAACGAAACCACTCGGATTAAAAACTTGAAAATACGGTCCGCTGAAGGTGGTTTATCTGAAGAAACCATGACAAAACTTTTGGCTTGCTTGCAAAATCCTACAAGAAAACGCTACAAAGTGAACATGGAAAAACAACCTTTGCCCAAAGACTGGGTTACTGCATGTGCCAAACAAAGTGAGATTCCTCTAAAAACAAAAAATCAGCAGCCTTCTCCCCCTTTTATTAAAATAACAGAGGAATTAGCAAGTCATTATTTTCAATATGATGCCAGTAGCTACCTTGTTACTTGCAAAGAAGATAATTCACAATGTCAACCCTGTAGTGCCTTTCCGTTACTCCAAAAAAAGCTAGGGAATAGAGTCGATTGTAGTGATAATACGAAGACAAAAATAGATATAATTGCCACAACAGGCAGTTATCAGAAAGCTTTTGCTTATGTCAAAAATCGCACAGTCCTAGCAACTCAAGTCGAAAAAATCAAAAGTTTTCAATTGCCACAACAAGAAAGCAAAGCTTTTTATATTCACCCAACTTACGATGATGCTCTCGTTCGCTTTCGTTTTATAGATGCGATAATGATTATCCTTAACTGGTTGTATAGCCCATTTTTTCTCATATTTTTAATTATTCTTTTGCTAGTACAAGTCGGGATTGTCATCACGCACCGCAAGCATAATTACGGTATTCTTTTAACTAAAGGACTGTCCGGGCAACAAGTACGCTGGATGGTATTTACGCAAATTGGTATCAGTTTTGGAGTTGCTATGGTAGTTTCCATAATCATTAGTAAAATCATGCAATGGTTACTCGCCCGGCAACTGGAAATCGTCACCACACAAAAACCCTACATCGACCATATTATCGCTGGACAGTTAGATTTGTTGCCGTTGTCATGGTTAGATTATTTGATAGTTTGTGGTATCACACTTATCATGTTGGTAATTATTACCTTTTTCTTATTTAGAAGTGTCGTTTCAAAACAACAAATGGAACCCGCTTACTTGTTTTAAAATCTACTAAAAACTTTCCTCGAAGTCAATTTAGTACTCTCTCTCGTTATATGCCAATAAATTGAGTGATTTTTTATCCTGTAAGTCATTGATTATAAGCAATCCCACTCAACGACTCACTGCCATTAACTTAAGAAAAAAAGTGTTGTTAATCAAAAAGTTATAATGTAGATTGAGTTAGCTTATTAAACATAGCGAAATAACGCAACCCGAAATCAATTGAAATTATGGGAGTATTTATTTTGGCATAATTTTTGCTTAGAAAAAAATATAACCAAATATACAATGTATCTTGTTGATAATAAATACATAAATCCTTAAGTTAATGGCAGTGACTCAACGACTCCAGTGTCACTAAAACATTGGGCTTCAATATTCTCAATTTTAGTCTTTCAACTTAAAAAATATCTAAAAAATAAATTATTCCAAAATTAAAGTAGCTCAAGTCTGCACTCTAATAAATTTAAGAGTAATAACTGACTTAACTCGAAAAGTTTTATTTAACCTGAGTTCGATATAAGTTGATGAATATAACTAATTGTATTTGTTATATAATACACTGATAATTGTGACAATTGTTCCCCCATTTTATTTGGGAACACAATGCATCAGAAGAAGCTTTGCTTCGAGTTTTGCCAAGCAATGCTTGGCAGACAGTGCGTTCCCAAATAAAATTTGGGAACGATATTGAATTAACTCTATTTTTACATCGAACTCAGGTTATTTATTAATGGGAGCAGTTCAACCCCTTAAACTTCAATTTTGGAGTCCTTTTACTGTTCGCTAAACTTTTGGAATATTTTCTGAGTAAAAAATTTCCATCATTTCACGGCGTAAGTATCTTTCAATTTTATCTTTTTCATATTTCGATAAATCTGAAACCTGTATTTCAAAAAGATAGTTGTCAAGGTCAAATTCTTTGAGCATCATTTTGGTGTGGAAAAGATTTTCTTGATACACATTCACATCAATCATTTGATAAAGTGCTTTGGTATCTCTAGCAATATAGTTTTGAATGGAATTAATTTTGTGATCAATATAATGTTTGCGTCCACTTTTATCACGAGTAAATCCCCGTACCCGATAATCCATAATAACAATATCAGAATCAAAACAATGTATTAGATAATTCAAAGCCTTCAAGGGCGAAATCAAGCCACATGTTGAGACATCAATATCCACACGAAAAGTGCTAATACCATTATCGGGATGACTTTCAGGATAGGTATGTACGGTGATATGACTTTTATCAAGATGGGCAAGCACTGCATCGGGTAAAGGGCCAGGTGTTTGTTCATTAGATAGGGGATCTAAAAAGGTATGTTCCTCGCAAATCAGCATAGTAACACTTGCCCCTTGTGGCTCATAATCCTGACGCGCAATATTGAGGATATTAGCACCTATAATATCTGCTACATTCGTCAAAATTTGTGTCAGACGCTCAGCATTATAAACGTCATCAATATATTCAATATAGCCTTTGCGTTGTTGCTCAGTTTTGGCATAACAAATATCGTAAATATTAAAACTTAAGGTTTTTGTCAAATTATTAAAACCTTGTAATTTCAATTTGAATTTTTTGGGATTTTTAATCACTCACGTTACCCCGATACAATTAATGGCATTGGTTATCATTATTATTGATGATTGAGTGGAATCTAAAGTTCACTTGACAGGGCATCCAAAGCTAAAGCTTTGAACTCCAAGTACATCAAATTGAGATCATACTCCCCTAATTAAGCTTGATTGAAAATTTAGTTTTTAATTTTTTCTATTATTTTTTACTTTGGCAAAGGGGAGTTAGATGGGTGATTATCGTATCTTCTCAAAAAATGTGGGTAAACTCGCCCAAACCTGACAGGTTTTGGAAACCTGTCAGGTTTTTTCCACAGAATTTAGAGAAGATACTGATTATCGAAGTTTTTTCTTAACACTCATACCAAAAATTTCGGATACGCTAAAATGATAGGGGATAAAACAAATTTATTGAAGGATGGACACTGATTAAAAAATCTCAACCAATTAGATTTTTTTAGTTGGGATAAAAAATGTGTTTAGATGAATGGCGATTGAATGCTATTTTTTTGAGGAGGGAGGGATAAATATGGTGGCTATGAGTGGAATTGAACCACCGACCTCAGCATTATGAATGCCGCGCTCTAACCATCTGAGCTACATAGCCAATATGAATTTTAAAAAAGAGGCGATATTATGAAGATTTTGCAAAACTTTGTCAAGCACAAAATGAAAATTATTTGTAGTGATCCATAAGATAATTGTGAAAATTGAAGTACCGAAAAAATTTACCTTTTGGAAAATTTTTTATTTCTCAGTGATTTAAAATCTTATTGACCACAAAAAGAACAATAAAAACAATGAAAAATTATTTTTTTGAAATATTAATGAATAAAAAATAATTAAACCGTAGGCATATTGTTTTTTTCTATCACTTTATAATCATGAGTGATTTTAGCGGTTTTACTTAACATCGCAGAAACAGAACAATATTTTTCAGCAGATAAATTAACTGCCCGTTTTACATGACTTTCTTTTAAATTATGACCAGTAATTATAAAGTGAACATGAATTTCAGTAAAAATTTTAGGGGACTCATCACAACGTTGTCCTTCAATTTCTATTATACAATCAGTCACATCTTGCCGCTGTTTTTTAAGAATGGTTAAAACATCCATCGCCGTGCAACCACCCAACCCCATTAATATCATCTCCATCGGGCGAACCCCTAAATTATGTCCTCCAATTTCGGGAGGGCCATCTATTACTATACCATGACCACTATCAGCTTTTCCCACAAGACAAGCATTTTCTACCCATTTTATACGTGCTTTCATCAAAAGTAAGACGACTATAGTCATCCCTCCAATTTCAACTTTGAAAAGAAATTTTAGAAAAATGTTGACCGTTTGTAGATTTTATACCAATTTAGTTTAAATTCTTGATCTAACACTATATAGTAAAACACTCAAATCTATGTTAATCAACGGTTTACGTTAAATCGGTATAAACTCTATATAATAATGTTGTTTTGGAAATTTTCATTTTCTTTCTTAAATTTTTACTTAAATTCTTAATTCTTAATTTTTAACTCTTCATTATATTTTACTAAACAGCCATACGGTTCAGTCTTAGGGTGACTAATAGGCATATCCGCCAGTGATTCATCCAAAGCCGATTGCACATAGTTGAGAATCCATTGTTTATTTTCAGAAGAATTATCGTCAATAGCTCCCTTATATATCAAAATACCCCTTGGATCGATAACGTACATTTGTGGTGTTCTCTTTGCTTGATAAAGTTTAGCAACTTCGCCCGTAAAATCGCCGAGAAGATGATAATGCAAGCCTTTAGTATCTTTCCACCTAATATTATCTTCTTGAGTCATGTAGTAGGTACTATTAATTGCCAACCATATCACTTCTTGACTTATATAATTAGAGGCAAGCCAATGCATGGTTTTATCCTGATAATGCCGTTGCACTATCCGGCAATCAGGGTTAAACCATTCTAGCACAATATGTTTTCCTCTGAAATCGGACAAACTAATGGGAGCACCTCTTGTATCTAACAAAGTAAAGGATGGTGCTAGAAAATCTACCCTCACAGCCTCTACAATTGGAGTCCATACCATCAAGAAAATAATTAAATATAATAATTTACGCATTTGTATGCCAGTCGTTTTTTTTGAAAATAAGTCCCACAAAGGTAAAAGGTTAAGCTAAAATAATTAAGAATCCTAATCATTAAAAACCAAATACCTTAAAATTTTTCTTGTTTATGAACAAACATTAGTTTACATTCAAGATAATACCATGTTTTAGGTATAATGCAAGAAAATATTGATAGTCTATTATTTTTTTACACCAAACTGTAATTTATGGTCAATTAACCAATACTTTCATCATTGTTATTTCGTTCATTAAAGTAATGAAGATTCAATAAAATCCTCATTTCTAAGTTAGGATTTCCTAAAACTTTAAGTAAAATATTGACTTTTGGAAATCCTTATGAACTTCACCCTACCGTCATATAAATTTTTAATTGGTGAAGATTATTGTTAATTTCACCGATTTAAAAGTTTTGTGTATGATTTTTGTATGAGTCATTACCCAAATAATGTCGCCAAATTGTAAAAATCGTAAACTTCGAGCTATAGTTTTTCACATAAATAATTTCACACACCAAACTGACAGATTTTAGAAACCTGTCTTCGAGGTTAAAGTTTTTGCACGCAAAAACTTTAACCTCGAAGGTTTTTTGAAGTTATTTTTCTGAATGTCTATAGTATAAATTTTGAACTTAGGAATGAGAATTTTATAATATCCAAAACTTGAAGTTGTCAAACCTGATAGGTTTTTAAAACCTGTCAGGTTTAGTGATTGAGGCAAAAGTTTGCTCCGCAAACTTTTGCCTCAATCGGATTTTATTAAATCCTGAATCCTTATTGACTGATGTTACGCACAGTGTTTCTACGAGACTCGATGTTTAAATTTCTAAAAAATAATGATTTGCTATAAATCATTCTATGATTATGTTGTAGAGACGCGATGCTCACATCTCTAAATGCTCGACAGAAACCAACAATAAGGCTTACATGTTATTTCCATGAGTATTTAACCTGAGTTCGATATAAGTTGATGAATAT